>JBMZAP010000136.1:0-10106 GCA_049611445.1 Phycisphaeraceae bacterium | reverse complement strand
CTGCCCCAGGATGTCGGTCTTGTAGTCGTGTGCATGCCAGATATCGACATGCATTCGCTTACACAGGTCGCGGAGCAGTCGCACTGCACGTAGGTCGATCGGGCCACGCTCCGGGATCGCGTGCATATCCATGCCAAAGCGAGCAGCCGTGCCGCGAAGCGATTCAATACCCGTATCACCTGCAGGATGCAGGTACGCCGCAATTGTGCGGTAGCGGGAGGAATCAAGCAGGGCCGCGCTCCTGAGGATGGTTTTGTCAGGGCCGCCGCCGGAATTCGTAACTGTACGTGCGTGCAGGATGGTCACTGGCTTGGTCATGCGGCATGCTCCATCGCAGAACTTGTGTATTCCGTGCGTATTGATTGAAGTGGAGCCTGACGAACAGAGTCATCAAGGCATTGTGGCTTGCGAGGCGTGAAGATGAGATTGCTCATCGGGTCGCAATGCAGACGCGTTCTCGTTATTGATGTCACACGCCTGCGTAAGCCTTGTGTCATCCAAGCGATGAATCGACAGTACCGGGATTCGGCACTCATAGCATGAACCCCGGGCAGGTCGCGCACGGATTATCTTCCGATTGTGCGTCGGTCAATTTCTTTTTAAAACTGCGTCGTGCCAGGCGATATTTCTCGCTGTTCCAGACTTTTGAAAAAGGCTGTTCGGTGACGCTTGCAACATCTTCCCGTTCTTCGAACGAGCCGCAGCACGTCGCAACTGACCCATCCCAGTTAATCACGCTTTGCCGCCAAGGCCATGAGCAGTTATATGTCTTGTGCCCGTTGAATTCCTCGCTGCGCATGGCGCCGGTCTCGCGGATCTCTTCATACGCACTGAGTACGTAGTCCTTGTTCTCAGGCAACCAGTCCTCAAGGTGGTCTTTCGTCTTCTTTGCAAGAACGTCCTCGGCGAGGCCAAGCGGCGTCAATTTCTTGTCCTTGTCAAGGAAGCGGACATTCATCGAAGCCGTTGAGAAGATCGGCTTGCAGCCCAGTTCCTCGGCCATTTCTCTAAAAGGCTCGATCTCGTGCTCATTGTGTTTTGTGACGACAAAATTGAGTTGGATGGCGGGTGTGCTTGAGTTGAGCCGCTTCTTAGTCTCGACAATATGCCTTACTTTTGCCAGAGCATCGCCAAAGTCCTTGCCGGGTTGATAAATCTCGAAAGTGTCCTGGCTAGCCCCGTGCAGAGAGCAGGTCAGCATGTCCAATCCGGACTCGATCAATTTGGTCGCATCGTCTCTGCTTTCGAAAGACCCGTCTCGCTGTTTGCGAGGCTCAATCTTGAATCCATGCAAGTTAGAACTGATATACGTCCAGATGCCGTTGTCGTGGGCGTGTCCGATCATCTTGTAGATGTCCGGTGCGACGAGTGGGTCGCCCCACATCGACAAGTCCAGTGCGAAGAGATGTCGGCGGACCTGCTTGATCAGGTCGGTGTACTGCTCGTAGGCCATCCGCCCTTTTCGACGGCCACGCAACCCCAGTCCTGTCGGACAGAGTTGGCATCGCGTATTGCAGATATTGGTCGATTCGATCTTCATCTTGTACGGCCGGCCAACAAGCCGTTCACGTTTCAAGAAGAATTCAATATTGACGACGGCCATATTCGCCATCTTCAAAGGCGTAATGTACTTGCGGTTCCGCCATGCCCAGAAGACGCCACGTGCAAGGAAATCTACAGAGCCGGTCAACCATGCGATGGCCTGCTTTCGCTTGCCGGCCGCATTCCAGCGACCCGTCGTAGCGACGGCCTGAGCAAGACGACGGTCCAATGAGTTTGATAGCGTGGTCAAAACATCAATCCTCAGGCGGCCTTGCGCACAGGCTCTGGTATTGCTTTAGGGGCTTGGGGCATCGGCGGGGGTGTATAAAGGTGGGTGCCTTGTTTATGTGTACCGGAATACCCCAAGCCTTCAAGCCGTCGATCGATCGCCATCGGCAAGATCCCTGATAAAGCCAGCAAGAGCCACGGCAACTCGAGCAGTTCAACGGAAAGGAACATGCTCGAAAAAGCAAACATCAGCAGGCTGGTCTGCAAGGCCAGGCATAACAACTCCCCATCGCGTGCTCGATCCATGAGTTGTTGGCTGTCGTGCGGCCCCTTGGGGTTCGGGTTCTTCTCAAAGTATTCCCCCGCCTGGATGCAGCGCAGGCGAGCACGCCTCAGGCCCAAGAGTGCCAGCGTTAGCATCGCGATATAGACGAGAGCCGCAGGGATGCCGGAGTCTGCCGCGATCTGCAGGTATTGGTTGTGGATCGTCCTGCCGGCAAGGTCGGCACCATAGTTCTGGCTGTATTCGTTGGAGTTACGGATTCCCTTACCAAGGATGGGGTGTTCCCAGACGATGTCCCACGCCGCGCTCCATGAGTCAAGGCGAGACAGGGCTGACGCGTCGGTCTCGTAGTCCATGGTTGACATGGCTCGTTCTCGAATTTCTGCGCCGGCCATCACGCCGATCACAACCACCATGCACATTGAGAGTGCGGCCGCCTGTATACGTGGCCGGTGATTCATGATGAGCCAGAACAGACCAAATGCGCCGGCAAGCATTGCCCCGCGCGAATAACTCATCAGGATGGCGTGTAGGATCAGCAGTCCAGCGATGATGCCGACGATACGACTGAACTTGGGCCATTTCCCCGCTGGGGACATGGCCAGGAAGTAAGCGAACGGGAGTCCCATTGCCAAAAGCGAGCCCGCCCCGTTATTGTCGAGGCCAGCAAAACCGTAGTGGAAGATGTCCAGTCGGCCACCTTCCAGAAAGTACATCGAATTGAAGTGGTAAGCGATATAGCCAAGGCAGAGCACAAGCATCAACGCCATCGCGCGGACCTGCCAGAAACGCTGTATTACCAGCGTTGCGATAGCGAACATGACAAAAACTTTGCCGTATTCCTGAGCCCAATACCATGAAGTGGCCGGGTTAAAAGCGGTCAACATGCTCATCAGCATGAGGGTGGCGTAGACGCACAGCAGCGTAAAAACTCTGTTGTTGCGAAACGTCTCAAGGATGCTCGAGAGATTGATTAAGGTCGCAACGGCCGCAACCAGCATCGCCAACAGCGACCAGCGTACTTGAGGTGAATTGCTCAGCGACCACGCCCAGATCGACTGTGGCCGGAGCGTAGCAAACCCGTAATACAACATCACGCCCCAGAATGGCACCGCCGTGGCAACGATGCTGGTGAATACGGTTACACCCAGCATAAAAAGGAAATGCTTCATCAGTAGCGCCTGCATGAGACCGCCCACAGCGGTATTGCTTGCCTATAGATCGGATAGATGCGAATTGCCGCAACGGTCGCCCTTGCCTTAGGCCCGGTTATCGGCCCCGGCTATGCGTAGTAGATACCCTTGTGCAGTAGCAGGAAGGCCGCCGCCCGATCGGCGCTCACTGGAATCCCGGGCAAAAGTTTCAGTAAGATGCGTATTCCAGCGGAGCGAAAGCTTGCCTATGACGTTTCAACTCAAGATCACGGATGAGGCGGGTGATTCGCGGTGGGTCGATCTGGCCGGCAACGCCATGACCATCGGCAGATCCTCAGATGCGGATATCCAGCTTGAGCGATCGACGGTGTCCCGTCATCACGCCAAAATCGAATACCATGACGGAGTCTGGGTGCTGACCGATCTGTCCAGCCGCAGTGGCACAAAGGTCAACGGCGAGCGCATCGAATCGCGAAAGATCAGCCCGCGTGACAAGGTCCAGATCAGCCGATTCGCGCTTCGACTTGTTGAGACGGCGGCACTGAATGTTGGTCGATCTACGGCTTGGATGACAAGCGACGCGCCTGAGATCAGCACGCTCATGGTCGGGGCCGCGCCGAAAGTAGGCTACGAACAGATCGGCCTGCTGAATACATTTGGGCAGACGCTGATGGACGATCCCGATGAGACGTCGCGTATGCGTCGGCTCTGCAAACTCCTTGTCGAAAATGCGGCACGTGCGAATTGGGCGCTGGTGATTGAGGCCAAGGGTGATTCCTCGGAGTCGCCGGCCGTATTGGCTGGCTGGCCCGAGCGAGTGATGGGGCACCTTGACGCGTTGCACCTGTCACGGACGGCGATTGCGGCAACACTCAATGATGGTTCGCCCGTGCTTGCCAGTAATGATCGCAACCGAGACGGGGTCGATCTTTCGATCGTGGCAGACGCCCCTGCCGCAGTCGCGGTCTGTCCGCTCGGCTCTGGGGGCGAGATGCAGCGACTGCTTTATGTAAGCTTGCCGCCCGCATGCGCAACTACCGACTGGCTGGCGGTGATCTCGCTTGCAGCCAAGGAGTACCAGCAGGCCGAAGCGCTGATGCGCGAAAAAGAGCAGGCACGCAATCGTGCTGCGCTTGAGCAGGACTTGGAGAACGCGCGGGCGATCCAACACTCAATCCTGCCCGAGCATTCAGAGGACCTTGGTCTGGATATCGCCTGGAGCTTTGTGCCTTGCGAGGCAGTTGGCGGCGACCTGCTCGATTTCGTCAAGTTGCCGGATGGCAAAGTGATGGTCGCAATTGCTGACGTCTCTGGCCATGGGTTGGCCGCGGCACTGGCAACCCTCAGCATCCACAGTGTGCTTCGCACATGCATCAAGAGCGGCCTCGATGCGGAGCCCACGATGGAAATGCTCAACGAGCACCTTTGTGACTACCTCCCTGCCGGCCGCTTTGTCACGATGCTGGCCGTCGTCATCGACCCGAAGACGGGGCAGACCCAATCGATTAACGCGGGCCATCACCCGCCACTGGTTGTCAATTCTGCTGGTGAAATACGCGAGCTCAAGGCGGGCCACCACCTCATCCTTGGCGTTCAGCCCGAAGCCATGCCCGCTGAAAACGATCAGCTCGCAGACGATGAAAAGATGCTGCTCTACACCGATGGCCTGATTGAGCTCACGCTCGACGATGGCAGCATGCTTCAGACAAAGGGGTTGAGCGAACTATTTGGTAAAGCAAGTGCAGACCATCTCACGGCTTCGGGCTTGACACGGGCCATACGCCAGCAGATTGATTCCCATCAGGCCGACCGCCCGGCGATGGATGACCAATCCTTTTTGCTCATCAGCCGCGAGGGCAAGACCGGCCGCTAAGGGATCATTTGCATTGGCTTCAGCAATGTGCCGCCGCGCCTGCACCACGTGGATTGATTGCCTGAGAACTTATCTCAAAGAAAACTTCGCGATTCTCATTTCTGAGAATCGCCTGTCGGTCATTGTGATTGGGCAGGCGTTGGCGCGATCGCGAGGGACGCCCAGGAGGTCGCACAAACGTGGATAGATATAGAAAAAAGAGAGGAGAGGTAGGCCCTGGAAACCCTACCCCTCCTCACTGATCCGAGTGAGTCGTGAATCACAGTGAGGCAGGATCCAGGATCCATGCCCACTTACCTCCTTAAATGCGCGCCAGTGGTCGTTGCTGCGCGCAAAAGAATAAATTTGCAAAAATTACCAAACTAGTTACCATTCTCAGGTAACCCGGAAGAGGAATCCCTATGAAAAAAGAATTTGTTATCGCCACCGCCATCCTTACGGCCGCATTTGCCGCTGAGCAAAGCCACGCAGGTACTCTGTCGCCCGTGCCCAGCCTCGATCCTGCTGGAGCGGGCAATCTCAACGTCGCTCTGTTGGGTAATCCCGCAGGAAACCTCTGGCTGATCAATCTGCTGGACTGGGGAACGACAGGCCCGGTCACCATCGAAGTCGATGTCATACCTGGCGCACCTACGAACTATTTGATGTTCCTGACTGTCGACAACAACACACCTGACATTTGGGCGAGCTTCGACTTCGAGCTTTCGGGCCCCGCAACGTTTTCGCAGATCATGCCGACGAGCTTGGCAGGCACCATCTTGCCAACCGATCTGACGCCGACAAAGAAGAGCTACACCAGCCTTGGCTGGGATGACGCGACTTATGACGCTCGGACATTCAATTTCGCGATGGATGTCACCGACCCAGTTGCAAACGAGCCGGTCAGACTCACGCTAACGCCCATATCAGTGCCCGAGCCCGCATCTGGTGCCCTCATCGCATTGGGTTTGCTGGCAGGATGCTGCACGCGGCGACGTCGGTGAACCCGACGTTCCAGCCCCCCTTAGTTGGCGTCATCGCGCGGCGTTTCGAGCGAATTGTGAAATAGCTGCAAGATGAATGGCGGCATGCGTTCGGCTTACTGGCCGACACATCGCCACAGATCCTGGACAGAGACGCTCGTGAGTGCCGATCGCGACGCGTCGTAGTCGAACTGCGTGATCAAGTGTTCGCGGCTGTCGCGATTGCCCAGTCGCATCAGAACGGTGCCATCCATGTCGATTACATGGATGCGGCCCAGTGATGCGAAGACACGACTTTCTGTCTCATTGACCAACACTGCGGTCACGGAACTGTTGGTGCTCAAGTCGCTGGGAGCAAGCCATTGGGGCTTCCCGGCCGGAAGAATTCTGACATAGCCCTTGGGCATGCCCAGTGCGATGGATGCGTCAGGGCCCGGAGCGGTGTCCGCACTGATAGGAAGTTGGCCGTCTTCGAGATCAACGCGCCGTGTCATCTTGCCCTTGCGATTGAACACGCGTAGTTGCGTCTTTCCAGTTTCAGTATGCTCGCCCTTGGTCGCAACCATAAACGAGCCCTGTCCTGAAGCGAGCCGGTACGCGTTGTCGCAATCCTGGATCAAGTATGTCGGCTCGGTCGGCTCTTTCTCGCTAAGGCTCCAGCATACGAGGGTGCGTTCAAGCGGAGAAAACAGCAGTAGCGTTTCTTTGTCTGCAGCAAACCACGCGATTCGCGGGTTGATTGTGAGTGATATAGAGGATTGCTCGATGGGCTCCAGATTCTTGGCGTCCAGTGTCCAAAGCAGGCATTCGCCGGATTTTTTTACCAAGGCCAGTCGCGTGCCGCCTTCGCCTATCGCAATGTCGTAGACGTAATCTGATGTCGCATAGATCAGGCGTGGGGACTCATTCAGCGAACGTACCCACAATTCGTACCGGCCTTCACTGTATTTGATGTAAGCGAGCGTGTTAGAGGCCGCGGCATAGTCGACGCGTAACGCATTGGCGGACTCATACGGATTTTCGCCGAATGGATAGGTTTCGCCCTGCCCTTCCGCCATCGCCCTGATATGCCGGTTCTCCCACGGCGCTTGAGTGTCGCCTGAGTCGTTACTGAGATCAGACAAGCGATCGATTGCCCGCTGCGTATTGCCTGTATAAATGTCCTGTAAGGCGAGATCAAACAGGGATGCTCGTGCAGCAAGGCGATTGCCGTCATCTCCGGAACGCGCCGCATGCGGTTGCGGGTCGTCTGCTGCTGGGATAAGCCAGGTCACAGACAAGACCCCCAGCAGCAGGATGACTGCGGCAGCAAGGATCCAAGTACGCACCGTAGCCGCAGGCGAGGTACGCGTCGCAAATGGTTGTGTCGTCAGTGCCGGTTGCAGTCGCTCAAGCAGAGCCTTCGCGTCTTGGGGGCGCTGCTCCGGATCTTCTTGCGTCGCGGCGTGAACCGCCTGTTCAATACAAGCGCTGGCATCCCCCAGATCAACATCAGCGATGAGTTCTCTGAGGAGGACACCCAGTGAATACACATCCTGACTTGGCGTTGGCTCGCTTGCTGACGCAGAAACAACCTCGGGTGCTCGGTAGTGCCCGGAGCCGCCGATCTGGCGCGTACTCAAGAGCCCCAAATCTCTGGAACTACTCAGCGAGGATAGGCCGAAATCGATCAGGACCGGCTGGTTGTGTTCACGGATGAGAATGTGATCAGGCTTGAGATCCCCGTGAATAATCCCTTTGGCGTGTAAATACGCTACGGCGTCAAGTGTTCGGGCAAAGAGGCGAATGCGCGTTTTTCCATCGAGTTGCAGCAGTCGCGCATGTGTCAGCAGATTGTCGCCATCGACAAAGTCAATCGCTAGATATGAGCCACGACCCGTGCCGGATCGACGTACTGCCTGAACGATACCCGGGTGCTGAAGTCGGCCGAGCAGTTCCGCTTCTTCCTGAAGCGTCTGCACGGCTCGCTCGGTTTCCATGTTGCTCTCGTCGCGGATGGACTTGAGCGCAACCTCTCGGCCAAAGGAACGGTCAATACAACGCCAGACGGAAGAAGAACTCCCTTCCCCGATCGGTGCTAAGGGGTCGTAGCCATCTTGGTAGGCGGCCTGTAGTGCCGGCGTCCAATCGATCAGGCCCAAGCCGGGGGCATCCGTATCCAGCTCGTCCATGTATTCGGAGAGCCGGTTGAGTGGCATGCGATAGCTTTGGGGGTCATCTGCAACGGACCCAAAGCGATCTGGATATGCGGTTGCCATCGCATCGCGAAACAAGTCTGAGATCAATGGTTCTGATTGATGAGTTTGCTGAACCATCAGTATGAAACCCCCTCGGCCGCCTCATAAAACGCGTCGCTTTGCATCACCTCTTGCAGTTCTGCGCTTTCGATCGCAATGCGGTCTGGGTCGTTGCCCACGTACTCGGCAATCACCGCGGTCAGGTGCTTGCCAAATGCTCGCAGCGCACTGACTCTTCGGTTTTGAACTGCCTTACTCGAGAGGCCTAATTCATGGGCAAGCGACGTGTAGGACGCCGAGGAATCGCTCGTCAGTAAGGGTTGGAGGACACAGGCGTCAAAGACGCGCCAGATCGATTCACGATCCGAGTTTTCGTATTGCTGCTTCGTACGCTTGATTGTTTCGGTCAACACGGAAAGCGCCCAACCCACGTCAAATGGGCAAACTTCTTCTGAATGGGATGCTTGTGTTTCAGCGGCAATCGCCACGGCACCATCATCCAGTGACGATTGTTGGTTCCAGGCGGCTGCAGACTTCGTGCGATTCTTCTCATAGACATAGTTGTCTAAAGACCGTCGGAGGTAATCGCGAAGCCTGCCACGGTCCTGACTGACATGGTCGAAGAGATTCCGAAAGATTAATTTGTCTGTCAGAAAACCTTGAATCACATCATCAATGTCCGCCTCGTTTCGAAGGCCCCGGCTATGGATGAGATGGACTCGAAAGGCTGGCGTGTACTGCCGGATAAAATCGGTGAGCAGTGCCTCTTTATCCTGAGGAGAAGCTTCCTTCAACACGTTGACAACCGTCCAGTGTGTCGTCGGAAAGATACTACTGCTGGCCTCGGAATCAGGATTACGCATCATGTACAACCCGAATGACTTGTCGAAACAGGCCGGGTCCGGACCGGCTGAGACAATGAGCAGGCAAACTGCCTGTATGTCATGATACACGCGTGGGCGGCTTTCAGGGGTATCAATTTCAAGACATCCCTGCTGCCAGTGCTTTGCCAGTCTGGGAGCAATAGCAGCTCATGAGATTGAGCCCATGTGCATCGACTAAAACCCGTCGCGATTGCGTCAGGAATCTGTGGCAGAATTCGAATTGGAGCCCCGGGGGTGAATGGCGTTATCGGTGAATTCGCGAAGCCGCGGCATGGCTCTCCGATTAGACTGAGATGTCATCAGACTGCGCTCTTCTGCTCGAGCAATGTATCAACACCTTCGATCCTGCAGAGCAGGGCAAGCAACTCTGTAGTGGCACTGGACTTTCGGCCGAGATCGGCGTTTTTGATGATCAGTGTCTCGCAGTCTTTTGCAGCATCTGAGAGTTGTTCAAAACCATAGTTGGCTCCGGTTCCGCGAAGTTTATGAGACAGTTGGCGCACCTGTTCCCAGTCACCATTGCTGAACGCCGTACTTAAGTTGATGTAAGCCTCGGCAAGCGACTGCAAATAGGAGAGAAGCAGCGGCCGGAAGCGTTCATCATCCGCTCGGTTACTACGGATACTTTCTGGACTAGGATCTGGGTGCTGCTTCTGTTGAACTAGGTGATCCGCCTTGATGCCACGGCGAATGCTGGCGATGAGTTGGTCGAGGTTAATCGGTTTGGTGACATAATCATCGAAGCCAGCCTGCAAACATTTCTCGCGATCGTCGGCCATGGCATGTGCCGTCAAAGCAATAATTGGAATCGCAATCCCTTCGGTCCGTAACATGCGAGCGACCGTGTAGCCGTCCATACCAGGCATCTGGATGTCAAGCAGGATCACGTCATAGCGTGACGACTGATGGGGGTCGGTCGCCAGTTCGATGCCTTCACGGCCGG
>JBMZAP010000135.1:0-10141 GCA_049611445.1 Phycisphaeraceae bacterium | reverse complement strand
CCCGAGCAGCGCATGGCCTTCGTTATCGCGCTCTCCGCGGAGAACATCAAGCATAAGACCGGCGGCCCCTTCGGTGCCGCGATCTTTGACAGCAAAGGCCAACTCATCGCCCCGGGCGTCAATCTCGTCACGACCACGAATAGCTCGATCCTCCACGCCGAAATGGTCGCGATCGCGTTGGCCCAAAAGGCACTGGGTCGGTACGACCTGAGTGATGGCGGGAAAGAGAACTTTGAACTCGCCGCCTCGACCGAGCCCTGCGCAATGTGCTTTGGGGCGGTGCCCTGGTCGGGCGTCAAACAGTTGCTGTGCGGCGCACGCGATGAAGACGCTCGAGCCGTCGGCTTCGATGAAGGGGCGAAACTCAGCGAGTGGCCGGAGGCTTTAAAAGAACGTGGCATCACAGTCGCTCGCGACATCGAGCGACAAGCTGCAGTCAATGTGCTGAACGACTACGCGAAGCAGCGAGGAACGATTTATTGATTGTCTGTAAAACTCACGCCCCGGCGAGTTCTGCCTCGTGCTGGATCAGCATCTCGTAGAGTTGCTCGGCACTCTCCACCTTCTTGACCGCGTCGCGGAACGTGTCGTCGGTGAGGAGCCGGCTGATCTTCGCCAGCGCCTGGATATGTGGGCCGGTCTGGTCTGCGGGGCTTGCCAGGAGGATGATCAACTCAACGGGTTTGCCGTCGATCGCACCAAACTCGATAGGCGTGGACGGGATGCCGATGGCCATGTGCAGTTCGTGGAGGCAACCGGTCTTGCCGTGCGGGATCCCGATGCCGTGGCCGATGCCGGTGGTCCGGGTCTGCTCACGTTGCCAGACGGCGTCTTTGAGTTCCTGCACCTCGCTGACCGCGCCGACCTCACCCATCAGGTCAACCAGTTCGAACAGCGCGGCCTGCTTCTCGGTCGCTGCGAGTGGGACCTTGATGCAGTCGGTACGTAGGATTTCAGAAAGACGCATCGGCAAACCTTTCTCACAAACACGGGCCCCGACCAAATGGGGTTGAATCGGTCACGATACCGCAGTCAAGCCGCTGGGACAACCCTTTGAGCTTGTGAGCGGCGATCCGGTACGATGCGGGCATGAAACACCTGCTCTGCCTGTTGCTGATACTCCTACCCGTGCTACCCGCATTCAGCGAACCCCAGGCCCGGGCCCGCCCCAACGTGCTGTTCATCATCGCAGACGATCTCTCGGCCGAGGCATTGGGGTGCTACGGCAACGAGCAGGTGAAGACCCCCAATATCGACCGCCTGGCAGCACGTGGTTTCGTCATGGACCGGGCTTACTGCCAGTACCCCGTCTGCGGACCGGCCCGTGCCGCACTGCTCTCGGGCCTCTACCCGCAGCAAAACAAAGTCACCGGCAACAGCGATCGCGACATCCTCTCGGAGTCGCTCGGCGACCGCCCCACCCTGCCGCAGTACTTCAAACAAAACGGCTACAGTTCGATCCGTCTTGGCAAGCTTTATCACATGCGTGTGCCCGGTGACATCACCGCCGGTGTCGATGGGCCGGACCACCCGGCCTCATGGTCGAAAAAGTTCAACTTCAAGAGCGACGAGCAGTGGACCCCCGGCAAGCACGAGCATCTCTCCGGCGAGAGACTCAAGCCCGACCCCGATCGCAAGATTCACTATTCACTGGGTTATGGCGGCGCGTTCTACGTCGTCGAGGACCCGACCGATGGCTCAGCACAGCACGATGTCCGCGCGACGGACAAAGCCATTGAACTGCTCGGCGGCGAACTGAAGGACAAGCCCTTCTTCCTCGCCGTTGGATTCGTCCGACCACACGTTCCGCTGGTTGCACCCGAACCGTATTACACGCCCTACCCTGCGGAGAAGATGAAGCTCCCGAAGCAGGTCGAAAATGACCACGCCGACATCCCCAAACTCGGCCTAACCGGCACCGGCAAGCGGCGCGGCATGAAAGACGAGATGGCACGCAAGCGAACCCTGCGAGCCTACTACGCCAGCGTGTCATTCATGGACACACAGGTTGGCCGGCTACTTGATGCACTGGACAAGCAAGGCCTCGCTGACAACACGCTGATCGTCTTTATGTCCGACCACGGATACCACCTCGGCGAGCACGACTTCTGGCAGAAGCTGCACCTGCATGAAGAGTCGGCCCGAATCCCACTGATCGCCGCAGGCCCGGGGATCGAGCCGGGCAAACGCTGGGCAGGATTGATGGAAGCTGTCGATATCTACCCCTCCATGTGCGTCTTCGCGGGCCTACCCATCCCTAAGCACTGCGTTGGACTGGACCTGGTGACCGCGAAAGACAACCCCCGTGATTCAGCCTACACACTCGTGCGCAACGGCCACCTGCTCCGAACCGAGGACTGGGCATACATTCGATATGTCGACCGGTCCGAAGAACTCTACGACATGAAGAGTGATCCGAAGCAGTTCACGAATCTTGCGAAAGTGCCGAGCGCATCCAATCAACTGAAAACAATGCGTGGCCTGTTGGACGAGCGATTGAAGCAGGTGAAGTAATGAGTACTGCGAACATCCTCAAGCACAGCAAGTCCCTGCGCTCCGCGGTCAACAAACTTCGTTTCGCCGACCCGGTGACACACGTCTACAACCCGCTCGACTATGCCTGGCCGATGCATCAAGCCTTTACGGAACGCTTCGGCGATGGCCGCAAACGCGTCCTTATGCTCGGGATGAACCCCGGGCCTTGGGGCATGGCTCAAACCGGCCTGCCCTTCGGTGAGATCGATGCGGTAAAAAACTATATCGGGGTCGAGGCCGAAGTTGGCAAACCCACCCATGAACACCCCAAGCGACCGGTTGAGGGCCTGGCATGCTCGCGGTCGGAAGTCTCAGGCAGGCGGTTGTGGGGGCTGATGGCTGAGCGGTACCCTGACCCGGCCGATTTCTTCGCCGAACACATGGTGGTCAACTATTGCCCGCTGGTCTTTATGAGCGAGACGGGCAAGAACATCACGCCGGACAAGCTGCCGGTGGCCGAGCGTGAGCCGTTGGAAGCGGCCTGTGACAGGCACCTGCGCGGGCTGGTCGCGGCCTGGCAGCCGGAGTGGATCGTTGGCGTCGGTGCTTTCGCCGAGAAATGTGCCAAGCGGGCATTGGACGGCATCGCCCTCAAATTCGGGCGAATCCTGCACCCCAGCCCCGCCAGCCCGATCGCCAACCGAGGCTGGGCACCGCAGGCTGAAAAACAGATGAAAGAACTCGGGCTTTGGCCGTGATAGGCCGCTCCAGACCCGCTAGAATCTCCGCATCATGGATGACCCAAACACCCCCTCATGCCGCCTCGCACTCGAAGACGGCAGCGTCTTCACAGGCCTCGCCTTCGGCGACACCTCACCCCGTTGTGTCGTGGGTGAAGTCTGCTTCAACACTTCGATGGCCGGCTATCAGGAAATCCTGACCGATCCGTCCTACGCGGGACAGATCGTCACGATGACCTACCCGCTGCAGGGCAACTATGGCACATCCGACGGCGATCTCGAATCCACCCGCGCCCACTGCTCGGGCTTCATCGTCCGCGAACTTGCCAACGTCGAAAGCAACTACCGCTCGACCGCCAAGCTCGAAGCATGGCTTGCCAGCCAGGGCCTGACCGGGATCACCGGCATCGACACGCGAGCGTTGACACGCAAACTTCGGGTGACTGGCGCGATGGACGGGGTGCTCTGCACCGACGCCAACAAGTCCGATGCAGAACTCGTCCAGATGGCAAAGGATTCAGCAGGTCTGGTCGGTCGCAACCTCGCCAAGACCGTGAGCCGAACCGAGCCGATCGTCTGGGACGAAGACTTGGGAGATTGGTCACCGCTTCAAGGCGCGATCACCAAGCCAGACAACAAGCTGAAAGTGGTCGCGCTGGACTGCGGCGCGAAGCTCAATATCCTGCGCAACCTTGCAGACTCCGGATGCGAAGTCACCGTACTGCCTTGGGATGCAGCACCCGAGCAAGTTCTGGAGCACAAGCCTGATGGGCTGTTCGTCTCCAACGGCCCTGGCGACCCGGCGGCGGTAAGCGAAACCATCGCCAACCTCAAAGCGCTCCGCGGCAAGCTGCCGACCTTCGGCATCTGCCTGGGCCATCAACTGCTGTCACTCGCACTTGGTGCAGAGACCTACAAACTCAAGTTCGGCCACCGAGGCGGCAACCAGCCCGTCCAGAACCTGGGCACCGGCAAGGTTGAAATCACCAGCCAGAACCACGGCTTTGCGGTCGACCTTGATTCGCTCAAGCAAGCCGGTGGCGAACCGACGCACATCAACCTTAACGACCAGACCCTCGAAGGCTTCCGCCACGCGACGGACCCGGTCTTTGCGGTGCAGTACCACCCCGAGGCCAGCCCCGGCCCGCACGACGCGCGATATCTCTTCGACTGCTTCATCACCATGATGCAGACCGGGACAAGCCCGACATCCGAGCAGATGGATACGGCCCAGCGGGCGCGCAACGAGCTAGCCGAGGCATAATTGCCTTCCCAAAGCGCGAAACGTAGACGAGTTGCATCGAATCCACTTCGACTTGATGCCACTCGCTTACACTTCGTGCTCTGCTAAACTGCCCCCATGCAGGACGCACTTTCCACGTCTCATGCCGGTCAGGACGACCGCCTCACCCCGACACTCAAGCAGTATTTCGGGCATGACGCGTTCCGCCCGATGCAGCGCGAGATCATCGAACAGGTCTGTGACAGCCGAGACACTTTCGTCATCATGCCAACCGGCGGCGGCAAGTCCCTGTGCTATCAACTGCCCGCACTGGTGACCGAAGGCACCACCGTCGTGATCAGTCCGCTGATTGCGCTAATGCAGGACCAGGTCGCCCAGCTTCAACAGAACGGCATCCGGGCCACACTCATTAACTCGACCCTTGATCGCGACGAGGCTTTCGATCGCGAACGCCGGGCCATCCAGGGCGAATACGACCTGATCTACCTCGCGCCCGAGCGGCTGATGTCCACCTCTGGCTCGCGACTCTTGCGACAGCTCGACGTCGCGCGTTTTGCGATCGACGAGGCGCACTGCATCTCCGAGTGGGGTCACGACTTCAGGCCGGAGTACCGCATGCTTGGGAGCCTGCGGGACCAGTTCGCCGGGCGTTTTGCAGACACGCCGATTGTCGCGCTGACGGCCACCGCGACGCCGCGTGTGCGTGAAGACATCCTTGCTCAACTGCACCTGAAGAACCCCGCGGTCTACCTCGGCGACTTCGAAAGGGCCAACCTCAACTACGAGTTGCGCCCCAAGAAGAACATGCTTCGGCAGGTCGGCGAGTACCTCAAGGCCAACCCACTGCATGAAGGGATCATCTACTGCCAGAGTCGACGCAAATGCGAAGACATGGCAGAGAAGCTGCAAGCCTCGGGTGTCAGCGCCGTCCCCTACCATGCGGGGCTCGACGCCGAAGTTCGCGAGAAGAATCAACACGACTTTATCTACGGTGACGCGCGGGTCGTTTGCGCGACCATCGCCTTTGGTATGGGGGTCGACAAACCGGATGTCCGCTTCGTCTTCCATGCCGACATGCCGCGATCACTCGAAGGCTACTACCAGGAAACCGGTCGAGCAGGACGAGACGGCCTGCCCGCAGATTGCATCTTTTTCTACTCCGGCGGAGACCGCGGCAAGGTCGAACACTTCATCGAGCAGAAAGAAGACGAGGAAGAACGCCGACACGCCTACTGGCAACTCCAGCAAGTCGTCTCCTTTGCCCACGCAACAAGCTGCAGGATGCCGCCGCTGCTTGGCTACTTTGGTCAGGAACACGAAGGCGCGTGTGGGCACTGCGACAACTGTGCTGCCCCACCGAAACTACTCGACGTGACGGTGCATGCACAGAAACTACTGTCCACGATCGTTCGCACTGGCCAGCGTTTTGGCGTCGGACACGTGATCAAGGTGCTGCGCGGCTCCAAGGAACAGCGTGTCCTCGATTACGGCCACGATAAGCTCAGCGTGTACGGCATCGGTGCCGACCAGCCCGACGGCCACTGGCGACAACTCGCCGAGCACCTGATCCACGACGGAACGATTGGCACCTCCGCCGACCAGTACCGCACGCTGCATCTCACACCCGAAAGCAAAGAGATCCTGAAGGGCGAGCGTGAGATCGCGATGCCTGTCTCGCGCGTCGCTTCGGCAGGCACCAGGATCAGCCGACGTCTACAGGACGACGACCTCGGCCCCATCGACAATGAACTGTTCGAATCCCTGCGTGGCTTACGCAAACAGCTCGCTGACAAGCAAGGTGTCCCGCCCTACGTGGTGTTTGGCGACAAGTCCCTGCGTCAGATGGCCGCCACCAAGCCAACCGATGACGAATCCTTCCTTGCGATCTCCGGCGTCGGGCAGACCAAGCTGGATAAGTATGGCGAATCCTTCATGTCTCTGATTCGCGAACACGCCTAGCCATAGCCCCATAACACACGTATTGGCCATTCGGATTATTGACCCCACGCAGTGATTGACAGACAATAATCCGTCTTATCCGTGCGTGAGATCCCTGCCTGAACATGATCGTTGCCGAACATCTCACCAAGTGGTACGGACCGATCCTGGCCGTGGAAGACCTGTGCTTTGAGATTCCGGCCGGGGAGGTCGTCGGCTTTCTCGGTCCTAACGGCGCGGGGAAGTCCACCAGTATCCGTATGATCACCGGCTACCTGCCGCCTACAGCCGGTCGCTGTACGATCGACGGGATTGATGTCCTGACTGACTCGCGTGCCGCCCGACAGAAAATCGGCTACCTGCCCGAGTCCACGCCGCTCTATACCGAGATGCGCGTCACCGAGTACCTTCACTTCTGTGGCAAGCTCTTTGGCATGTCTCGCAATGAGCGCAACAAGCGCATTGATGAAGTCACCGCCAAATGCGGCCTGTCCCACAACAAGCGGCGCGTCATCGGCCAGTTGAGCAAGGGCAACAAACAGCGCGTCGGTATCGCCCAGGCGCTGCTGCACCAGCCGCCAGTCCTGATTCTGGATGAGCCCACCAGCGGACTGGACCCGCAGCAGACGCTGGCCTTCCGCGACCTGATTGCTGAACTGCGTGGCCAGCACACGATCATGCTGTCCAGCCACATCCTGCCTGAGATCGAACGCGCTGCCGACCGCGTGATCATCATTGCAAACGGACAAATCGTTGCACAAGGCACCCCCGTAGAACTCCGCGACCGCGCCTCGCGAGGCGGAACGATCGTCGTCGAAACCCGTGCAACCATTAAACAAGTTGCCGACCTGCTGCAGTCGATCCCCAGTGTCGCCAAGATTGAATCTTACCGCGTTGGAGATTGGACCCGGGCAACCGTCACAGCGAAAGATGACACCGACCTGCGGGCCCTTGTTGCTGAGAAGCTGACCAGCAGCGCCCACACGATCCGCGAACTGCACCTGAACAGCCCGACACTGGAGCGTTACTTCGTCGAGGCCGTCGCGAAGGAAAAGGCGGTGCAGGCATGATCATCACGATTGCCAAGCGCGAGCTCGCGGGCTTGTTCTTCTCGCCGATCGCCTACGTCGTGCTTGGCGCCTTCGCTATCGGTGCATCAACCTTTTTTCTGCAGGGTTTCGAACCGGGTCAACCTGCATCAATGAGGGGCACGTTTGACGCGGTTGTCTGGCTGCTGGTCTTTCTTGCACCCGCAATCAGCATGCGGCTGATCAGCGAGGAACTGCGCAGCGGGACCTTTGAGCGTCTGATGACCAGCCCGGTCAGCGACGCACAGGTCGTCCTCGGCAAGTGGCTCGGAGCACTGATCTTCTTCTGCGTCATGCTTCTTCCACTGGTCGTGCATGCGATCGCGCTGGAAGTCGTTGGCTCGCCGGAATTCGGCCCTATCGTTACGGGGCTGCTTGGACTTGTGCTCGTCGGCGCGCTTTATCTTGCCATCGGTGTCTTTGCTTCGGCCTGGAGTCAGAACCAGATCATCGCGTTCCTCGTCACCGTTTTCATCATCGCAATACCAACATTTGCGGCCTACTTCGTCTCCGGCCAAACGACACCCGACCCTGCGACGCGACGACTCGTTGATTACATCAGCGTGAATCAGCAGTATGCCGACTTCGCCAAGGGCCTGATCGACATCCGTAACTTCGTTTACTTCGCAACAGGGACCGCACTGTTCCTGTTCCTATCCGTCGTCCTCGTGCAGAGCAGGCGGTGGCGATGAGCAAACCAGCCAACAAACCTGTTCTGCCAACCGCAACGAAGCGTCGCTCGACCAACGCGCTGATGGTTTTCGTTGCGGTCATCGCGGCAATCGGGATCACAGTCATCGCGAACTATGTGGTCTACTGGCAATACCGCAGTATGTCGCCAGAGGCTCGGAGCTGGGTCCGTTTCGATCTGACCTCGACCCGGCGTTACAGCCTCTCGGAACAGAGCCGGGCCGTGCTCGATCAACTCGACACCGACTACCGCCTGGTCACCATGCTCGGCGGTGAAGATATTGAACCAGCCCAGCAGCAGCGTGTCCGTGACCTCGTTGATGAATACGCCCGGGCCAGTAAAACGATCAATGTCCAGCACATCGACCTGGACACGCAAACGGATCGTCGCGAGGAACTGCTCGCAGAGATGGACGCGATGTTCGCCGAAGAAACCGCCACCATCCGCGGATCGATTGCAGAGGGCTTGCGACTGGTCGACCTCTACGCCGAAACCGTCGATCAAATCGAGGCATGGTTATCTGATATCAACGAAAGCAACGTCAAGCTTCGCCCTGAATCCATCCAGCGCCAACGCCTCACCGATCTGCGTAGCCAGTACCTCAGGCTGCAGGACCAGGCCAAGCGTTTGCGGCAGATGCGCGATGACATGCTGGGAAGCGACTGGCGAGCCCGCCTCAAATCGCCGGGCATCGTGACCAATGGCGACGGCGACAACCTGCCCGATTACACCAAGCTGATGGCCTCCATCCAGCAGTACATCCTGCAACTGGCCGGCAACACCCTGCCCGATACGCCCGGCAAGGCCGACCAACTCCGCCGAGGTGTTGTCATTGACAACCTGGCCCCGCCGGAATCTCAACAGGCCGCATTTGAAGCACAGAACACCCTCGCTGCAATGGTGCAGCAGGTCCCCGAGTTCTTTAAGACCGTGAAGGGGCAGACCGACCCGCTTCTCAACGCCGCCCCGCCGCTGCGCTATGAGGAGGCTCGTGCGATCCTCAACGACAAGCCCTGCGTCCTGCTGACCTCAGGCAGCGATGCTCGTGTCATCCCTGCTGAACTACTCTTCCGCGGTACGGGCGGCGCATCGACAAGCCAGATCAATGATCTGTTCGTAGGCGAGGAACAACTGACCGGCGCCTTGATCAGCATCCAGCTTGAGCCGCCGCCGCTGGTGGTCTTTATCCGATCCAACATAGGCCTGCGTGGCGTATCGATTATTGGATCAGAACAGCAGCGTATCGAAGGCGTCTACGACGAAGTCATCAAGCGTCTGCTGAGCATGGACTTCGAGGTCGCCGAGTGGCCCGACCCCGTCAACACCGACCCGCCCCCGCT
The DNA here is from genome assembly GCA_049611445.1 of Phycisphaeraceae bacterium. Taxonomy (GTDB): domain Bacteria; phylum Planctomycetota; class Phycisphaerae; order Phycisphaerales; family Phycisphaeraceae; genus JAHQVV01. The sequence goes on along the minus strand of JBMZAP010000135.1, from coordinate 626 downwards.
ACGCGAAGGGCAGCGCGTGGTCTGGGTGACGATGCCTTACTTCCGGCCAGACGTGAACCGCAGTGCATCGCTGGATAACACGAACAAGGACACCGTCGCCGCCTTCCTGCAAACGCGTCTAAACAAGGGCGATGGCGCCATGGTCATGCTCTACGCCAACGGCGACACTGCACCGCGATTGCGTGATGAAGCACCCCCCGACACGATTGTTCAGCTCCTCGAAAGCTACGGCGTTGAAGCGCAGTTGTATCAGAGTGCCGTACAACTCCAGACCGAAGATGAGGACGGCGAAAACCGCAAGTACACCAATCAATTTATCGTCAACGACTGGCCCGAATCGCCGATCGTCGGCGATGCACTCAACGGCATCAACACCTTCTTTACCTATCCGATCCCGATTAAGCTGAACCCACGGGATGGCCTGAAGCAGACCCCACTGGTCGAGATTGCCGCGCCCGTGCTGCATGTCCAGGAAGCCGCAGCGGACCCCAAGACCGGAACGTTTACGCCACAGGCCAACAGCGAACGCGACCGTGTTCTCATCGGAGCCGCGGTTGAGAAAGACGCATCACGTCTGGTCACCATCGGCAGTGCGACCTGGGCGATGGACGAGATCCTCTCGACCG
>JBMZAP010000134.1:0-10158 GCA_049611445.1 Phycisphaeraceae bacterium | reverse complement strand
TCGCCGCCGAGGACGTTGCCGACGATGCGCGAGGGGCCGAAGACGGTCATGGCGTAGAGCCCCTGGATTGAACTGCGGAAGTGGTCGCCTGCTAGTGCATTCAAATAGATCGGCGGGACGACATAGATCGCCACGACCGTGATGCCGTGCAGGACCTGTGTCCATACCGCGACGTGCTGATTGGGGAACACGCCCAGCAGTGCGAAGCGCAGCGACATGATTGCGAGGCCGAAGATGATGAGGCGCTTGAGCCCGAACCTCGCGGTCATCAGCCCCACGGTCGTCATCACGCCGAGTTCGAGTACGACGCCGAGCATGGTGATGGGCCCGACGGATGCCTCGCTGAAGTGAACGGTCTCGGTGAGATAGATCGAGTAGAAGCCGTAGTACGCGCTGTTGCCGACGTGCGCGATGAACAGGCAGATGCAAAAGAGCAGGGCGGGTCCGCGGAAGAGCACCTTTGCAGCGGCGAGGGTCGGGATGCGTGTCAGCTTGTCGGCAGGAGTGGTTTCGTTAAAGCGTGCACGCCTGGCCTGGCCGAGTTGGATGTGTGGCAGGGTCAGGGCATTGATCAACCCAAGCACACAGACGCTGGCCCCGAGCCAGAGCGCGATCGTGACGTCCTTGTTTTCGCCGGGCCCGATGAGGAAGTACAGCCCCGCCAGCGGGATGGCGAAGCCGATCGTGCCGAAGGTCCGGACACGGTGGTAGGGCGTTTCGCGCTGCCCGCTGTTGTTGGCCTGCTGGTTGGCGGCGAAGACCAGTCCGTCCTGCAGTGCCGCCAGTGGCCAGAAGAAAAATGCGAAGACCGTATGCGATACGAGCAGCCCGACGAAGCTGTGACTCATCGCCTGCCAGACGCATGTGGCCGCGGAGACGCCGAACAGTACGGCGATGAGCGATCGGCTCTGCAGCTTGGTGTCGGCGAGCGCGGTCATGATCACCGGCGTCGAGATGATCGCCAGGCCCGTTGTCGCGAGCACGATGCCGACCTGTGTCGAACTACCGAGCGTGAGCCCGAGGAGTTGGATCGGCTCGTCGAGACGCTGCTTGAGCAGCAGTGGCAGGTACGCAAGGATCGCGCCCATCGCCGAGAACGTGATCAGGAATTGTCGCGACAAAGCACGCATCGGTTGGAGTGTAGTGGCTTGGGCTCCTTCTCCCTCTCAGGGAGAAGGCGGGGATGAGGGTTGGGCGTTAAACAGACTGCGGCTTATTCAATCTTTCATTGCGGACTTGACGCTGGACCCTCACCCCAACCCTCTCCCTCAAAGGGAGAGAGAGCAAGGTAGTCATGCTCATTACCGCGAGCGCAGCTTGCTCAGCAGGCGCAGGATTTCGAGGTACAGCCAGACGAGGGTGACCAGCAAGGCGAAGCCCGCGTACCACTCCATGTACTTCGGTGCGCCGCCTCGGACGCCACGCTCGATCAGGTCGAAGTCCAGCAGCAGGTTGAACGCCGCGATGCCGACGATGACCAGGCTGATGCCGATGCCGATCGGTCCGTTGCTGTGCAGGTAGGGCATCTCAACGCCGAAGAACCCCATGACAAAACTGGCCAGGTAGACCAGCACGACCGCGCCGGTCGCGGCGATGATCCCTGCCCGGAGTTTTTCGGTCACTCTGATCACGCGTGTGCCATAGAGGGCGAGCATCACGAACGTGACGGCCATGGTGAGTGCGACGGCCTGTACGACGATGCCTGAGAAAGGCCCGGCTTGTCCGTTCTGTGTGCCGAAGGACGCCTCGTAGAACGCTGAGACGGCGCCCAGGAACAGGCCTTCGAGCGCGGCGTAGATCGGCGCAGTGACAGGGGCGGCCTGTGGTTTGAAGATTGTGATCAGCGCGAAGATCAGTCCACCGATCACGCCGCCGAGCATCCAGGGCATTGCGACCCCGGCGTCGAACGTACCGCCCTTGGTGGTCAGGCCCCAGGTGATCGTGGCACAGACGATGCAGATGCCAACGAGCGTGAGGGACTTAAAGACCGTGCTGCCAAGCGTCATGACCGAGCGGTTGCTCTCCAGTTCACTGACAGGGATGGAGAAGGTGTCTTCGTTAAGAGCGGGGTTGCCGTTGCCGATCATGGGTTGCTCCCGGGTGGTTGAGTTTCGTGGACGTACAGATTCTAGCCTGCTCAGCTGGCTATCGCCTAGGCGAACAAGCCTTTGAACAGGGGCTGGAATGGGCCCTGAACTGTTTGGTCCTGGGCTTTGGTCGTGGCGTGTTCAATTTTTATGTTCGGATTGTTTTGAATCATAGCGCGGCGCGGATATAGCGGCCAGTCGCGGCTTGTGCTTAGCGGGTCTGTGATTTGTGACAGCTTTTGTGTTGCCTTCTTGCGGCGGACCGTGAATCGGCCGATGATCTCTACCGACACCAACCCTTCGAGGCGTCCTGAAATAGATGCTTCAGAATTCGATCAGGCCCCCAACTTACGAATACACCATGCGCTACGCCCTCATCATCGCCGGCGGTTCCGGCACCCGGCTCTGGCCGATGTCCACCAAGGCCCTGCCCAAGCAGCTCATCCCGTTCATCGAATCAGATAACGGCGGGTCGCCACGTTCGCTCCTGCAGATCGCGATGGAGCGCCTCGACGGGCTGGTCCCTGCGGAGAACATTTACGTCTGTGCGGGTGAGTCGATGCGTGAGGTCATGCTCGACAACCTGCCCGGCCTGACCGAGGACCGGTTTATCGGCGAGCCCATGGGCCGGGACACGCTCAACGCGGTCGGGCTGGGTTGCGGCGTCCTCGCGCACAAGGATCCGGATGCCACGGTTGCGATCTTTACCGCTGACCACATCATCGAACCCGTGGATGAGATGCTCAAGATTGTTGAGCAGGGCTACGAACTGGCCGAGTCGGATGAGCCGACGCTGGTGACCTTCGGCATCGCACCGACCCATGCCGCGACAGGCTACGGCTACCTTCAACTTGGTGACGCGATCGGCGACACGGGTTTCGTCGTCGACCAGTTCAAGGAAAAACCCGAAGCTCCCATCGCGAACGACTACTTCGATGCCGGCCCGACCAAGTACCTCTGGAACTCGGGCATGTTCGTCTGGAAGGCGAGCAACGTGATGGACTGCATCAAGAACTACGCGCCGGAGAACTACGACGACCTCGATCGGCTGTGCAGCACATGGGGCACCGATGCGTGCAAGGCCGAGCTACACGACACGTTTGGGGCGTTGAAGAAGGTCAGCGTCGACTACGCGATCATGGAGCCGGCGAGTAAGGACGAGAACGTCCGCGTCGCCGCTGTGCCGATGCCGCTGAGCTGGCTGGACGTCGGCAGTTGGCCAAGCTTTGGTGAGACACGCGAGCAGGACGAAGCAGGCAACCGCTCCGGTGGATGCAAGACGGTCTACATGGACTCTAAGAATGTTCTTTCCGTGAGTGATGATCCTGACGAGTTGATTACAACGATCGGCGTCGAGGACTTGATCATCATCCGCGCTGGCAAGAACACGCTCGTCTGCAAGGCCGAGGATGCCGAACGCATCAAACAGTTGCACGGCCTGGTCGGCGAGCAGCAGGGCGAAGATTACTTGTAAAGCATGCTCAGGGCTCGATGATCTGTACCTCGCGCATGTCCACCCCGCGCACATAGGCGGAGTGTTCGACGGGCATCTTGGTGTCGATCTCATGCACGCCGTTGGGCGGGATGACCGGGGTTGTAATGGTCTTCAGGCCAACGACGCGTTTGTCCGCTCTTAAGCCAACGACCTGGAAGCGGAAGCGTGCGGGCTTGCTGGTCAGGTTCTTGATCGCGCCGGTGATCTGGACGTGATTGCGGTCGTACTGGTTTCGTCGTTCATCGACGTCAATGTGAATACGATCGGATTGGAGATAGGCCTTGAAGTCACCTTTCTTCGCCTCTCGGCTGCTGCTACTTGGATTGCTTTCGGTTTCCTGCTGCGTGGGAGTCTCCGGCTGCTTCTGTGCGTCGGCGAGCTTGCCCTGCAGCCTCTGATTCTCCTGCACAACGTTTTCGAAGTAACTCTCGTTGGCCTGGATCTGCGCTTCGTAGATATATCGCATCAGACTGACGCTGGCTTGCAGCAAATCGGTCATGTCCTGTTGCGTCAGTTTGTCGTCGTCTTTCGCGCGGAGCGCCTTGATCGTCTCGACGTCTTTTTCGAATTGTCGTGATGCATCGCGTCGCGAGAGGATCCATTCATGCTCTGCCTTGGTCTTTGCTTTCTTGCGCATGATCGCATGGTCACGCTCGTTCACCGCCAGGGCCTGAAAGACTAGGTTCTGCCGGGTTGCAAAGGCGTCGTCATCTGCTTCTCCGAGTTGCAGCTTCGCGATCTCGGCGGCCTTGTTCCAGAGCTCCTCGCCCTGACCTGCGATCTCGGGGAACCGCTCATCGAAATGACGCCAGTAGGGGTCGGACTTTTCTGCTTGTGCGAAACTTTCAGGACCAGACAGGCTCATCAGGCAGAAGGCGAACAGGCAAGTCAAAAGCGTGGTGAGACGTTCTGGCATGGGGATGACTCCGGGAAGTGCGGATGTAAGAGACACCATCAGTGTAGCCCCCGACCCCTGAACTTCGCCATGGCTTTTACAGATTCATGATGTAACAGCATGCACAATCCAATGAATGGGCGGATCGCGTAGGCATGTCATTTTGAACGGTATCAAGAAAGGTTCAGGTCAGCCGCCGTACACGACTTCTCGGATCGTGTCGCGGTTCGCTTCGAACCATTCGATCGTCCGCTGCAGGCCTTCTTCGAAGCCGACCTGGGCCTGCCAATCCATACGTTCCTTGGCACGATTCGTGTCCAGGCAGCGTCGAGGCTGGCCATCGGGCTTGGTCGGATCCCAACGCAGTTCGCCTTCGAACTTGCACAGCCGAGCGATGAGTTCGACGAGATTCTTGATCGTGATCTCGCTGCCCGTGCCCAGGTTGATCGGCACAGGCTCATCCATCTTTTCCGCAGCGGTGATGATGCCCTCGGCCGCATCCTCCACAAACAGGAACTCACGCGAGGCGCTGCCGGTGCCCCAGCAGTCGATGTGGCCGGCGCCGCTGTCGCGGGCTTCGATGCACTTGCGGATCAGCGCGGGGATCACGTGGCTGGTGTGCAGGTCGAAGTTGTCCTCCGGCCCGTAGAGGTTCACCGGTACGACGACGGACGACTTGAAATCGTACTCGCGGTAGTAGCCGTCGAGCAGGACGAAGAGGGCTTTCTTGGCGACGCCGTACGGCGCGTTGGTTTCCTCGGGATAGCCATCCCACAGGGTTTCTTCTTTGAAGGGGATCGGTGCAAACTTCGGGTAGGCGCACACGGTGCCGGTCTGGACGAATTTCTGGATGCCGCGTGCTCGGCCATGCTCGATCAGGTGCATGCCCATCGCGAGGTTGGCGAAGCAGAATCGACCGGGGTGATCACGGTTGGCGCCGATGCCGCCGACCTCTGCCGCGAGGTGGATGACCACGTCGGGCTTCGCATCGTCATACATCCGCACGACGTCGGCCTCGATGGTGAGGTCGTAATCCTTGCGACGCGGGATAAACAGCCGGTCGTCCGAGACGCCACGCTCCTTGAGCTTAGCGCAGACCGCCTGGCCTAGGAAGCCGGCCCCGCCGGTGACACAAACGCGTACATTCGACCAGTCCATCAGTGCCTTACCCCCTCGGGCAGGTTGATGTCGTGGCCGGCGTCTTTCAGGGTCTTCTCGCGAGAGGCAAGATCCATGTCCGCATCGACCATCATCTCGACCAACTCCTTGAAGCCAACCTTCGGCTCCCAGCCGAGCTTTTCCTTGGCCTTGGTTGGGTCGCCCCAGAGCAGGTCGACTTCAGCAGGGCGGTAGTACCGCGGGTCGATCTCGACGTAGTCGTTGTAGTCCAGGCCGACTCGGCCAAATGCGTGCTCGCAGAACTCGCGGACGGTCTGTGTCGTGCCGGTCGCGACGACGTAATCGTCGGGTGTGTCCTGCTGCAGCATCATCCACATCTGCTCGACGTAGTCGCCGGCAAAACCCCAGTCGCGCTTCGCGTCGAGGTTGCCCAGGAACAGCTTCTCCTGCAGGCCGTGTTTGATCCGGCCAACGGCACGGGTGATCTTGCGGGTGACGAAGGTCTCGCCGCGACGGGGCGATTCGTGGTTGAAGAGGATGCCGCAGCTGGCGTGCATGTCGTACGACTCGCGGTAGTTGACGGTCAACCAGTGGGCGTAAAGCTTGGCACAGCCGTAGGGCGAGCGGGGGTGGAACGGCGTCTTTTCGGATTGCGGCGCGGTGTCGGGCATGCCGCCGAACATCTCGGAGGTCGAGGCCTGGTAGTAGCGGATCTCTTTGCCGGTCGCGTCCTGAGTTTCGCGGACGGCCTCGAGGAGCTTGGCTGCGCCGACGCCGGTCGCGTCGCCGGTGTAGATGGGCTGCTCGAAGGAGACCTTGACGTGCGACTGGGCGCCGACGTTGTAGACCTCGTTGGGCACGATGCGCGAGACAAGCCGGGCCAGGCAGTTGGCGTCCGTCAGGTCGCCGTAGTGCAGGTGCAGCCGCTTGCCGGACTCGTGCGGGTCCTGATAAATGTGGTCGATGCGTTCGGTCGAGAAGGTCGAGGCCCGGCGGATAATGCCGTGGACCTCGTATCCCTTGGAAAGCAGGAGCTCGGCGAGGTACGAGCCGTCCTGGCCCGTGATGCCGGTAATCAGTGCGGTACGAGCGTCGCTTGCAGGACTGCCCATAGAAGTCTTCCTTTGCGAGGATTAAACAGTATTTCGTGAACAATTGATAGCCCTGAGACTCTATCAATTCTGGTTGCTTTGATTCATCGGTTATTGACGATTGCCCTATTAGAGGCCATTCACGCCAGAATACAAGTTTCAAGCCAAGAAATGGTTATTGACCACGTAAATGTCTCAATTCATGCTGCCGTTTCGTGTACGCTTGGGTCATGCGATACCTCGCGATTGATCTGGGTGACAAGCGGACAGGCGTGGCGATGGGGGACACGTTTACAGGGATTGTCACGCCGTTGGATGTGATCAATACGGCCAGTGAAGCCGAGCGATTTACACGCCTGCGCGACCTGATCGAGTGGGAGGGTCCCGGTGCGCTGGTCGTGGGCTGGCCTTTGAACATGGACGGCAGCGTCGGGCCGAGTGCGGAGAAGTGCAAGGCCTTTGCGGACAAGCTTTCCGAGGCCACACGCCTGCCGGTTCACCTGCACGACGAGCGACTGAGCAGTGCTGCAGCAGACGAGCAGATGGCGATGAGCGGGCTGACGCACAAGCAGAAAAAGGCCCGTCGCGATGCATTGGCCGCGGCAAATATCCTGCGTGGATTTTTTGAGAAGCTGGCTTCAGAAGAGGATCAGCACGATCCAGAGCCCGACGCCGAAGAAGAGATTCAGTAACGCGATGTAGCCGAGGTTCGCCCGCCACTCTGTACTGAGGCGACGGGCCGGCCAGTTGATCGCGTAGCAGGCGGTAAACAGGCGGTCTTTCGCGGTCTCAAACCACGCACGGTAATCGCGCTTCGGCTTCTGACTCGCCAACTGCTCCTGGTAGTCGGCTTCACTGACCTCTGCAGTCTCAGCAATCTCGGCCAATACTGCGAACGGATCTTCCGCGGGTTGCTCTGCTGTTGCTGCCACGGGCTCGGGCGTTGTGGCTGGCAGGTCCTCCGGCTGGCTGTCCAACTCGGCGGCCACGTCCCGCGCTGTCGCCGCGTGTGCGTCGTCTGTGCTCGGCTCAGTAGGTACCTCGACCTGGATCCCCGCGGTGACGTCCTCGACCGTCTGGAACTCGCCGGTCAACTCGCCGTCGGCATCGATCTCGCTGGCGAGCATCTTGTCCAACTCGTCGATCGCTTTTTCCTTGTCCGCTTCGGTGTCCGAGGCCGTGGCATCCTGCTCCGCGTTGAGCAGGCCCTCGATCTCCATCGCGATCTGGTCTTCGGTGCTCTGCCCAGCTTCTTCTGTTGCCGCCCCCTCAGTCGCAGGCTCTGGCGTTGCGGTTACCTCGACCTGAGGTTCGGCGTTCATCAGCGCCGCGATCTCCTGCTGGAGCTTTTCCTCCATCGAGAGTTCTTCGGCAGGCTCGGCCGCATCCGGGGCGGCTTGTTCGGCGGGTTGAGCCTCGGGCTCACTCGGTTCGTTGGCGGGGGGATCGCCCGACAGGCCCTGCAAGGCCGCGTTCAGCGATGCGAGCATGTCCGCCTGCTCCGGGGTTGTCTCGGCAGCAGCGGGCTCCGGCGCAGCGGCCGCCGGCTCTTCAGCGGTCTCGATGGGGGCTTGTGTCGTAGCAGCCACTTCTTCCTGCTCCTCCCGTGCTGCTTCGGCCTTGTCGCGATACGACGAAGGCAGGACCAGCGGGTCGATGATGCCCGGCTCGACTTCTTCGATCTGGATCAGCAGTTCATCGAGCTGCTGCTCGATTCGCTTATCTGCATTGCTGCTGCCGGGTTGGTCGGGAGGTGTGCTCATTTCGGGTCGATGCGACAGACCGGGCCGTTTGCCCAGTCCGCATACAAGGGTTTATCGTCTGGGCACAAGTGGCGGGCTAAACGTGTCCCGCTCAACACTATCGGACCTTTGATTGACGGAGACAACCCGATCCCCAACGAAATGCCACAAGAAGATGCCTCCGGCCCCGCCAACGACGCAGGCCCGCGATTTCTGTGCAGGGACCTGCCCGAGGAAGCCGGCTCGACGATCCAACTGGACAAGGATCAGGCCCGTCATGCCACCCGTGTTCTTCGGTTATCGGAAGGTGACGCCATTCAGCTCATCGATGGCAGGGGCACCGTCGCTCAGGCCACGCTAATCGCCACCAGCCCGGGCCAGACCACCTGCACCGTTGAATCGGTTCAGCGTGTCCCTGCTCCGAACCCACGCATCGAACTGGCCACTGCGATCCCCAAAGGCCCACGCGCAGACAGCATGGTCAACGACCTTGCCCAACTCGGCACCGATCGGCTCATCCCGTTGATTTCGTGCCGGTCCGTCGTACACCCGCGCGACAACAAGCTCGAGCGATTCGAGAAAGCCGCGGCCGAGGCCGGCAAGCAGTCCGGCAACGCCTGGCTCATGCAGGTCAATGAGCCAGCTGCATTCGAAGACGCGCTGGTGTGCGAGGCGGGCCTCAAGCTGATCGCCGACCCGTATGCCGAGCCGATCGCCGACCTGCCAGCGCGTTTACAGTCAGTCCGTGTCGTCCGCGTACTCGTCGGCCCGGAGGGCGGACTGACCGACCAAGAGCTGGCCGCAGCACGTGATGCTGGGTTTTTGCCCTGGCGATACAGCCCCAATGTCTTGCGGATTGAAACGGCGGCGACTGCTGCAGTGGCGATCCTCCGCGCCCACGCATAAGGTGTTGGCATGGAACGACCGCAAATCAAAGCCCCCGACATCAGTGAAAAAGGCGCCAACGGCCAATCCTCCGACCGTCGCCTGTTCATGCAGCTGCTTGCCTTCGATGATTGCCCCAACCCCGGCGACCTCATCGACGCGGCCAAGCAGTACAACCTCAATGCCACGGTCTACGAAGATGTCAATGACCCGACCGCCGCGGCCATGCTGACCTGGACCGAAGATGAAAGCGACTTTGTCAACAAGTTGCGGCCGGCCGTCCAGTCGCTGGATACCGCGATCCTCAACCCCGCTTACACCATGCTTGGGCGAACCTATTCGCTCGGCTACGAGCCGGACCTCAACGAGGTGCTGATCGATCGGCCCATCCGTCACGCATCCAATCCCGATTGGCCTTGGGCGGTGTGGTACCCGCTGCGTCGCAAGGGCGAGTTCAGTCGGCTGGCCCGCGAAGAGCAGATGGCCATCCTTAAAGAGCACGGCATCATCGGCATGGGGTTTGGTGCTGGCGACTTTGGCCACGATATCCGACTCGCTTCGCACGGCCTGGATGCGAACGACAACGACTTCACCATCGGTCTGATCGGCAAGGAACTGGCACCACTGTCCATCCTCGTCCAGACAATGCGCAAGACCCAGCAGACCGCGCTGTATATCGAACGCCTTGGACCGTTCTTTGTCGGCCATGCGGTTTGGCGGAGTACGGATTGATTTTGAAACGCCAAGGCGCCAAGAACGCCAAGGATCTTTTTCCGGGAGGGCTTATGCGCGAGCCAGATCAGGCTTTCGGATGCAATTGTTCACAAGGTCATCGGGGCGGCCA
>JBMZAP010000133.1:0-10424 GCA_049611445.1 Phycisphaeraceae bacterium | reverse complement strand
CATTTTGCTGGATATCTACTCAACATGACGCTTTTTTACCTTATGACATGAACCTGAGTGCACCCCTTACCGTCTTTAGGATCAGATACACTGGACTGTGATTTGTGGCCCCGGGGCGATACAATTGCCTCTCCGTGCTGGATTTATGAAGATGAGAACCCCCCGCTGGACCCTGATTCTGCTGTGTCTGTCGGCCTTGCTGGTCGTGGGCTGTGAGATGGAGCGGCGGGTGGTCAAGCGCACCGGCTGGAGCGCGGTCTTTAACCCGGACAACGAGTGGTATGAGGGCCCGGACCGAGGTTCGTCGGCCTCGGACCCATCCAACCGCCGCAACAAGGGCTTTGCGATCGAACTTGGCCGATACACCGGTGCCGAGGCTTTCCACGGCGTGCATAGCCTGATGCAGACCGCTCGACAGGACGCCGGACTGGCCAACCTCTGGTACACAACCGTCGGCACAGAAGCGACGGTCTATATGGGCCGGTTCAAGGATGACGACAGCAGCGAAGCGCGGGCCGCACTTAAAAAAGTCCGAGCAGCGGAGGTCAATGGCAAAGAGCTTTTCCCAAACGCCAAGCTCGTGAAACTCAACGCGGAGAAGCAAGGCGAAGTGCTGGACCCGCGCGACGTCCGCACACTCAAGGGCAAGGGCCGGTTCACCCTGCAGATCGGATACTACGACCGCGAATATGGACCGGACTTTCGACGCGCAGCGGAGACCGCGGTCGATGTGCTTCGCGACAACGGCGAAAACGCTTTTTACTACCACGGTCCGCACCGTTCGATGGTCCTGCTCAATGCGTGGACCTATGGCGAAGCATTTACACTCGAAGGTACGACCGACCGGTACAGCAACGCCGTGCGCCTGACGCAGGAGAAATACCCGCATAACGTACCGAACGGTCGAAAGTTCCAGCCCGGAGACGACCCGGCGTACGTCAAGAGTCAGCACTCGTTCCTGGTGCCGATCCGGTAGCACAACGCGTTGAATCGCCTGTGTTTTTCAGGCAGTTCAGCATCGCAGCGGCAAACACATCTTTGGCTTGCGCCATGGTTGGACAAGCTTCTCCGAGCAGTTGCCGCATGCTGATAACGGGCCTGTCTTCGAGGCCACAGGGGACGATCAAATTGAAATGTTCCATCACGGGGGTGACGTTCAGGGCCAGGCCATGCAGCGTGGTGTTCTTGCGGATGCGGACGCCCATGGCACAGATCTTGGCATCGGGTTGACTGTCCTGCTTCACCCATACGCCCGTCGCGCCGCACTCGGTATGACCAGTGATGCCCCAGTTGGCAATCGTGTCGATGACGGCTCGTTCAAGCAGCCGCATGTAGCTGGAGAGGTTCAGCCCGAAGTCGCCTAGCTTGAGGATGGGATAGGCGACGAGCTGGCCCGGGCCGTGGTAGGTGATGTCTCCGCCGCGATCGGTCTCGGCGGTGGTGACGCCGAGTTTGGCGAGGGTCTGATCATCGGCCAGGAGATTCGGCTTTGCCCGACGAGTCAGGGTGATGACCGGCGGGTGCTCGACGAGGAGGATCGCCGGCCCCGCCTGACCATCAATCAGGGACTGATTGTGTTCCCGTTGGATCGCCAGAGCCTGTTCGTAATCGAGCAGGCCGAGGTCTTGGACGGGAACAGGGGAGTGTGTGGTCACGTTTGGCGGGTTTGGTGGGCGTCAGCCGATGTTTTGAATTATGATACGCGGCTCTTCGCGTTCGAGACGATATGCCGCAGATCCACCGCACCGCAACTGTTGATGACCAGGCCCAACTCGCAGACGATGTCGTCGTGGGCCCGAATTGTGTCATCGAGGGACCGGTCAAGATCGGTGCGGGCACCAAGCTCATCGCTCAGGCCTATCTCAAGGGGCCGCTGACCCTCGGTGCGAACAATACGATCTACCCCATGGTCACGATTGGCCTTGAGCCACAGGACTGGAAGGCGGACCCCGACAAGCCCGGCCAAGGCACGGTGATCGGCGACGGCAACGTCCTGCGTGAGGGCGTTTCGATCCACCGCGCCTCCCGCGACGAACACCCCACCACCGTCGGCGACCGAAATTACCTCATGGCACAAAGCCATGTCGCGCACGACTGCGTCGTCGGCAGCGACTGCATGTTTGCCAACTCCGCCCTGCTCGGCGGGCATTGTGAGGTCGGCGACAAGGTCATTCTCGGCGGCAACTGTGGCGTCCAGCAGTTCTGCCGCATTGGTCGCATGGCCATGCTCGGCGGGTGTGAGGGCATGACCGCGGACCTGCCGCCGTTCTGCATGATCCACCACACCAAGCAGGTGTCGGCACTGAACCTGATCGGCCTTCGCCGCGCAGGCCTGAGAGCGCACATCAAGCCGCTGCGACTGGCATTCGACCTGTACTACCGAAAAGGCATCCCCGGCACCAAGGCGCTGGAAATGATCGACGAGCAGATCGATGACCCGCTGGTCGCCGAGTTCACCGCCTTCATCCGAGAGTCCGAGCGCGGCGTCACCGGCTACGGCGAATCGTTCAAGCACCGCCCATGGCTCAAGCCCGAGTTTTATCAGGGCAACGGTAACGGTGACTCGGACAACTCAGACAACTAAGTTCGCTTATTCCTCAAACTTGATCGACTCACAGAACGCACGCACTGCGGGTGCGAGTGTCTGCACCTGATCAGCCTGACAGGTGAGCTTGAAGGTCCAGGTCTGATCGGGGTTTTCCGGTTCATCGCCGATGGGCAGCCAGACAGCGAGGATCGCTCGGCCGGTGTCTTCGTTCATGAGCGGGATCCATGTCGCGGTGTGGCCATCGACCTTGAACTTCTCAAAATCGGAAGCCGCCGCGGTCATCAACCCCGGGATGGGGGGCAGACCTACTTGGCGGGCCCATCGGTTGACGTTCATGGGAAACCCACCAACATCGCCGGGCCAGCGCGAGATCGCAAGGTCCGCACCATTGCCATCGGGCGGCAGCAGTGTGAGCAAGCGCATGCTTCGGTCCGGGCCTTTACTCCATCCTTCGGGCGTCACGTAGCTCAGGCCAGGCGCCTTCGAGCGTTCCGCATCGTCCTCGTTTGCAGGGGGTGTCGGCAGCGGCAAAGGCGGCGGCGTTTCATCTACAACCGGCGGCTGCTCGGGCTCAGCGGGTGTCTCAGGCACTTCAACACGCTCCGGCTCGCTCGGTGCAGCACCTTCAGGCAGTTGGTCTTCGGAGCCGGACTCGCCACAGGCGGTGAGCAGAGAGACGGCAAACATGAGCGTCGCGATCGAAAAGTAATGTTTCAGCATGACGGGTAGACAACCTCTTAAAGGTGGGGCAGACATTCCTGTCTGCCTCCCGGCAACGCCGGGAATGGGTTGGGTGTGAGATCGGCCTTCGGCCGACGGCAGACAGGAATGTCCGCCCCACTATTGAACTTATCAAACTTTCAGCGTCGGATCATAGGCAAGCGCTTCAGCGTATCGCTGACGGATCGGCTCGACGACTTCAGCGAGGAATGCATCGACCTGCTGCGGGCTCCGCCCGATGTATTTCGCTCCGTCCATGAGGTTGTCCAGATCGACACCCATGAAGTGATCATCGTTGCGCAGCCTCGCGATCAGGTCGTTCTCGGCACCTTCTGCCTTGACACGCTGGGCTGCAGCCTGGCTGTGCACGCGGATCACCTCATGCAGTTCCTGGCGGTCTCCGCCGCGCTGAACGGCTTCCATGAGCAGGTTTTCCGTGGCCATGAAAGGCAGCTCTTTCGCGAGGTTGCTCGTGATCGTTTCTTCATAGACGACCAGACCACTGGCAACATTAATCGCAATATCCAGAACCCCATCGAGCGCGAGGAACGGCTCGGGCAGCGTCAGACGACGGCAGCTCGAGTCGTCGAGCGTGCGTTCCATCCACTGCTCGGCGGCGGTGTTGTAAGGCGTCTGTGTCATGCCGATGACAAAACGTGACAAACCACAGATACGCTCGCATCGCATCGGGTTGCGCTTGTACGCCATGGCGGACGAGCCGATCTGATTCTTTTCAAAGGGCTCTTCCAATTCCTTTCGGTTGGCAAGCAGGCGGATGTCTGTTGCCATCTTCATGGTCGCGGCGGCGACGGCACTGAGTGAAGACGCAACCAAGGCATCAACCAGTCGCGGGTAGGTCTGCCCGGTCACTGCGAAACGCTTGTCCCGTGGCCACCCCATTTTTTCGGTGACAAGCTGGTCGAGTTGCTCGACTTTGTCGTGGTCGCCGTCAAAGAGTTCGAGGAAGGACGCCTGCGTACCGGTGGTGCCCTTGACGCCACGGAACCGTATGGATTCCAGGCGGTGCTCGACTTCGCCCAGTGCCAGGACAAGATCCTGAAGCCAGAGCGTCGCGCGTTTGCCAACGGTTGTCGGCTGTGCGGGCTGGTAGTGCGTGAAGCCGAGTGTCGGCAGATCGCGATACTGCTCGGCGAACTGACTCAAGCGATCGATCAGCGTCGCGAGCTTATTGGCGACCAGTGTCAGCGCCTCGCGAAGCATGATCAGTTCGCTGTTGCAGACAACGAACTGGCTGGTAGCCCCCAGGTGGATGATGGGCATCGCCTTGGGCGCGGCATCGCCGAACGTGTGTACGTGGGCCATCACATCGTGGCGCAGCTTCTTTTCGTAGCCGGCCGCGGCGTCGTAATCGATGTCTTCCAGATGCTCGCGCATCTGCTCGAGCTGTTCGTCGGTGATCGACAGACCCAGGTGCTGCTCGCTCTCAGCCAGGGCGAGCCAGAGCTTGCGCCAGGTCGTAAATTTGAAACGTGGTGACCAGATCCGCTGCATCGCAGGGGAGGCATTTCGGCTGGCAAGGGGGGACTGGTAGGTTTGGTCGTCGGGCATGGGTCGGGGGTGATCTCTGGTTATTCAGGTCGGACAGCCATGGTACACTTGGACGCGGAGGAACGCCGATACGGCGTAGAGGCATGGATGCCCACGGGTCCGGGCTGAACCCCACACAGGGCCCAGCCGTAGCGATGGTGATGCGTGGCCATGGAGGGCCGATGAAGGGGTTTGCGTAGATGACTCAACCCAACGACACATTGCTGATCGAGCAGGTCAGGGACGGGGATACCGCCGCCCTGGGTCAGCTTCTGGAAATGCATCAAAACCGGCTCTTCAGCATCGCCCTGAGGATGGTCAGTAACCGCGACGACGCCGCCGAGGTGACTCAGGACGCGATGCTGAAGATCATCCAGCACATCGACACGTTCCGTAGCGAGGCCCAGATCACGACCTGGATGACCCGGATCGTGATGAATCAGGCGATCACCCGCCTCCGCCGACGCAAGCTGAGGGACCATGCGTCGCTCGATTCGACCCGCACAACCCACCCAGACAGCGATCAGGCCACTTCTTTGCGTAAAGTGCTGGAAGATCACCGGGAACTCGGACCCGAGCAGCGCGTCCAAGAGGGTGAAATGATTGACCAGCTGCTCAGTGCGATCGACCGACTGGATACGGACTTCCGGGCCGTATTGGTCCTGCGAGACCTCGAGGAGATGGACTACCAGCAGATCGCCGAGACGCTGGAGATCAAGGTGGGGACCGTGAAGAGCCGGCTGTTCCGTGCTCGGCTTGCGCTCCGCCAGGAAATGCAGAAAATCGCACCTGCCCCGACCAACTGAACGAATCTGATTCAAACACCGACTGAGAAACGACCGACCTAAGATTGAATAACCCCGGCTACGCCAACTACTGCCATGCTTGACCGTTACGACCAAGAACTGCTGCTGGATTACCTCGAGGGCGAACTCGATGCGGACCGAAGTGCGCAGCTTGATGCAATGCTCGCTGAAGATCCTCAACTCGCAGCGCTTCTCAATGAAATGGCCAATGACCGCGCAGCATTGCGGTCGATGCCTCATGCCGAGGCCCCGGCCGACCTGGTACACGACGTGACCCAGGCGATGGAACGTCAGATGCTGCTGGACGAGCCGGTGGAGGATCTCGGGCCCATCCCTTTATCACGAGGCAGGGCCGCCACGGTCGAAACAACGCGCAGCATCAGTTGGGGGCGCGTCGTTGGGCTCACCGGCCTGGCGGCTTCGGTCGCACTGGTCGCCGGGATGCTGGTGATCACCTTTGACGACCCGCTGGAGCGGACGGCCAATGAGTTGGCTGCGAACACGGGCGCCGAGAGCGGTGAAATCGAAGGCGCAGCTGAGTTCGCTGCAGACGAAGAAGCGATCGAAGGCTTGCCCGCACGTGACCGCGCTGAAATTACGCCCAATGAGCCTGCCGCGGAAGCCCTCGCGGGTGCAGACCTGCCCACCGTGCCCGACTCCGTCTCGGATACTGAAGCGAACCGTGTCGCGCGTGGCGTCGAGACGCCTGAATGGCCTGGCCCGAACCCGGGCAACCCCGCCGCACCGGAACTCGCCTTGCCGACCGAAGGAGCCGGTGGCAGGCTGACCGACACCCTGACCGTGGGCACGACCGCAGCGATCAGTGCGTTCCAACCACGTCAACAGCTCGTCTTGCTTTCCGAGTCGCCCGAAGTCAGCCTCGAACAGCTCTTTGAATTCTGTATCGCCAACGGCATCCCGGTCGTTCAACCCGAGCAGGTCAGTGACAGCCGGGCACTGTCCAAGGCAGGTGGCAATGACAAATTGGCGGGTGATCGTCCCGAAGAAGATGAGGCCGGCTATGGCGACTACGCCCTGCTGATCAATGACAGTCAACTGGACACACTCGTCCAGAATCTCAATGAAACCATCGCACTCGACCCCAAACGCGTGGGCAAGGGATCGCTGATCTCGAATCAGGCTGCCCTGATATCCGACCTGCCCGAAGATGACCTGCGCTACAGTGCTTACGGCGCACCGCTGGGCGCTGGCGAAGATGATGCGGACACCATTAAGGAACGTTCTGAAGGATTTGAAGAACAGGCCAAGCTCGCGCAAGCGGTCGAACTCCGCAAGCCTGACCTTGGCTCGACCTACGCAAACACACGCAACCGCTACAACCTGCAGCAACAACAGCAGGCCAGCTATGGCCAACGCGAAGCACGCTTGCCAGATCTCGCGCTGAACGAACAATTCGGGGCCGGCGAGGGCACCAAGCCCCCACTCGATGAGAACCAATCCGGACAAGAAAAGCCAGATGTCGAAGCGGACCTTGAAGCGGAAGTCGACTCGAGCGAAGAAGCGGCCGAGCTTGACGATCAGGCTGTTCCCAATGCCGTCCCTGCCCCGACCGAGAACAAGGCGATCGAAGCGATCCGGAGCATCGATCCTTCACGTGGCAACTGGCTTAGCGCCCACCTGCCTGTCGCAGACACGACGCCGCTGTTGCTGCACTGGCGTGAGGGTCAGGCTGATCAGCCAACGCGACTCGTGCCCGTGATGATTCAACGTGCCGAGCCTGAGCGCGTCAACACACTGCGTCAGCGTCAACAGGTCGAGTATGCCAGCCGTCGCAAGGACGCCGAGAGCCAAGGCGAAGCCAGCAATCATGCCGCGGCGGAATCTCCCGCAACCGACCTTGCAGAGGTCGAGGCTGCCCCGGCTGAAACCGAGCCCGCCGCACCCGAAGAGGCCGCTGAAGAATAGATCGATATCAGCTTATTGCCCCGCGCGGTGCGTAAACCACTGCAGTTCGCCATCGCGGGCAATGTGCAGTTCGACCATGCCCTGCTCAAAGGTCCACATGCGTTCGATCCGGGCTTGTTCCAGCAGTTCGGCCCAACGATCCTGATCAGGGCGTCTAGGCCCTGCAGACTGCAGGACAACACGCGGGCCGACCGCCTCAAGCCAGTCGGCAGACGAATCGACAAAGCTGCCATGGTGAGCCAGGTCGGTGACGTCGGCAGACAGCGACCGGTCGGATGCAAGCAGGCGACGGATGGCGTCGCCCTGAATGTCTCCATTTAAGAGCACACGTCGCCCGGCCGACTCGATCGCGAGCACCAGGCTGTTGTTATTGTTTTTCTTCGATACGTAGCCCGGCTCAGGCCAGAGCAGTTCAAGTGCGGCGTCTCCCATCGTCATCGACCAACCCTGTTCGACCGGCGTGGGCTCGTAACCACGCGCACGGATCGATTCGACAAGAAACCCCGCTGCCCGGGTTGGATTTGCCTCGGCCTCGCGCAACACGTCAGGCGACACCAGCACCTGCCCCACCGCCACCTGGTCCAGTACGTCCAGCATGCCAACAAAGTGGTCAAGGTCCGCGTGCGAGAGCATCAGTGTGTCGATCCGCTGCACGCCCATACTGTTGAGTGCGGGGATGATGCTGCGCTCGCCGATCTGCCAATAACCCTGAGAACCACAGTCGAACATCAGCGTTTCATCGCCGCTGCGGACGAGGAAACACGAACCATCGCCGACCGCAAACATGTTCAGCACCAGCGCGGGGCGGTCGCCGCGGTCCATCACAGACCGCGGCAGCTGTTCAAGACAGGCCCAGCCCGCGATGAGCAGTACACAAACGAGTTGCACGCGCTTGCGCCGACAGAACGCGCCTGCGAATGTTGCGACAACCAGTGATGTACAAGACAGCGTCCAGAGGACCGAGGGCTGGCTGTGCAGTTCGATCGTCGCACCGGGCCAGCGTTGAGCGTGGACGACCAACCCTGAAAGCGAAGCTCCCACCCACGCCATGGGGACCGACAAAATCGAGCCGACTGCAGGCGAGACCAGCCCAAGAAGCATCTTCAAGTACCCCACCGCCAGGACCGCGGTCAGCACGGGCACTGCCAGCATTGACAACAACACCGCCAACGGGCTGATCAGTTGGAAGTGATGCATCACCAGTGGAAGCGCGACAGCAAACGCCACGACACTCATCGCAAAGAAGTCCACAAGCCATCGCATTGCGATATCCCATGCTGAGGGGTGTACAACCTGTACGACGGGCTCAGGCATGACCCGCAACGACATGGGCCGGGCAAAGAGCAGGATCGCGCCGACCACGCCGAAGCTCAACTGAAAACCCGCAGAAAAAAGTTCCGTCGGCTTCCAGACCAGCACCATCAGCGTCGCAGTGCAAAGCACCTGTATCCCGGTAAGTCGTCGCCCGAACCCGTAGCCGAAGCAGAACACCGCCGCCATGATTGCAGCGCGGACGATCGGGGTCCGCCACGGCACCGCGAGGAGAAATAATCCGAGAGCGAGCAGCACGAGCACGGTCACGATACTGGGCCGGCCAATCAGCAGACGCCCCAGCGTCCAGACGAGCAAGAGCAGGATCCCCAGATGTGCGCCGCTGATCGATAAGACATGGCTGAGTCCGACCGCTCGAAAAGATGCGCTGAGATCAGCCATCTCGCCCGTGCGCCGACCAAGCAGCAGCGCATCGAGCAACGCCTGCTGCGATTCATCCTCGGGCATGCCCAGCCGAAGCGACCGCGCCGCCGCATCGCCGACACTGCGGCGAAGACCAGTGAGCGTCCAGCGCGGCGGTGGCTCCAGGGGCCACCAATTACCCCGGCTGATTAGTGAAATACGACCACTGACCACATGGCTTTTGAGATAAGCGCGGTAATCAAACTCGCCGGGGTTCTGGGTTGGGCCGATCGCACTCATCCAACCGATCAGTTCGATGCGTTGGCCAGGGGTGGGACGATGGTCGTGCTGCTTGATGCGGACCAGCACCCTGCCGCTGGCCGCCTCAAAGCCCTGCCCGGCATCAACCGCCTCGACCTCCAGTTCAAAGCGCGTGCCAGGGGACTCGTAGCTGAACTGGCCGAACGCCCCTTTGTCCGGCAACACATCACGCGGGGCGCTGGCCACCGTCCCGCGCAATGCAGTGATGGCCGGCTCGTCATGGATGTAGCGTGCGATGTGATCGGCTGGCACGTAGTCGCGCTGCACGATAAACCAGGCGCCTCCGAGCATTGCCAGTGCAATAAGCCCGTAAATTGATCCCGCACGGCAGCGACGGCGAAACACACATACAGACGCCCCGAAAAGAGCAAGCAATGCTGCTGCAACAAAAGCCCCACGCACCGGCCATTGAGCAGCAAGCACAATGCCCGCGATCCAGGCCGCTGTCAGACGCGACAACCAATTCCAACCGACAGACTCGGAAGACTCCTTCCCGATCGCATCGATCCGCCCGGACATGTCAATAGTGTACCGATCGCTGCAGTTACTCCACGACCAAGCCTTATCATGTTGGCATGCCCACGCGTGATCCGATCGCCGGCCTCGACGGCCTGTACTTCGCGGCCAAGCAATTGGTCGATGGGCTCTATACCGGCCGACATGCCTCGCCCCTGCGCGGCAGCGGTATCGAGTTCCACGACTACCGCCCGTACACACCCGGCGACGACCTGCGATCGATCGACTGGAAACGCTATGGCCGAACCGACCGCTACTACCTCAAACGCTACCGTCGCGAGACCGACCTGAACCTGCACGTCATGGTCGACGGCTCGGCGTCGATGGATTTTGCGGGGCTAAGCGGCAAGCCGCAAGACAACAGG
>JBMZAP010000132.1:0-10449 GCA_049611445.1 Phycisphaeraceae bacterium | reverse complement strand
GCTGGACGATGACCCGGTTGCGCGCCAGGTCGCACGGGCCAGCGCGAAGTGAGTGGGTCGAGAATTGATATGCGGCCCTTCGCATCGGGCGGGGTTACTTCTTATAGACAAGACCGCCGTCAACGCACGAGGCGCTGACGGCGGCGGAGGAGAAAATCAATAGCGATCAGGTGGTCAACCTGTTCACAGCATCATACGGGTTTTGGCCGCTGTGTGGAGGTCATTTGAACAAGATGGCCAAAATTATTTGACCGCGATCTTCCTTGGCTTCACTTCTTCTTTTTTCTTAAGTCGAAGTGTCAGCACACCTTCGGCCAGTTTCGCATCGACATCGGTTGGGTCCACCGTCGTAGGTAAGGTGAATTGCCTACGTACACGTGTGAATCGCCTTTCATGGAGGTGCGTGGTGGCCTCTTCCTTCTTGGTGGACTCGCGTTGGGCGGCGATGGTCAGCACGCCGTTGTCAATGCTGATGTCGACCTGTTCTTTCGTAAAGCCGGGTAGTTCGGCGGCGACGGTCAGGCCGTCCTCGTCCTCGTGGATGTCCACGGGGTACTTCGCGGTCAGGTCGTCGCTGTCCATGCCGACCCGGCCGTTGAAGGCGCGGTCCATATCACGGAGCAGGTCAAAGGGCGTGTCCCAAACTTTGGTAAGGCTGTTGATCATGGCTTGTTCCTTTCATCAAAGGTGCGAACGCTGGAGGTTTTGGTGACCTCATCAGCACGGTCGATCGCGGCCGTGCACTTAGACAGGGTGCAACCGATATGCCAATCTTTTCGCGTGAAAAACCCGGTTTAAATGCGATACGCGGGGTGCCGTTTTGCCGTTTTGACAGTCCTGCTTGTAGGAAATGCCAAGCCTGCACGCTGATTCCGTCTGCGAACAATTGCTGGCGGGTCGCTAAACTCTTGGTGTATGACAGAGCCTAAAGACAACATCCGCACCCGCGCCGCGATCATCGGCTGCACCGGCTATACGGGCTATTACCTGGTTGACCTCTTGCTGCGTCACCCCAAGGCCGAACTGACCTACTTAGCAAGCCACCGCGAGAACCTGCCTGACCTGCGCGAAGAATTCCCTGCCTTGCTCGGACGGCTGGATCCGGATGTCGCACAGACTCGGCCGATCGATTTCGATGCGATCGCGGAAGAAGCAGATGTTGCGTTTCTTGGTTTACCGCACAAGGCCGCGATGGCATACGCGCCAAAGTTGTTGGATGCAGGATTGCGTGTGATTGATCTCAGCGCGGACTATCGCCTGTCTGATCAGGCGCTGTACGAGAAGGTCTACGACGTCGCACACGATGATCCGGGCAACCTGCCCGACGCGGTGTACGGCATCCCGGAACTATTCCGCAAGGACCTGCCCGGCGCTACGCTCGTGGCCAACCCTGGGTGCTACCCGACCGCTGCCGCGCTGGCGATCGCGCCATTGCTTTCACATTCTCTGGTCAAGACCGATCGTATTGTCATCAATGCGGCCAGTGGGATTACCGGCGCGGGTAAGTCGCCCAAGCCCAACCTCCACTTCCCCGAAGCCAACCAGGGCTACTGCGCCTACGGCGCGATCGGCGGGCACCGCCACCAACCGGAGATCGGTCAGACCCTGTCGCGCATTGCCGGTCAGGCAGTGGAGCCCCTTTTTGTGCCGCACCTGTTGCCGGTGGATCGCGGGATCCTCGAGACGATCTATCTCGAGCCGCACGACCCGGACGTCGCGGAGGATGAACTGATCGAGGCGTTTGTCGATGCGTACAACGGCGAGCCATTCGTGCGGTTGCGGGACACGCCCCCGAACATCAAGCACGTCGTCGGGACGAACTTCTGTGACCTCAGCGTCCGACTGGCGACCGTGGGGGATACCAAGACGGTCGTGGTCTTTGCCGCGGAAGACAACATGATCAAAGGTGCGTCCGGCCAGGCGATCCAGAATATGAATGCGGTATTTGAGTTGGACGAGACGCTGGGCCTGATTTAGTGCACTAAGTCATATTTTGATGTATCGTATGTGTCCTACCCTCGTTAAGGAGGCCCCGATGCTGATGCACTTTCGTTTCGTTTTTCCGATGCTTTTGGTGATGCTTGTCTCCGCTGGTTCCTGCACCGCTGCACCGGAGCAGGCCAAGCAGGACGAGCCCAAGCCGTTTGAATACAAGCATGAGCCCGGCACGACGAAGAACGTGATCGCGGACATCAAGAAGCACACGCGCCCCTCGGATGCGACCCAACTTGTCGGCAAAGACAAGCACATCATGGTCGCTGAGAACAACCCCAAGAACGATTGGCGGTATATCGACGGGGAACTGATCGCGTCCAGAAAGATCCGTGCAGACAGCATGCTTTCGCCCAAGCCCTACGGCGACATGCTCATGCACGTCGAGTTCAACTGCAACGATCGCGATGACACCAGCGTCGAGAACACCGGCAACTCCGGCGTCTACATCCAGCAGCGATACGAACTTCAGATCCAGAATGCCTTTGGCATCTCCGAAGAAGATTTCAAGCCTTCTTATGGCGGCAGCCTGTATCGGATGAAGAAGCCCGACAAGCTGGTCAGCAAGCCGGCAGGGCAGTGGCAGACCTACGACATCGTCTTCCGTGCTCCGCGATGGGACGGCGACAAGAAGATCGCGAACGCTCGCATTACCGTCTATCACAACGGCGTGCTGATCCATGATGACTTCGAAATGAAGCGCAAGACAGGTGCCGGCATGAAGGAAGGTCCGGACGATCGCCCGGTACGTCTGCAGGGTCACAACAACCCGGTGCGCTTCCGGAATGTCTGGATCCTGCCTCTGGATCTGAAATGATTTCTGGTTGTCGACCATCTCGCTGAAGCGAGATGGCCAAGCGGCTCTGCACTAATCCATCTTTGCATTGCTGCAGTACGTCCTGCAAAGGTCATCGTCATAGCACAGTGCGTGACGTGCTTTGCAGACGGCTCGGCCGTGGTAGATCAGCAGGTGCGAGAGCATGCACCAGTTCTTGCGAGGGAACAGGGCCATCAGGTCGCGCTCGATCTTCTTGGGGTCGTCATGCTTCGTGAAGCCCAGTCGCTTGGCGATGCGGCCGACATGGGTGTCGACGACGACGCCGTGGTTGATGTTGAATGCGTTGCCGAGCACGACGTTGGCGGTCTTGCGTGCGACGCCGGGCAACTCGATCAACTCTTCCATCGTCTGGGGCACGACGCCGTCGTGCTTCTCGACGAGCAGCTCGGCCATGCCTTTGAGGTTCCTGGCTTTGTTCCGCCAGAAGTTGACGCGGTTGACCAGTGATTCGATCGTCGCGAGGTCGGCCTTGGCCATGAGCTGGGGCGTGGGCAGCTTCGCGAAGACGCCCGGGGTGACCTTGTTGACCAGCACATCCGTGCACTGTGCGGACAGTGCGGTGGCGACGACAAGCTCAAACGGGTTGGAGTGGATCAGCGCGCAGTGCGCATCGGGGTACTTGGCCTGTAGCTTCTTGTAGATCCGCGCGGCCCGGCGGCGCTCGACCTCGGGGGCCTTGACCAGCTTGGGCTCAGGCTTTTTCCGCTTTGTGGTTTTCTTTTTGGTTGCTTTCTTTGCCATCGCCGGATTGTAGGGTGGGATCGGACAGGCGGATGCACCAAGGTGAAATCAGAAGCGAGGCCAAGCCCACAAACCATGCGCCGCCAACGACACGTTCAGACATCTTGTGTGACAGATCAAACGCAGCACGCCGGTCATCGAGTTCTACCTGTGCGACCCCAGCTTCGTAGAGGCTCGGCCAGGCCTCACGCATCTGCATCATGTTTCGTGCGCCGGCTAACATCAGGCCTGCACAAATGATCACACCCAATAGCCTGAGCCTGCTGAGGTTTATGCTGCCGACCCGGTTCCTGCTGTTCATGGCGACAAGGATCGGGGAAATAATCCGCGTCAATAGAGCGATACCTAGCAGCACAAGTGCAACGGATCCGCCAACGAGGAAGAGGTTTTGTGCGATAAATCCAGCAACCACTTCATTGGCAGTCTCTGAAAACCTTGGGTCTGCGTAAGGCTCGGCACCTGGCGACGCGTTGATTTTGCGAGAGCTATCGAACGTCTCCACCACAGCGAGAATCGTCCCGGCAGTGAGGCCAAGGAACAGGCCCATGCTTGTCGTCCACAGAAGATTGAGCAGCCTGATGAGTTGATTGATCATGGTGCAAGCATATCAGAGCACGAAGCGCAAGCGAGTGACCCCGAGTCGCAGAAGATACAGGTCACTCGCTTACGCTTCGTGCTCGGTTGAAGCATTCAACTCGTCCTGCCACTGCCGGATCAGGTCGAACGCCTGCATCGGCGAGAGCGCGTTGAGGTCAGCCTGCTGCAGCTTCTCCATCACCGGGTGTGGCACGTACTCGGTAAACAGCGACATCTGTGGCGGCGGGGCGGGGGCGCTTGTCGCGGAAGGTTTTGGTGCCGCGCTGGCGTGGCTCACCGCAAGGTCGGCGAGCAATTGATTGGCACGCTCGATGACGCTGTCTGGAATGCCCGCGATTTTTGCGACGTGGATGCCGTAGCTGCGGTCTGCACTGCCGGGCGCAATGCGATGCAGGAACACGATCTCGTCCTGCCACTCACGCACCGTCACGCTCAGGTTCGTCACGCTCGGCAGACGCTCAGCCAAACTCGTGATCTCGTGGTAATGCGTGGCAAACAGCGTGCGCGGGCCAGCTTTCTTCTCGTGGCCGGCCAGGTGCTCCGCGATCGCCCACGCCAGCGACAAGCCATCGAGCGTACTCGTGCCCCGGCCGATTTCATCGAGGATCACGAGGCTGCGATCGGTTGCGTGGTGACAGATGTTGGCCGTCTCGGTCATCTCGACCATGAAGGTGGACTGGCCGGCATGCAGTTCATCGTTCGCACCCACGCGTGTGAAGATCCGATCGGTCAGGCCAACGGTCGCGCTGTCGGCCGGCACGAAGCAGCCGGTGTGCGCGAGCAGGGTGATCAACGCCGCCTGGCGGATGTACGTCGACTTGCCGGCCATGTTCGGCCCGGTGATCAGGGCGAGGGTGTGCTCCGTATCGTCCTTGGTCCCTAAGGTCAGGTCGTTGGGCACGAACTGATCGCCCAGCAGTTCATCCAGCACGGGGTGGCGGCCCGCCTCGATCTGCAGCACGGGGTCATCGACGATCGTCGGCTTCACGTAGTTCGCCCGGGCCGAGCGTTCCGCGAACGCGCCGAGTACGTCCAGTTCCGCGACCAGGTGTGCAAAGCCGTGCAACGATCCCATCTCGTCGGCGGCTTGCTGGCAGAGCTCAGCAAACAGGGCCTGCTCACGTGCGACCGCGCGGGACTCGGCACTGAGCACCTTGCCCTCGAATTCTTTCAGGTCCTGCGTGATAAACCGCTCGGCATTCTTAAGCGTCTGCTTGCGCGACCAGCTGTCCGGGGCCTTGTCCTTGTTCGCGGCGGACAACTCGATGTAGTAGCCAAACACCTTGTTGTAGCCCACCTTGATGTGTGGCAGGTCGTGCTCCTCGGCGAGTCGGGCCTGGTATTGGGCAAGCCAGGCGTGGCTGTCACGCTGCAATGATCTCGCTTCGTCGAGCTCTGCATCACGCCCATCCGCGATCAGCCCGCCTTCACGCAGGTGGGCAGGGGGCTGCTCGATACACGCCTCAAGAATCGTCTTAGCTAGCGGATCGAGAATCGACAACAGCTCGGCCACGCGGTCGTGGTACGTCGATTGGCCGGGCCGGTCTGCCAGCACGTCCTGCACCGCCCGTGCCTGCCCGACACTGCGGCCCAGCGCAACCAGATCGCGTGGGGTCGCTCTTCCGACCGCGAGTCTTGCCGTGATGCGTTCGATGTCCTGCACCGGGTCGATCGCCTCGCCCAGTTCACGGCGGAACCGGCTGTCATCGACCAGCGACTGCACGACCCCTTGCCGCTGTTCGATCCCGCCACGATCACTCAGCGGATAGCACAGCCAATGGCGGAGCAGACGCTTGCCCATCGCGGTATTCGGTGCGCTCGGGCCCTTGAAGACCCCGAGCAGTGCGCCGTCGGTCTGGCCGGTCCGAAGGGTCCGGTCGATCTCAAGTGAGCGCAGTGATGTCGGATCGATGACCAGATGCTCGTGCCTGGCGAACCGCCGAGGCGGTCGCAGGTGTGCCAGACGTGAAGGTGTGCCCGAGGCTTCTTCGCCGGAACGCTGCGTCTCGCTGAGGTACTGCAGCACCGCCCCTGCCGCAGTTAATGCCGGGTCGTCGTCGGCAAATCCGAAGCCGGAGAGCTGGGCGACGCCGTACTGCTCCTTGAGCGCATCGGTTGCTTCGTCGATCCGGAACTGCCAGCTTGGTCGGCCCGTGGCGCTGCAGCCGAGCTGCTGCTTCAGATGCTCGATCCGCAGCGGCGCATCGCCCGTCGCAGTGTCGCAGTACAGCAGTTCGCTGGGCGCGATCCGTGCGAGTTCTTCTTCCGCCTCTGCTTCATCAAGCGTCGCGACGCTGAATGAGCCGGTCGATAGTTCAAGCCAGGCGATCGAGGCCTGAGCGCCCTCGCTGCCTTCCTGGTGGTGGTACACGATCGCGGCGAGCGGGTTCTCCGTGCCTTCCTCCAGCAGCGACTCGTCGGTCAGCGTGCCCGGCGTCATGACGCGCGTCACATCGCGCTTGACCACGCCCTTGGCCTGGGCCGCGTCCTCGACCTGCTCGCAGATCGCGACGCGGTGACCCGCCTGGATCATCTTCCGCAGGTACCCCTCGACACTGTGGTAAGGCACGCCGGCCATCGGCACACCCTCGGTCCGCTGGGTCAGCGTGATACCCATGGCCTTGTGTGCGATGACCGCGTCCTCGTAGAACATCTCGTAGAAGTCGCCCATCCGAAAGAACAGCACGCAGCCGGGGTGCTGCTTCTTGAAGTGCTTGTACTGCCGCATCGCGGGCGTGTCTTGCTTGGGCTTCGCCGATTTTGATTTGGGCGCTGCCTTCTCTCCGCTTGCGGCCGTGCTCGGGGGCGGTGTGGCCATGGATGCAGTTTAGTTTGTGTCAGCGGACCTGTGTCAACCGAGACGGTTAGTGACAAGATGTTCCGTATATGCCGTTTTTAACGGCAAAGTACTTCAGAATTCGCCCGCTCTGTCCTACAATCACGCATCCCGCCAGGCTCCTCAACCGATCCTCGCAGTATCCCCCGCCTTTTGAGTACGGAAAACGTTTGTCCAGTCGATCCAACTTCATGCCGAACACGAAGCTGCAGAGCGTGTTGATCTACGCGCTCAATGCACTGCTGCTGTTTAATCTCACGGTGATCATCGTGATGCTGGCCGGCACGGGTCCGGAGAAAACCGCGCTGGCCGAAAAACCAAGTGTTGAACCAGCGGCCCACGACGCCCCTCAGCACCGTCATGCACCCTTTGAGCAGGCTCGTGAGGATGAGACGCTCGTTGAAACCCAGGCCGTGTCAACTCCTGCAACGGTTGAGCCCGCTGAAGCACATGCGACCGTTGAGCCCGTGGCCGAAGCTCAGCCCATCGTTCGTATCGAACAGGTCTCCTCCGAAGTGCCAGCGGTGCCGATCGCTCCGCAGCCGAGCGAACAGGACGACACGCCCATCCAGTTCTTTGGCGTCGGGCTGGACTGATCCGGCAGATCCGTTTTCTGTTTACCAGTTGATCGTCTGAGCGGTGGTTGCACCGATCTCGGTGTCGTACATCCGGCTCCACTGCAGTTCGTACAGGCCTTGCACACTGACGGACTCGCTGTGACCATCGACGAACGAGACGTTGTTGGTCATGCCGGGATGCCGATCAAACAGGAATCGGACGAAGGTGTTGTTGCCTGATCCACCAGCGGTACCGGTGACAAGCGAACCCAAACCATCTGGTGGGGGCGGATCGTTGTGCTCAGGCCAGCCGACAGGCCACATCGCATCAGTCGTGAAAGGCACAAGTGAGGGATCATCCACCTGGTGGACGAAGGAACCCCACCAATAACTCTTGTCATTGGGCGTGTCGGGCCGGGTCCAGTTGCTGGAGTTGTTCGTGCCGTCGTTGATGTCGTACATGAAACCGTTGAGGCCGTAGCTGGAAACAAACGGCTCGCCATAGGACCACGCCGAGGTTGAACTGCCGCGTACGCGACCGACATAGTTGGTTCCGAAGTCAAGGTCCTCATCCGCTTCTGCACAGAGGAAAATCCCCTCGGCCGAGGTGGTGTACTCCTCGATCTGCGTGACCCACTCGAAGTAGCCGTTGGCATCCCATGCCATCAGCCGTTCCTTACGCTCTGCCAGCCAGATGTTGTGGGCGATGCTCTGCTGGCGAGTCGCCGTGAGGCAGGCCGAGGAACGCGCCGCGGCACTGGCCGCACTAAGGGCGGGCAGCAGGATCGCAATGAGCAGGGCGATGATCGAGATGACCACGAGCAGCTCAATGAGCGTGAAGCCACGGGTCGGAACAGTTCGTTTAGACATCACGATTTCCTTCTGATCGTGCGAGAAGTGGGCACAAATGCACTGATTACTGTAGCTCAATGGGCCGGTTGAAACAATGCATTTGCCGTATGCGGCCAGCCTTGCACAGTGATGGCACAATCCAACAAGCAGTGTGGCAGCCGTTCGATCGGCTCAGCGAATGGGGAGCAGCTTGAATTCGCCCCTTGAGGCCCTGCCAGATGAGGCGGGGGCCAGCACAATGGGTTGAAGAAAAAACGGTGGGGGTGGGATTCGAACCCACGGTACGCTTGCACGTACGACGGTTTTCAAAACCGTTCCATTCGTCCGCTCTGGCACCCCACCGGGCGCGGCCGACCCGTTGGGCCGACCGACGCGGATCAGCGGGGTATTGTAAAGCCAGACGCGGTGTCTGTCTGCGAGCACAACTTAAGAATTAGGCTTAGTTGATGACCCAGGATCAGGCCCCTCGTGATCAGCACTCGGTTCGTATTTGCAACGCCGATTGATTTGTGATCTTTTGAGTCGGCATCATCTGTGCAGTACGCGGCACTCGGTCATCGAACTGGTGGGGCGAGATTTAGGCACCCCCCGCGTTGGCTTGATACCATGCTGTTACGTTAATCATTCGAATTGATCGTAGCAGGCGACCTGCTATTTATTGGTAATGAATGAGTTTTGTGTACTGATTTCTCTGACCAATCCGAGCCTGTTCGCGGCGCATGCCTTTCGGGCCGATGCGCTTTGACCGTGCTTGTACAACCCGCAAAGGAGGTCGACCATGTCCGGACGTGAAAAACGCCTGATGGACTATGGCAGCTGCGCGGGTTGAGCCGGCAAGTTGTCTGTAGAGACGATTGCACAGGTTGTGCAACAACTCACACCGACCCCCCATGCGAATGTGCTGGTGGGTCCGGACGGATTCAGTGATGCGGGCGTGTACCGCATCGATGAGGATACCGCTATCGTTCAGTCGATTGACTATTTTCCGCCCTTGGTGAACGACCCGTTCCTATTCGGACAGGTCGCCGCGGCCAATGCGCTCAGTGACCTGTATGCGATGGGTGCCAAGCCAATCACCGCGCTCAATGTCGTCTGCTTCCCTGACAAGCATTTGCCGCTGTCGGTGTTGGAGGCGATCCTTAACGGTGGGGCCGAGCGCATCAGGGCCGCGGGCGCGGCGGTGCTCGGCGGACACTCGATCCGCGATGAGGAAGTCAAGTTCGGCCTGTCCGTGACCGGCACGGTCTCGATCAAGGCGATGGTCACCAACCGCGGTGCCCAGCCCGGCGACGCGCTGGTGCTCACCAAACCGCTGGGTACCGGACTGGTCACGACAGCGAACCGCAAAGATCAGTGCCCTCCTGAACTGCTGGATGCGGCTTGCCGATCGATGGCGATGCTCAACGACCGGGCTTCCACGGCGATGGTCGATTGCGGTGCGCATGCAGCGACGGACATCACGGGTTTTGGCTTGGCGGGCCACGCTAGAGAGATGGCCGACGCCAGTGGCGTAACGCTTGAGCTTGATGCGGGGGCGCTGCCGATCCTGCCTGGCTGCGAGGCCTTGGCCGACGAACGCTACTTGTCCAGGGCAAGCCACAGCAACCGCGACTACGTGTCCTCCTCACTCACTTACGAATCCCAACCGGACCCTCCACGCGACGTCATGTTGTATGACCCGCAGACCTCGGGCGGACTGCTGATTTCGATCAGCCCCGGCCGTGTGGAGACCCTGCTCGAACAGTGCCAGGCGCCTGATGTGCCCGACGCAGTTGTCGTCGGCCGCGTCACCGAACGGTGTGATGTGGCGCTGATGGTTCGAGCCTAACCGGTAAGGATATTTGAATTGAAGATTGTTGATGGTTCGTCGCGGCGATCGCTGCCGCTTGTCTGTTTTCTCCTGCTTGGCATGCTGAGCCTGCTCGCGGGCTGCGCCGATGCGCCGGACGAGCCGGTGCTGCGCTTTTCCGCGATCCCCGATCAGGACAGCGCTAACCTGAACCCGAAGTTCCAGGCATGGGCTGCGCACCTGTCCG
>JBMZAP010000131.1:0-10493 GCA_049611445.1 Phycisphaeraceae bacterium | reverse complement strand
AACTCGCAACAAAAGCGTTGGAGGTTCGGCGGCTTGGGCTCCTTCTCCCTTTCAGGGAGAAGGCGGGGGATGAGGGTGGGGCGTCAAGCAAACCAAGGCCTCATACCCATTTCTTTGTGAGTTGTTCGCTGGACCCTCACCCCAACTCTCTCCATGAAAGGGAGAGGGGCAAGGCATCACCCCGATCGCAGCGCGAGGATCAGCTCGATCTTGCCCACGTGTTCATTGAGCTGCTCGGCGATATCGATCGGGCCCTTACCCTGATCCGCGAGTTCGTAGATCTGGCGGGTCAGCGGATCGGTCTGGTCGGGTGTGGCCTGAGGGGTGACAACCTGGTCGGCCTGCATTGCGGAGGGGTTGGCGAGTTCATCCCGCAGGGCCTGGAGCTGGGCGATGCGTTCCTCGGCTTCCTGGTTGGCCTTTTCGATGCGGATGATCTTGGCATCGAGTTGCCCGCCGAGGTCCCTGGCCATGCGGTTGATGTCCACCATCAGGGCCTCGAGGTCATCACGAACGGCTCGCTTCTCGCGGGCGCGCTCGACGTGGTCGCGGGCGCTGTCGCGGCTGGATGCGGTTTTTTTGCGGGCTCTGCCAAGCGAGAACATCGCCATGATGATGAAGAGGATCCCCACCGCCGCGATGCCGTACTGCCATTGCTCAGGCATGGTTGGCCCCCTTCAGTTCAGCGAGGAGCGAGTCGGCCGCACTGCGCGCCACGCGCTGTGCTTCCTGCAGCGAGACATCCGCGCTGTCGGCCAGCGCGACCACATCATCGAACTCAGGCTTGGCGGTGATGGGCTGTCCTTCGAGCGAGCCAGCCTTGATGCGCAGTTGTCCAAGCGCGGTCTGGCGCGTATGGGTCGCGCGGTCGAGGACGAGGCGGTCCCACGTGCGGTAGCGGACGCCGAAGCTGCCGGTGTCGGCCAGCAGTTGCCGGGCGATTGCGTCCTCCTGATCGTCTTTTGCGAGCACGCTGAGGCTCACCGCGGGTCGGCCCTTCTTCATCGTGATCGGCGTGGCCCATGCATCCAGTGCGCCGGCGGCCAACAGGCGGTCGATCGTCGCACCGACCTGTTCACCGGTGACGTCGTCGAGGTTGACCACCAGTTCCACGACACGCGTCGGCGAATCTGCATGGGGTTGTCCATCAGCCATTGCTTGATTCTAACGAGATGCAGATTTAACGGAACGATGACGCTGGCTCCTTCTCCCTCTCAGGGAGAAGGCGGGGGATGAGGGTCGGGAGTTTGCAGACCAAGGCTGCTAAGCACCTAAGTTTATTTAGATATTGCGCGGGACCCTCACCCCAGCCCTCTCCCTGGGAGGGAGAGGGAGCAATACAAACCCGGCTGTACAATCGCGCCATGGACAGACCCGCTCATCACTACCATCCACTGGTCCGCTCGGTCGCGCGGGCGCTTCGTGAGCGGTGCGGGGTCGAGCCCGAGGCTGCGATCGTGGTGGCCTGTAGCGGCGGCGCAGATTCAGTCGCGTTGCTTCGTGTCCTGACCATGTTGGCCGACCGTCGCAAGTGGCGCTTGAAGCTGATCGTCGGGCACGTGCAGCACCATCTGCGTGACGCCGCGGAGGCCGACGCAGCGTTTGTCGAGGCGCTCGCGCAAGAGCTTGGCTTACCGTATGTCCGCAAGGATGTTCGGCCGGGCGATCTGCCGGGCAACATGGAGGCGAACGCACGTCGTCTGCGCTACCAGGCGCTTGGCGAGATCGCCGGTGCTCATGATGCAAGCTTGATTGCAACGGCTCATCATGCAGATGATCAGCTCGAAACACTCCTGATGCGTATCTTGCGCGGCAGCAGTGTCGCTGGGCTTCGCGGCATTGCGTGGTCAAAGGCCCAGCCATGGGATCAAGGCAAGGCGCTTGCGGTCATCCGCCCCATGCTGGGCGTGGATCAGGACGAGATCATCGCCCTGCTCGATCGTTTGGGACAGCCTTACCGAGAAGACGCGACCAATCTGGATACGGACCGTACGCGGGCCAAGCTTCGCCATGAAGTCTTGCCTGTGCTCAATGAGATTCAGAACGATGCGCCGCAGAAGGCCGGCGAACTGGTCGAGCACTTCCGTGACCTTTACGAGGTGCTTCGGGCAGATGCCGCCGAAGAACTGGAGCAGGCAGAACGTGAAGACGGGGCGCTGACGATCTCGCGTCAGGCTGCACGTAAAATGAATCGTGCAATCCTTTCAGAGATGCTGCGTCAGGCTCTGATTGACTTGGGGGTGCCGGCGGGACGAGTGACGCGAAACGCCCTGCTCCCGGTCATCGCTGCTGCGCAGGACACTGCAGGGGGGACTCGCTCGTTTGCTTTTGCGAACAGTACCCGATTGGTGGTCACAAGTGAGGTCATCCTGATTATCACGGACTCAAGTGCACGTTAGTTCAGGACTGCACTCAAATGATGTGGCAGGGTGAACCGATAAGGACTACTCAGCCCCCTTGATGTTCGGCAAAGTAGCTCGGCCATCCACTTGAGAGCCATAGATGACTCAATCCCCCGTATTTATTGTTGGCGAAGCGCGGTCAGGCACATCGATCGCCCATCGCTGCATGCTGCTGCATCCTGTATTCGCGCTTTCTGACCCCGAGCGGTCGGGCTTGGCCGAGTCCAATGCGTTTGTAAACCCGTTGAAGATCCTCGACGATTTTGCCGGCACGGGTCTTGCCGAATACCTGCTCAATGACACCGAGCAGATTGGCAAGCTTCACAGTGAGGTTGATCAATACCGAGGCAGTGCGAAACGGTTTTGGAAGATCTTCCGCATGGCAAAGAAGACCGGATTGCCAGCCAAGCTGATTTGGAAGGCCGGGAAGTACACGGACATCCTGCACGCATACTTTGACGTGGCGATGCAGGTGCGCGGGCAGAAGCGTCTGCTTGAGAAATCACCGGATCATAACTGGCACATCCCCGAGATCCTGTGGACATATCCGCAGGCAAAGATTATCTACCTGACCCGCAATCCGGTGGACACGTACGCGTCTTACCACAAGCGGTACCAGCGTGAAAAGAAGCTGGGCAAATCTGAGCAGGAACTGCAATGGCTCAAGCCTTCAATTCAGGACATTACCGCGCGCCTGAAAAACAACTGGCAGCGCGTCGCGGATGCGCACGGCAAATGGCCAAACAACGTCTTGACAGTACGTTATGAAGACTTTGTCGGCGACTACGAGAACGTGATGCGATCATTGCTGACCTGGCTCGGAGCCGAAGTCATCATTCATGAGCCGGAGGACTCCGGCAAGAACTGGGGCGCGGATCCGCAACTGATGTCGGGGCTGCGTAAGAAAACAGACTCAAACGAAGGCGTTATGACGCAGGATGAGGTTGATCAGGTCGAAACGCTGATGAAGTCTTCAGAAGGCGTGCTGTCGGCATCGATGCTGCAATATTAAAACCCTGCCGTGCTTTGGGATATTGCTATACCCGGTCCTGATGGTAGAAGTTTGCGCCTCTTGTTGCGGAAGTAGCCAAACATAGATGCGGTCCGCCTACTCAGCGTTCAGGACGTGTGCGCCCATCGTCTCGGATCTTCTTGAGCAGTGCCTGCATCGCTTCGACCTTGTCGGGGTACGTCTTGGCGAGGTTGTGGCTCTGACCAAGATCATCCTTGAGGTTGTAGAGCTCGACGGGCTGGTCATCGCTTTCGTAGCCGCGCTTTGTTTCCCACTCCTTGACGCCCCGCCCAGAGTGCGTGCCGCTCTTCGCATTGATCAGCAGCCAGTCGCCGTCGCGGACCGCCCATGCTTTCGAAAACGTGTTGTGCACGTGGCTTGTACGGACCTGATCGGTTTTTCCTTTCAGGTAGTCGAGTAGGTCGTGCGAGTCCTCGGCGGCATCATCGGGCAACTCAAAGCCCAGGTGTGATGCGAACGTCGCGTACAGGTCAATCTGTGAGACCAGCGCATCTTTCTTCTGCCCCGCTTTCGTCAAGCCCGGCCAACGCACGATAAACGGCACACGGTGTCCGCCTTCATAGATGTCACGCTTCAAGCCACGCAGCGGATCGGCGGACCAGTGGCCGAACTTCTGATCACGGGCGTAAGCGTAGTGCTCTGGCCCGTTATCTGCGGTGAAGATCACGACCGTGTTGTCCGTCGCACCGATCTTCTCGACCGCGTCGATGATCCGACCAGCGATATGGTCGGACTCGACAACGAAGTCGCCGTAAGGTCCCGCTCCGCTCTTGCCGTCGAATTCATCGTTCGGGATGATCGGCGCGTGCGGACTCGGGTAGGCGAAGAACAGGAAGAAAGGCTCGTCCTTGCCTTTGCGCGACTCGACGTACTTCACGGCACGGTCACCAAGTGTCGGCAAGACCTCGTACGGGTTCCAGCCGGTGACCATCGGCCCGGCTCGGCATTCCCAATTGCCTTCCTTGATCTTCGGCCAGGTCTTCTCGTCCTTCATCGTGTCGGGGATCTGCGCCATCCTGTCGTCTTCGATCCACGCATAAGGCGGGAAGTTAATGACAGTGTCGCCGAAGTAGTGGTCGAATCCATGCGCAAGGGGGCCGTCGGGAATGGGCTTGGACCAATCGAAGCAGTCCGGTCCGTTGCCGGGCTTGATGCGGATATCACCCCAGTCCCATCCCAGGTGCCACTTGCCAATGCACGCGGTGTGGTAGCCCTTTTCCTGAAGCATCTCGGGCATTGTGAGCCGCTCGGCCTCAAAGACGGACTTGCCGAAGGAGTTGACGATCCCGTGGAAATCACGCCAGTGGTGCCGGCCGGTGAGCAGTGCGTATCGACTCGGTGTGCAGATCCCCGAGGAGGAGTGACCATCAAGAAACATCGCCCCGGTTTGCGCAAGCTTGTCGAGGTTCGGCGTGGGGATCTTGGACTTGTCGTTGTAGCAGCCCAGGTCCCCGAGCCCGAGATCGTCGGCGTAGAGGATGACGATGTTGGGGCGTTCGGCGGCGGACAGATGAAGACCTGGCAATGCGAACAGCAGCAAAGTGAAGGTCAGCAGAATACGACGAGTGCAGGATACGGACGATGACATGGGGTCGGCCTTTCGATAGTGCGTTGCTTCCTCAGAGACGGGTGTTCAACAAATTATCACACAAGCGGTCCATAAAAAAACCCACGGACGATCTCCATGGGTCTTGGGGGATAGTCAGCATCGAGGTTACTGTTTTTCAATCAACCCATCCATCGCGTCGGCCAAGCCGTTGCCGAAGCTGACGAAGAACTTGCCGCTGCCCAGGTAGTGATACGGGCGGTCGCTGCCGACGGCGGCCCACTGGCGGTAGTGCTTGGCCCAACCCTTGTCGAAGACTTCCTGAGCACTCCAGTCCCAGTACTTGTGGCTCTGGACCGCGGTCGCGTTGTCCTTGATGTCCGGGTGCTTTGCTGCGGTGATCTGGCCCATCGAGACCTTGTTCTCAGCGATTTTCTCGTCGGTCTTGCCTGTGCCCAGCACGCCGATGACAAACGGCATGTCCGGTGCTTTGAACTCTTTGCGGACATCCTTGACGAAGTGGACCATGTTGGACGCGTAGTTGTCGCGGTACTGGTCAGAGAACTGGTCGTTGAAGCCCTGGAACCAGACGAAACCAGCTAGCTCGTAGCCGGCCTTCTCGTCGTACGCCGGGTGATAGGTCTTCAGGTCGCCGAGCACCTTATTCACGTGCTCCGACATCAGCCGGTAGAAGTGGCCCGCGTCCTTGAGGATCTGGTCCTTGTTGTCCGCGGCCTGCTGCTTCTCGAGCAGTTTGTAAGGCCCAGCCGACGGCGGCCGGAAGTTGTACTCCAGCGATTTGCCGCCCCAGGACGTCTTGATGATCAGGATCGGTGCGTCTAGCTTGTTGGCCATGGACATGCCAAAGCCCAGTTCCGGGCCGAGCTTGTCCTTGCTGGCGCCGAAGCCTGCGGTCAGCGGGCCATTGCCGGTGTTTCGGTCTGCGATCGAGGAGATGTAGACCTGATCGGAGACGGCGAGCTTGGCGCGGATGGCTTCCCGCCCTGCTTTTGCTTTCGCGTCGAGTTCCTTGACCTTGGATTGGGCGGCGGCAATCTCGGCCTCGCCGGTGATCTCCTTCTTCTTCAGCTTCTGGTTCAGCTCGTTCCGCTCCATCTCGGCGACGATGATCGCGTCCACCTCTTCGGGGGTAGCTCGCTGACCGTCTTTGAAGACCAGACCTGTGAGGGAGTTGATCTCTTTACGTTCGTCCGCAGGGATTCGTGCGAGGGTGATGAAGTTGCAGTGCCCGACCGTGTTGGACTGGCCGGCCATGATGAAGACCTGCAGCTTCTTGGAGTCGACCTCGCGTGCCGTGGCCGGCAGGCCAATCAACGCGATCAGCAGAATCGCAGAGAGGAGCTTGATCATCGAAAAGGGCATAAAGCCTCCTGAGTAAGGGGGGGTGGCATACTCCTTCGATGTCATCCGTCGAAACGGTCCGTTCATGACGGCAGGGCTAGATCGTACATTACATCGCCTTGTTCACGTAAATCAGGCGTCGCCAGCCGTCTAACGGACGTATGATATGTGGCTAAACGCCTCAGGCCAGACCCCATGCTGATCCAGCTTTTCTCAATTACCCGCGTCACGTTTGTCGAAGCGATCCGCCAGCCGATTTTTGTCGTGCTGCTGCTATTGGGCACCCTGCTGATGCTGCTGAACGTGTCGGTGGCGGGCTATTCGATGGAGCCGGGCTCGGGCGACAACAAGATGCTGGTGGACCTGGGGCTGGGGACAGTGTTCCTGGTCGGCGTTTTTCTAGCTGCGTTTACCGCAACGGGGGTCATCCACCAGGAACTGACGAATAAGACAGCCCTGACGATCGTGAGTAAGCCGGTGCCTCGGCCGGTGTTTATCCTCGGTAAGTACATCGGTGTCAGCGGCGCAATCCTTGTCGCGGGCTACCTGCTGATGCTGATCTTCATGCTGACGCTCAGGCACAAGGTGCTTCAGAACAAGTCCGACCCGATTGACTGGCCGGTGATGCTGTTCGGCGTCGGCGCCGTGCTGGGGGCGTTAGGTTTGGCCGCGGCCGCCAACTACCTCTACAAGAAGGTCTTTACCTCGACATTTATCTACGCGGTGCTGTTGATGCTGACCGGGGCATTCTGTCTGGTGCTGCTGGTGGATAAGGACTGGCACTTCCAGAGCCCACTGGCGGATTTCGCTGCGGACCACGGCCGAATTGGTCAGGTCGCGATTGGCGGGTTGTTCCTGATGCAGGGGCTTTTGATTCTTTCCGCATTTGCTGTCGCACTGTCGACACGTTTCAGCCAGGTGGTCACGCTGGTGGTCTGCCTCGGCGTGGTGATGCCGATCGGGCTCATGAGTGGTGCGTTGAATCAACTGGTGAATACATCGGTGGGGATCGAGGCGAGTGCGTCGCTGGTCGAGAGTGTTCGTGCGGTTCTCGGGACCGAGATCCCGGTTGCACGACAGGCGGCATATCTCCTTGCCAAAGCGGTATATGTCGTCGCGCCAAACTTCCAGTTCCACTGGCCGGCCGACGCGATCACACAGGGCAACTCGCTGGTGCACGACGCCGACGGCAACTTCAGCCTCAGCTACCTCGGTACCGTTTCGGCCTATACGCTGGCCTACGTGACCGCGGTCCTCGGCTTGGGCTCAGCGATGTTCCAAACGAAGGAGGTGTCGTAAATGCCTGATAAAACAACGGAAAAACAGGCCGGCTTTGAAGTCGTACACCTTGACGACCTCCCACCGACGCAGTGTCCCTGTGGCACGACGCGCCGCGCTTTTGCGGAACTGCAAGACGCTCCAGCATCGCTGCACCGCGTCGTGATCGACAAAGAGGCGAAGACGCACTACCACAAGAAACTGACCGAGATCTATTACATCCTCGAAGGCGAGGGCGTGATGGAACTGGACGGCGAAGAGGTCCCGGTGAAGCCCGGCAGTTCAATCCTGATCCGCCCGGGATGCAGACACCGCGCGGTAGGCAACATGACGATCCTGAACATGCCGATCCCCAGGTTTGATCCAGACGACGAGTGGTTCGATTGAGACCAACCACAAAGTCTCTCTCAACAGTTGACATCCTTTGAAGCCCACGTCGTCACGGCGTGGGCTTTATCATGTGGGTCCAGAACGACACGCAACAAGGAAACAGACATGACCCGATTGCTCGCCATCACCGCCCTGCTGCTTTGTGTTTCGTTAACCGGCTGCCACACACACCAGAAGTGCGACAATTGCAAGAAAGCCCCCGCCATGCATGACACCACCGGCGTCTACCGCCACGTCGTCGCGTTCAAATTCAAAGAAACCACGACCGAAGCACAGATCGCCCAGATCATCGAAGACTTCGGCAAACTCCAGAACGACATCCCCGAGATCGTCGCCTTCGAGCACGGCAAAAACGTCAGCCCGGAGGGTTTAGATCAGGGCTTCACGCATGTTTTCCTGGTAACCTTCAAAGACAAGGCCGGCCTGGAGGTCTACCTCCCGCACCCTGCTCACAAGGCATTTGTTGAGAAACTGCTTCCGTTGCTTGAGCAGCCTTTCGTCGTGGATTATGTAGCGAAATGACCAGACCGATGGTCCAATAATTCGCCACACTGCGAACAGCGTCCGATCAATCGGTCTTGACGTCCAGCCGGGCGAGCAAGGCGTCGAACTCGTCGAGCGAGTAGAAATCGATTGCCAGCGTCCCGGCCCCCTTCTTTTTGCCGGCCTTGATCTTCACACGCGTGCCAAGTTGCTGGCCGATCTGTTTTTCCAGATCGCCGAGAACGGATTGCCCAGTCGATTTACTTGGCTCCCGGCTTGCTGCGGGCTGCTGCAGCCGACGGGCTTCCTGCTCGACCTGGCGGACCGACAAGCCTTCTCGTACCGCGCGCTCGGCCAGTGCTCGCTGCTGAACCGCGTCCGCTAGACCCGCAATCGCCCTCGCCTGCCCCATAGAGAGCACGTTCTCACGCACCAGATCACGTACGAAGTCCGATAAGTCAAGCAAGCGCAAGAGGTTAGAGACTGAAGACCGTTCAAGGCCGACGCGTTCGGCGATCTGGGTATGCGTCAAGCCGAACTGGTCGCCGAGATGCTGGAAGGCCTCCGCCTTTTCAATCGCGTTCAGATCTTCACGCTGGAGGTTCTCGATCAGGGCGAGCTCGGCTGCTTTTTCCTCATCGATCTCGCGGATCAGCGCGGGGACTTGCATGAGCCCTGCTTCTTGTGCTGCACGCCAGCGGCGTTCGCCCGCAATGAGTTCATACTGCCCATCGGAGGCCGCTGCCGGCCGCACAACGATCGGCTGCATCATTCCATCCTGTTTGATGGACTCGGCCAGGCTTTTGATCCTGGCGGGGTCAAAGCGTTGCCGGGGCTGATGGCGATTGGGCTGGATCGTTGTCACGTCCAGGTGGCTGAGTCCATCCTCAGCGGAAACGATGTCGCTGGGTGCTTCAGATGCCTTGTGATCTGCTGGTTCTGGAGTTGGGCTGTCAGGGGCGTCGGCTGGAGCGGCCGGGGGCACGGCAACCTCAACGGGGGTCGCCATGAGCGAGCTAAGGCCTCTGCCGAGTCGGGAAGGACGGTTTTTCTTGGTAGCCATGCGGCCTCCTTGCCACGGGGGAATGATGGGATCTACACGATACCGGTTCCGAAGAGCCGCCGCAAGGTTTCACGTGGAACACCGCGTGGCGGCATGGGGCTCTGAACGAACTGTTCCACGTGGAACAGTTCGAGCTGACTCCTCACTCCAGTAGCACGGGGCGTCTCATTGGATTATCGGACTCAGTCGGTCTGTGAAGAAAAAACGGCTGTAACAGCTGGGTAAGCCCTAAGACGCGGCTGGATCGGGTCGATGATCGCGGATAGTACGCGGCAGAACCCGCCATGACAGAACAGCGTTCACAACATGCCATGGGCCACGTCCCTGCTGATCCGCTCGCCGAGGAGGCGATTGGGCTTGTGGAGCAATTGCAGGCTGAGCTGAATGAACTCCGCGAACAGTTGGCCGCATCAAATCGATTGGGGCAGCTTGGCATGCTGACCGCGGCGCTGGCGCACGAGACCAATAATGCCATGGCACCGGTACGAAGTTACGCTCAACTCGCGCTGGGAAACCTTGACGATCAGGCCCTGGTTGAGCGTGCGCTGCGATCGGCGGTGCAAGGCTCGCGGAAGGTTGCGCGGCTCAACGACCGCGTGATTGAGATGGCTTCTCCTAAGGCCGTGTTTCAAACAGCTGTTTGTGACCTCGACAGCGTGCTGGAGGCGGTTTCTGAGACGATGAGGGCAATCATCACTCAGCAGGGCGTAGACTTTGACATGCAGGCCCAGTCCGCCTGCGTGCAGATTGATGGACTTTCGCTCGAGCAGGTCTTGGTCAATCTGATCAGCAATGCCTGTCAGGCTATGAAAGGCCAGGCATCGCGTAAGCAGATCGCTCTGAGCACATCGATTGAAGACGATCGGGTTGTACTCTCGCTGCGTGACACCGGTCCGGGGATTCCCGAGGAGATTCGCGATCAGATCTTCGAGGCGT
>JBMZAP010000130.1:0-10504 GCA_049611445.1 Phycisphaeraceae bacterium | reverse complement strand
TGTCCATCGGGTCCACGCCGTTGCCGAGGGACTTACTCATCTTCTGCCCGTGCCCGTCCTGGATCATCGCGTGGATGAACACATCCTTAAACGGCAGGTCCCCACCCTTGAAGTAGCGGTTGAACATGACCATCCGCGAGACCCACAGCGTGATGATCTCCCGCGCGGTGCAGAGCACGGAGGTGGGGTTCCACTTGGCAAGTTCATCGGTCTCGCCCGGCCAGCCGAGCGTCGAGAGGGGCCAGAGCGCGGAGGAGAACCAGGTGTCGAGGACGTCGGGGTCTTGGGTGTAACCGAACTGCTCGTAGTAACGGCCCGAATCATCATCCATCGCGCAAACAAAAAACGTGTACTCGCCTTCTGTTTCAGGAACAACAGGCATCAATGGGTCTTCAGACAAATCGTGGACTTGACCTGAAGCCTGATTGATAATGACCAGTGCGACACCTTCGCTGGATGCGATTGGCGATGTCTGTTTTTTACTGATGAAATGATCAAATCCTGGCGTGCTTAGTTCCGCAAGCCAATTGTCTTCTGTCAGACGAACCGTTTTACTCCACACCGGGATCCGGTGCCCCCACCAGAGTTGTCGGGAGATGCACCAGTCGCGGATGTTCTCGTGCCAGGTCTGGAAGGTCTTGGCGTAGCGCTCGGGGGTGAAGGTGAGTCCCCCGTCTCCGCGTGTATCACTGCGAGCCGGGCCGGCACGGCCCGGCTCGTTTTCTGCGTTGTATTGCTCGCGCGACATCGCATCGAGTGCGCTACCTGCGAGCGACGGGTCCGTCACCTTCACGTACCACTGGTCCGTGTAGTAAGGCTCGATCGGCACGTGGCTGCGGTAACTATGCCCGACCGCGTGGCGGTACGGCTTCACCTCAGCCATGAGTTCGTTGGCCTTGAACCACTTCACGATCGCCTTACGGGCTTCTTCACGCGACAGGCCGAGGATGGGTTTCAGTTCTTCATTCGAGCCCGCGTTCTCTTCCGCTGGCCAGCCGTGATCGATGCTGATCGACGCGTCGGGGGCCATCACGTTGATGATGGCCAGATCATGCCGCGTACCGATCTCGTAGTCGTTGGGGTCGTGGGCCGGGGTGACCTTCAGGAAGCCCGAGGCCATCTTCGCCTTGCCGTCGTCGCTGTCCGGGTCGGGGATGACCACGTAGTCGTCGCCGATGATCGGGATCACGCGATTCACGATCGGTAGTTTCACAAACTGGCCGATGTACTTGGCGCGCGGTTCGTCATCGGGGTTCACGGCCACGGCCGTGTCGCCCAGCATCGTTTCGGGACGGGTTGTTGCCAAGGTGGCAAACTCCCCCGTCTCGTTGCCTTCGCTATCGCAGACCGGATACTTCATGTAATAGAAGTTCCCGTCCACGTCCTGCATCTCGACTTCGTCGTCCGCCAGTGCGGTCTGGCTGACCGGGTCCCAGTTGACCAGGCGCTTGCCGCGGTAGATCAGGCCGTCCTTGAAGAGCTGGAAGAACGCCTCACGCACCGCCTTGGCGCACTGGTCATCCATCGTGAATCGCTGGCGGTCCCAGTCACAGCTGCAGCCCATCTCTTCGAGCTGCTTGGTGATCTTGGCCTCGTACTCGTCTTTCCACGCGGTGACTTGGCCGATGAATTGCCCTCGGCCGTCTTCGCCTTCGAGTTCCTTCTGCTTGTACTCCTTCAGCGCGGGCTTGCCTTCCTGTTGGAGGCGTTTGTCGACGACAGTCTGGGTCGCGATGCCCGCGTGGTCGGTGCCGGGCATCCAGAGCGTGTTGAAGCCGCGCATGCGGTGGACGCGCGTGAGCACATCCTGCAGCGTGTTGTTCAGCGCGTGGCCCAGGTGCAGCGCAGCGGTGACGTTC
The DNA here is from genome assembly GCA_049611445.1 of Phycisphaeraceae bacterium. Lineage (GTDB taxonomy): Bacteria > Planctomycetota > Phycisphaerae > Phycisphaerales > Phycisphaeraceae > JAHQVV01. Next base: position 8,645 of record JBMZAP010000130.1, on the reverse strand, counting down.
GGCGGGGGGATCACGATCGAGTACGGCTCGCCGTCTGCATCCGTCGAAGCGGCGTAGGCCTTGGTCTCGAGGTACTGCTTGAGGATGGCCGGCTCGACCTGGGTCGGGTCGTAGGTCGGCGGCAGTTCGGTGGCTTTCGTTTGCGTTTGAGTCGTCATGGCGGGAGCTTTCGCGCGGCAGGCTTAACAGCCGGGTCACGTTCGTTTGGGTCGAAAAAGTAGGGTTCGGTCGCGGATCGAAGAAGATCAATCGATCGACGCGAACAAAGGGTGGGGGTCGTCCCCTCAGCTAACGGCGACGCTGATGCGGGCCGGCGTGTAGAGCGTGGTGCTTCGCATGCCGAGCATTGTAACCCCCCTCCCTGGAGGGAGGGGCTGGGGGAGGGTGCGAACCTCCAGAAACCGTGTCAGCACCATTCGCTCGACACCCCCTCCCGGCCTCCCCCTCGAAGGGAGAGGGGTTTCAATCCGTCAATCCAGCCCCAGCAGCGGGATCAGTTCCCGGAGGTCTTTGACATTGACCGCGATATCCGCCTGCTCCTGCACGGCCGGCTTGGCACAGAATGCCACCCCCAGCTTTGCCGCGGCCATCACCTTCAGATCGTTGGCCCCGTCGCCCACCGACGCGGTCTGTTCCATCGGGATGCCCCACTGCTCGGCCAGCTCGATCAGCTTGTCGGCCTTGCCCTGTGCATCAACGATCGGGCCGGAGACCCGGCCGGTCAGCTTGCCATCATCGACTTCCAAGTCGTTGCAGTGGTAGGTGTCTGCCCCAAGGCGGTCGGCGAAACGCTCCGCGAAGAACACAAACCCGCCGGAGAGGATCGCGGTCTTGACGTTGTTGGCCTGCAGTGCATCGAACAACGCTTCCGCACCGGGCATCAGTTCGATGCGTTCGTAGACCGACTCGAGCACGTGAACATCCAGGCCCTTGAGCAGCGCGACGCGGTTGGTCAGCGAGCCGGTGAAGTCGAGTTCGCCACGCATCGCCGCCTCGGTCACGGCCGAGACCTGCTCGCCGACGCCGGCTTCTTTGGCGATCTCATCGATGCACTCGGCCTGGATGAGGGTCGAGTCCATGTCGAAGGCGACGAGTTTGAATTTGGAAGAAGGCAATTTGATCTCTCCATAGCTCCGGGTGGGAACCCGGAGCAATTAAGGCTCTCTCTGGTGTATAGATTGTTTGTAGCTGCTCCAGGTTTCCACCCGGAGCTATTTAATTAGCGTTTACGCTTCTTGCGTTGCTTGTACTTGGACTTCTGTTTCGTCGAGCCCTTGCGCCCGCCCATGCCGGCGCTTTGTGCCATCGCGGCCATGTCCGCCCCGCCCATGCCGGCCATGGCCTTCATCTTGCCGATCGCGCCCATGCCGGACATCTGCTGGCCCATCGCGCTGACCATCTCAAAGCCCTTGACCAGCTGCGAAACATCTTTCTGATCAACGCCCGATCCTCTGGCGATACGTCGGCGGCGGCTGTTGTCGAGCATGTCCACGTCTTTACGCTCGCCGCTGGTCATGGACTGGATCATCGCCTCGGTACGGTCGATCTGTTTTTCCTCGATGGGCAGATCCTTGAGTGCTTTGCCGATGCCAGGCATCATCCCGAGCAGCGACTTCATCGAGCCCATCTTGCGGATGCGCTTGAGCTGCTTGAGGAAGTCGTCCATGGTCATCTTGCCCTCGGCCATCTTCGCCTGCAGGGCCTCGGCTTCTTCCTCACTGACCTGTTCCTGGGCTTTTTCAACGAGCGAGACGATGTCGCCCATGCCGAGGATGCGTGAAGCAATCCGCGTGGGGTGGAACGGCTCGAGCGCGTCCATCTTCTCGCCGACACCGATGAATTTGATGGGCTTGCCAGTGACCTCGCGGACGGTCAGCGCCGCACCGCCACGGGTATCTGAGTCAAACTTGGTGAGGACCACGCCGTCAAGTTCAAGCTGGTCGTTGAAGGCCTTGGCGGAGTTGACCGCGTCCTGGCCGGTCATGGCATCGATCACGAGCAGAATATTCTGCGGCATCAATGCAGCGTTGACCCGGCGGAGCTCACCCATCAGGTCGTCGTTGATATGCAGTCGGCCCGCGGTGTCGAGGATGAGTACATCAACCTTGTCGGCCTTGGCCTGCTTCAGTGCGCTCTTGCAGACGTCAACGGCGACGCCCACCGCCTTGCCGTACTCGGCGCACTTGTCTGGCTCGCCATAGAAGCTCACCGCGCCGGGCCCTTCGACCTCGGCTTCGACCTGCTCGGACAAGACCTGCAACTGGGTCACCGCGGCGGGGCGCTGAAGGTCTGCGGCGCAGAGCATGACCTTCTTGCCTTTTTTCTTCAGGTAGCCGGCGAGCTTGCCGCACGTCGTGGTCTTGCCCGAGCCTTGAAGCCCGCACATCATCACGACCGTCGGGCCGGGCGACACAAACAGCAGTTCCTGCTCGCTGGAAATCTGGCCGGGCTGATAGGCGTCGCCCTGCTCAGCCGCCTCAACCGCTTCGTCTCCGCCGAGTAGTCGAACGAGCTCGTCGTGAACGATCTTGATCATCTGCTGGCCGGGCTCAACAGATTTCATGACCGCTTCGCCGAGCGATTGCGTGAGCACTTTCTCGCAGAAGGCTTCCGCGACTTCGTAATGCACATCCGCCTCGAGCAGCGCGGTACGGACATCGTCCATCGACTCGCGGACGTTGTCCTCGCTGATCTCGGCTTTGCCGGAAAGCTTGCGGAGGGCGTTTTCGAACTTATCTGAGAGGTTGCCGAGCATAAAGGTTCCTCGTGGGGGTTCCAACACAAAATCATCGCGCATCGCTGGCGCGGCGGGGTGTGGAACGGGGTCTTTGGAGGGCTTTGATCGGAGCCGGGAGGGGAATTGTAACGATTGGGCGCAAAAGGGTTGGCTGATTGAACTGTCGGCGGTACGGTGCGTCTAAGACAAGGTGTTCGACCGCCCCATTCTGAGGAATCATCATGCCTACCCGCCTGCTCTTGTCGTTGACGTGTTTGCTGCTTGCCGTGCTGTTAATCCTGCCAACGCCGCAACGTGTCGAAGCCTGCTGCATGGTGCCGGAGGACTATCTGGGCGGCGTCGGACAGGCCGAGCAGCGAGCCCTGCTGGTGCACCGCGAGGGTGTGGAAGACCTGATCCTCGGAATCACGTACGAGATCACGCCGGACAAGAATGGCAATCTGCCCGAAAAGCTGACCTGGCTCATTGCGTTGCCGACCGAACCGATGGAAAAGGATGGCTATGGGCTGGCCGACGAAGCGATCTTCGATGAGCTCAGCGAGTTGGCACAGAAGGAACTGATCAAGAAACTGGAGCGGCCGCGCTCCACGATTGACAGCAAGTTAGCTGAGGGTGCTGATGAGGCTGCCGAAGAAGCCCCAGAGGAGATTACGAACTCAATCGAACTCGGACGGCAGGTCAATATTGGTCCCTATGACATTCAGCCCGTCCGCGGCATCGGGCAGAACGCACTCAACGGCCTGAACGCTTACTTAAAGCAACGTGGCTTCCCCGAGGAAGATCCGGACCACATGGCCTGGTTTGTCGAGCATGGCTTCACGTTCCTGTGCATCGAAGTCAAACCCGAGGCTGGCGAGAAGACCCTCGGCGCCGGTTCCCCGCTGCCGCCACTGCGTGTTCGTTTCGAGACCGATTACCCCTACTACCCGCTTCGCTACTCGAGCCAGCAGGGTGATTTTTCACTGGCCTTGTACACGCTGACCGACGAGCCGATCGACTTAAAAAAGAGCGGCGGCGTGCTGGACGCGATCGGGTGGCACAACCGCCCGGGTACCTGGGTCGAACACGCCTATGCCAAGTGGAAATCACCGCAACCCTTAAGCGGGCTGGATCTCGCGCTGCATGGCGTCTCCCTCGCCTCGTTCCCGGACGAAACCAAAGACTTCATCCTCGAAGGCACCGGCTGGACCTTCGGCCTGTTCATGGGAAGGCCTAACCCGCGGAATCGGCCGATCAGCAAGTGGACCGGCGACTGCTTCTTCACGCTTAAAGATCAGGACATCGCACCACTGGCGACGGGTAACGAGATCAAAGACGGGAAAAATGCACGACTGAAATAGCAGCCTGCTGCATCTGGCTAGAGACCAAAGTGTTCTTGGATCAGTCGGCCCGCGGTTGTGCCCGTGTCTCGGCGCGCAAGATGGAAGGCGTACTGTGCATGCAGGCACTTAATCGCGTTGTGGTTGGCGATACCGCCGATGCCGGTGTTTTCGAGCATGTCCTGCATGCCCAGTTCTGTCGCGAGGGTCTTCTCTTTCTCGTTCAGCACCGCCCACCTGGCCATGGCGTAGAAGACGTTGTCTTGGCGATGGGCAACCTGTAGAGATGCATCCTGCTCGATGGCCTGCTCAATGGTTCGGACACCGCCCTTGCGTTCGAGGTCTGCGATCCTTGTGTTCAGGTCGGGGTCAACCAGCCAGTACAGCGTGGGAAAGGGTTGCCAGGCGTCGCCCCTGGGGACCAACGGAAGGTTGATGATGACGGTCGGCTCGCCGGTGGTTCGACGCGCGGCAACGCCGACGACCCCTTCGGGTCGCCTTCCAAGACAGGCGGTGACGTACTGCTGGTCCGCCTCGCTGTATCGCAACGAGCCGTGCTGCATTCTTCTACAAGCGGGCGAAGTCGCCCATTAACCCCTCACAACGTGTTGTTATTCACTTCGTTCAATATAGAACAAAGAGTCCTGCGCCCTTGGGCCGACAAGGTGCCAGCTCAGGGGGTGTTTGCTTTCCAGTTTAAGGTACTGCTTAAAAATATACTCGCCCCAGGCATATTGCTGGTCGATGTTGCGATCGACTTTGCGGGTATCGGTCGATTTGACCAGGCATTGGTTGGTGATATCCCACGTCGGGTCCAGGCGGATGAGCAGGTGCGCTTCGTGCCATTCGATCGGGTAGCCATGCACGGCCATGGTCGCGGTCGCGACCGAGCCAAGCGCCTGCGTCGGCGCACTGTCCGGGTGATGGAACCAGAAGCAGAGAAAGCGGTCTTTCTCGGCGTTCGCCATATTGCCGCCTGCTGCGGTGAGCAGCTTGGCGTGACTGGTTCGCGAAGGGTCCTGACCGAGTTTTTTCTTGGCGATCCACATATCCCGCGTTGCGACTTCCAGCAGGCCCACGTGTGGGTAGGCCATGGTGAGCTTGCTCGTTGCGTAGGTCTTATTGATCGCAGGGCCGGTCAAGGCAGGCATCCGGGGGATTGGGGCAAATCATGATTCTATCCGGTGTGCGTCAATCAAGGCGCGGTATGCTGTCCCAGGAACGCATGCTTAAGGAGCCTGACGATGAGTGAAGCCGCCGCCCCCAGCAGCCCGACCATCCCACCGGTGGTCAGCGGCGTGGTCGATGAGGTCCACGCCGAATGGGTCCAGGTCCGTGTCCCCGGGACGAACTACCGGCTCAGGCTCGTCCCTGCAGAGGGCTTATCGGTCGCGGTCGGCGACAAGATCGAGGGCGTGATCCGCGCCCAGGCGCTTCGTATGGATGTGATCCCCTCAGGCGGCAGGTTCATTGAGCCGGTCCAAGGCAGGCCCCGCCGCGTGCAGGGGCGGATCGTTGGCGGCAACGTCGATCGCAACGAGGTCTACATCAAGGCGGGCCCCGGTGTCGTGGTCACCCCGATGGCCCCACAACGAGCCAGCGATTTCTCGATTGGCCAGATCGTCAGTTTCGACGTCCGCGAAGGCTCAACGATTGAATTGAAGTAATTGGCACAACGATGCGCTTCAGAACATAGACCAATGCGATCGATAACGAAGCTAAAGGCGGCAAAATCCATCCAGAACCCCCGGGCCTAGAGACTGTATGCAACTCAAACGAATCCTTGTCACCGGCGGCGCCGGATTCCTCGGCAGCCACATCTGCGAGCGCATGGTCGATCAGGGCCATGACGTCATCTGTCTGGACAACCTTTTCACCAGCCAGAAGCACAATATCGAGCACCTGCTCGAGAAGCCGAACTTCGAGTTTATTCGTCACGATGTGACCGAGCCGATCACGCTCGAGGTCGATCAGGTCTACAACATGGCTTGCCCCGCCTCGCCCGTGCACTACCAGTACAACGCGATCAAAACCATGAAGGTCTCGGTCATGGGCGCGATCAATATGCTCGGCCTGTGCAAGCGCACCAACGCACGCATCCTCCAGGCATCTACAAGTGAAGTCTATGGCGATCCGACGCCTGAGTTCCACCCGCAGCCCGAACACTACCGAGGCAATGTGAACCCGATTGGTGTCCGCGCCTGCTACGACGAGGGCAAGCGTGCCGCTGAAACATTATTTTTCGATTACCACCGCGCTCACAATGTTGATATCCGCGTCGTTCGTATCTTCAATACTTACGGCCCGCGCATGCACCCTTACGACGGACGCGTCGTCACGAACTTCATCGTCCAGGCACTCAAGGGGCAGGACATCACGATCTATGGCGACGGCAGCCAGACACGCTCGTTCTGTTACTGCGACGACCTGGTCGATGTCATCATCGCCATGATGAACAACGACGATACGGCAGACCCTCATTTTGTCGGCCCGGTCAACATTGGCAACCCCGGCGAGTTCACCATCAAGGAACTGGCCGAGAAAATCATTGCCCTCACCGGTAGCAGCAGCAAGCTGACTTTCCTGCCACTGCCCAACGACGACCCGCTGCAACGCAAGCCCGATATCAGCCTCGCCAAGGAGAAGCTTGGCTGGGAACCGAAGATCAAGCTCGACGAAGGCTTGCAGCGAACGATCGATTACTTCAAATCGGTTGATCTCGACAGCTTCCGCATCCCGACTGACCACACGGCTCACAAGTCGTCGGACGCGTCAGCGCAGTAACCATATCAGTCGTCGTCTGACTCAAAGATGCCGTACAGACAGCAGGCCACGGGCACGCAGGATCTCAAGCAGCTAGGGCCTGAATGGCAATCGGGGTATAAACCTGCTGGTCTGTTTCATATAGTCCCGGTACTGCTCGTTGAAGACGCTGATCAGTGCCTGCTCTTCACGCCTCGCCTTGATATTGAGCAGCACGATATGGATCCCCGCAATGATCGGCATTGGGAAACTCGCACAGGCCATTGCCGTCATGAAGACCATCAACGCGCTGAGGGCATAAATCGGATGTCGAACGACACGGTAGAGGCCGGTTGTGACCAACGGCTGATCTTCGTCTTCCATGACAATTGCGACCGACCAGCTACGGCCCATGCTGTACCAACAGTAACCGGTCGCAAGCAGGCAGAATAAAACTACAGCAGCCGAACCCCATCGCACCGCAAGTAGCGGCATCTCAAACGCAGAGGCGAACGGACCCCAGGGCGGCTCGTCCTTACGCAGGGCCACGACGGGGAATGCGTTCCAGCAAATAATCACGATCGCCCAGCCACGCATCAGCCAACGGTCGGCACGCCGCCTCGGCTTGATCGCGCCTCGCTGGCCCGTCTTCCATCGACGATAGAACGAAAGAAAAACGACGAGGAACCAATAGGCCCAAACCGATACGACCACGATCACCAGCGGCCCATCGACCCATTCCAGGGTCTTGTCGTCAGTGAACGGGATGATCGATCCAACGATGTGCATGATGCTTGCGAAAAGATGGAATTAATTGGATTGCGTATCGACTTTGCCGGGAAAGATTGCTGCGATATCCGGATCCCCCTTGAGATGCGCACGGATGAGTTCAACCATCAATGCCTGGATATCCGGATCGCTCTCGATGTCGAAATGGTTGAAATCGATAACACTCAGCGGGCCGGATTCCGCATCACGAACATTGAAATTGATGAGTTGTGTTTGAGGGTTCTCCGCCACAACGGCAATACCACGGAACGCGGGAATCCAGTCTGTCTTCGGGTGGGACAGGAAGATATTGTGGCAGCGTTTCACGTTGCCGGGCACCTCAGGCGGGTTGGTCGCATCCAACAGAACGACATAATCCACCGCAATGCCGACCTCGTTTAAATCGGCTGCCAGCTTCAGCGCCTTGTCCGCGCCCAGCGAGTGCCCGCCCAACACGAGTGGTCGACGCAGCTCACCTGCACGCTCAGTACGGATGATGTGATCGCGAATGTCTTTCCAAGCGTAACCCGAGAGTGTCCGAGCGTAGTACCCCTCGTCGTTGAGTTCATCCGTGACGTCTACCAGGCCCTTGGAGAAAAAGTTCCACAAGCCGAGAATCAGGAAGGTTGAGCCGGGCTTATTTGCCTCGGCCTGACTGTAATCAATGCGCGGTGTCGAACAACCACTCGCGAACAGAATCAACAACAAACAGCAAACTGTTAAACGACGCATCAAAGCTCCCTTCCTGCAAAAATATGGGCCAATAGCCCCAGATAAGAAAATAGCTTAGCCCCCATCAGCAGCCTTAACCTCCGCAGCCGGCCTAACCCTGGGCCCATTGAGCCAACGACCGATGAGGGTATACCGCACACACCACTGGTAGCTCACCAGCGTGACCACCGACGTCACGGCCACGATCAGGACAAACTTAACCCACGGCCCGACCGACCAGTCCTTGAGCAAGATCATCAATAACGCCACAAGCGGCAGGTGGACAAGATAAACCCAGTACGCCGAGTCACTGAGCCAACGGACCACTGCACGGGGCTTTGCCAGAATCGTCAGGCCAAGGCCGGTCA
>JBMZAP010000129.1:0-10845 GCA_049611445.1 Phycisphaeraceae bacterium | reverse complement strand
GTACGGGGTGCATTGGCCACTTACCGCGATCACGACCGGCTTGGAGGTGGCACCGGACTGGCTGCCGACAGCCTCGCAGGCCTTGACGACTTCCATGCCCTTGGTGACGGAGCCGAACACAACGTGCTTGCCGTTCAGGTCCCGACCAAACTCGTCCATGATCGTCATCGCATCGGCCAGAGCTTGCGCGGGGTGAGCGACATCGCTGAGCATGTTGATCACGGGGACGGTCGCGTGCTCGACCATCTCGCCCAGATGCTGATGGTCGTAGACACGTGCGGCAATACCATGCACCATCCCGTTGAGGACGCGTGTGAAATCCGCGACGGACTCGCGCTTACCTAATCCAACTTCATTCTGGTCAAGCACGATCGCGTTACCGCCAAGTTCATACATCCCCTGCTCAAAGCTGACGCGCGTCCGCAAAGAGGGCTTTTCGAAGAACATGCCCAGTGTTTTGCCCTTGAGGATCGGCTCATTGGTGATGCCCTGCTCTCGCTGACCACGCAGTTCATAGGCGAGATCGAATATTCGGCCGAGCAGTTCACGCTCACAATCCTTGATAGAAAGGAAGTGCGTCACAGGTTCTGTCTGAGTGGCGGTGTTGTTGGACATGGTGGTCCGCCTTATCAATGGAATAACAATCAACCCCGCCCAATTGAGCGGGAGCTAAGCAGGACAATTACAAAACGATTTCGGTACCGACGCCTGCGTCGGTGTATACCTCAAGCAGCAATGCGTGAGAGATTCGGCCGTCGATGATGTGGGCCTTGGTCACGCCGCCTTCGAGTGCGGTTAGCGAAGCCTCAACCTTCGGCAGCATCCCTGCCGAGATGATGCCACTTTCAATCAGCGTATCGATCTCCGCGCGGTCCAGGTGCCTGGCCAGATCGTCAGGGTTGTCGGAACGGCGGATACCGTGCGTGTCTGAGACAAGCACAAGCTTCTCGGCCTGAGTCGCAGCGGCAACGTGGCCGGCCACGGAGTCGGCATTGATGTTCAGTTTCCCACCGGCCTGATCACGGGCGATCGGTGCAATCACAGGGATGATGCCCGCCTCGGTGATCGCACTGAGCAATTCGGCGTTGACCTTCGTCACCTCGCCGACCGAGCCGATGTCAATCTTTCGGCCTTCCTCGCCTTCGAGGAACAGGCGCTTGCCAAAGACCACACAACTCGACAAAGAGTGCAGGCCCATGCCCTGATAGCCCTCTTCGGCGATGGTCTGGACCATGCCGGCGTTGATGTCGTTGACCAGCACGTGCTCAGCGATCGCCAGCGTGCGGTCGTCGGTATAGCGTCGCCCCTGTACGAACTGGGCTTCGAGGCCGGCCTCTTCCATCGCCGCGGTAATGCCTTTGCCCCCACCGTGCACCACGATCGGCCGCATGCCTACAGCGTGCATAAAGCACACATCGTGCAGCAGGTTCGTCAGCGCCTCCGGGTCGTCCATAATCGACCCGCCGACCTTGACGACGACCTGCTTACCCTCGAAGCGGCGGATGTACGCCTGGGCTTCGACGAGGGCGGCGGCTTTGTTAATCGCTTCCTGCACAATCGCTCCGGTGCGTTAGGGGGAATCCCTAAGTGTACCAAAACCCGATGGCGTTGCGACGGATGCAGCCTTGTCGAGGATTAGATTTCCGTCAGATTGGAGGTTTTAGATCGCCTCGGCCGTCTCGGCAGGCTTGTCGGCGGCTGGCACAGGCTCCGACGCAGGTGCGTCCGTGAGAAGCTCACCGGGCCGGGGATTGCGCAGCAGCACGCGGGTGCCCGCTTCCAGGCCGGACTTGACCTGTACGAGCGTGTCGCTGGATCCGCCGATCTCGATCGCCTGCTTGCGGACCTTGTTGCCCGGCGCCTTGACGTACACGAAGTGTTCCTGACCGACGGTATGCACCGACTGGATCGGCACCGCCAACGCCTTGGGGATCTCACGGATAAAGATCTCGGCACTGCAGTTCATGCCAGGGCGGATCCCTTCCCCAAGATCGGAGGGCATCTCTGCGATGACCTGATACTGGCGAAGGTGCGGGTTGGTACTGTTTTCCTGAATTGCGCTGTTCTTCTTCTCGATCACTTCAGCGATGTAGACCTCATCAGGCCTGGCGTTCACCTTGACCGCAACTTTCTGGCCTGCTTCGATGTCGTTGATGCGCGACTCGTGCACGTAGAGATTGACGAGCATCTCACGGGTATTGGTGATCACCATCACGCGCCAACCGCCACGAACTTCCGCACCCTTACGCATTGGGTACCAGCGCTCGCGTCGACTGCCGATCGTTGATGAATACATCACCAGACCCGCGATGGGCGCCTTAACGATCATCGCCTCGCGCATCCAAGTGAGTTCTTCCATCCGCGTCTTACGCTGGATCAGTTCGTTTTCCTGGCTGGTCACCTTTGCCTTCAAGAGCTTGAGCTTGTTTTTGTTCTTGCTGATCGTGCGCCGGAGTTCTTCCTCGGCCTGCTTGATCTCGCTGAGCATTTCCTTTTCGCTCTTGACCTTCTCGTAGTCGTTGTAGACACGGATATCGAGTTTGGCGGTCTCTAGCGCGTTCTCCGCCTCAATCAAACGGATCTCGTCCTGCTCCAGCTCCGTTCGGCTGATGAACTCCTCTGCAAACAGTTCCTGGCTGAACTTCAGCTCGCGCTGGGCCTGCTCCAATTCCCGCTGGGCTTTCTCCAGGGCGAGCTCAAGGTCACGAACCTCCTGAGGGTGCGTGCCCTGCTCCCACTGCTTGTGTGCCAGATGGGCGAGTTCGACGGCGAGTTGATCCTTGGCCTCCTGACTGGCAGCAGTATCGACCTCGATCTCCAAGTTGGCCTTGGCCTCGTCGAGTTCTGCCTCGCCTTCGCGGACTTTCGCGACGGCATCCTCATGGTCCGTCACCAGCCCCGGCGCACTGAGTTCGTAAAGGAAATCGTCCTTCTCGACCCAGGTGCCCTCCTCGACAATCCGCTTGATGCGCTCGTCATCTCGGTGCTCGATGATATTGACGATGTCGGTATTGTCTTTCGCCACGAGGTCGCCCTCGGCAACAACCGTAATCGGGATCGCTTCAAGACGGACTTCGTCCCATTGGGGCGTGTCTCCAAAGTCTTCCGCGCTGTCTCCACCGATCACACCACTCATCACCAGCCAGAGTCCACCGCCAAGGACAACGACCACTGCAATGGTCAGCAGTGCACTTCGCGTCATGCCCCGGTGTTTGAGGCTGAACGGGATCAGGTTGTTGCGGCTCGTCGCCATAAAACTTCTTTCAGTCTAACGCGTGTATGTGTAAGTTTATTCAGCCTGTTCAGCCGCGTCCGGGGCCTGCTCGTCAGGTGCCTCGGATTTCAGCGTACCCGGTGCCAGCCAACGCCCCTGCGCATCGACACGCATCTGCCCGGTCTGGAGCAGGTAGTTCAGGACGCTTGTCTGCAGGTCGGCCAGCGCCTCGTCCCTGCGGTTTCGCGCGTCGAGCAGGTCTTCCTCCGCCTCGATCAAACGCCTGGGCGGCACCTCGCCACGCCGACGCAGGATCTTGACATTCTCGACGCGACGCTCGGCCAACTCGACGTTACGTGTCTGCAGTGTCAGCGTCAGCGTCGCCCGTTCGATCTCACGGCTGGCGTCACGGATATCGAGCGCAACACGATCCCGGGCAACCCGGTAGTCCCGCTCGGCTCGCTCAAGGTCTACCAGAGCACTGCGGTACTGGGCGAACTCGATCTTTCGGTCCAAGGGTACCGAGTACTCCAGGCCGACGTTGTAGTCGCTGTCTCCCAGTTCAAGGTCCAGCCCATCGATATCGCTGTCGGTATCGCTATTCAGATCGATGCCTGCATTAAGGTCGAGATCACCTCTCAACTGATTGCGTGCAACTTTTACGGAACGTCGAGCATCGTCCACCTGATCGGCCGTCGTCTGCAGGTCCAGGCGGACGGCCTGGCCGATCTTGATCGACTCTGCAGAATCCAGCGCCGGGCGGGGCACCTCGATCTCGGCGGAGACGATGTCCAAGGGCTGACTGACCGGCATCCCGATCCGCAATTTGAACGAGTCCAGTGACGAAACATAATCATCGATCACGCTCGCAAGGTTGGACTGGCCAAAGAGCACCTGCGCCTCGGCGTCAGCGGCTTCAAAACCGGGGATGCGCCCCGCTTCCAGTAGCTGGGCCTGCTCTTCAGCGAGGCGTTCAAGGCCTTCGATCTGCTGACGCTGGTTTTCAATCCGCCTTTGCTGACGCAGCAGAACAAAGTACGTGCTTGAGATATCGACAAAAAACTCGCGACGGAACCGCTCGAAGTCACGCACAGCATAAATCAAGTCACGCTCGGCCTGGATCAGGTCCTCGCGAGCGACCATCCCCGCACCCCGGAGAAGAGGCAGGTTGATCGAAGCGTTGATACTGCTGCTCTGCAGCTCATCAGCGGTCGTGGTGGTGCTGGCCTGCTGCAGGAGATTGGTGTAGTTGACCAGTGCAGAGACGGAGGCGGTGCCGCCATAGGGCAGACGCTGCGTAACGGTGAAGTCGTTGACAATATCCAACGCTGTGTCGTAATCGCCGGACTCGGGCGTGCCGCTTAAGTCCGCCGAGAGCGTATTGAAAAAGCGCGGCCCCCACAGGTGACGCTCGATAATCAGCGAAAGCGTCGAGAGGAACAACTGCTCCTTCTCACGTCGATACTCCGGCGCATGCTCAATGGCGTAAGCAAGGAGCGCAGGCAGATCGAGTTTGATCGAGTCGCCATCGAACGCTGGGTCGACAACAATCCCTTCTGATTCTGCCTCGGCTGTCGGCTTAGCCGGCAACTGCCCTGCAGCGGGATTGTTGGTCGCCGGCTGCTCGTCGTAGAGACCAACGGCCGTACGGTCGTCTGGGGTAGCGACCGCTGCATCACTGACACCCTCTGCCCCGAGCGCCAGTTTTTGCCGCTCGGCGATCATTTCGGCAACACGCTGATCCAGACTCTCCACCGACCCGTGGCAACCGGCCAGTGCAAACGACCCCATCATTGCCAATACGCCCAGCGACGCCTTGCACCCGGTCAAAGATTGGGTCTTCGTTCGCATACAGTTGCTCGTTCAAAAAGCGGAGGAGGGTTGGGGCAGGTACACCATGCACCATCGGGCAATTGCCTGACACCTGATAATTTTACGATTAATACGCGATTCAGGTTGATCTTATTAGTACGCGTGCCTACTGTTCTTGTTCAGACGCCGATCGTGTTTTTTGTGTTACAACCGCCAGGATTGCCCATGCCACTGGTTTCGTACGACAGCCGAAGCTTCTCGATTGACGGACGTCGGGTGTGGTTGGTCAGCGGCTCGCTCCACTATGCACGCATCCCTCAAGCGGCCTGGCGCTCGCGTTTGCGAGCTGCACGCGAGGCCGGGCTGAACTGTATCGAGACGCCGGTGATTTGGGGCCTGCACGAACAATCGCCCGGCGTGTTCGAATTTGGGGGACAACACGATCTGCGACGCTTCATTCAGGCTGCAGCCGAAGAAGGGCTGTATGTCATTCTTCGGCCGGGCCCCTTCGTCGGAGAGGGGTATGACTTCGGCGGCCTGCCCGCCTACCTGCACGGCATCCGCGACAAGAAAGACAACCGTGTCAGATTCCGTGAAGACGAGCCGCTGTATCTGGAAGCCGTTGACCGGTATATCCGAATGCTGATGGAGCAGGTCGCTGACCTGCAGGTGACTTCGGCAGGCCCATCGGGTTCGTCGAGCTATCGCTATACGCCCGGAAGCGCAGCGGGCGGGTACCAAGGCGAGGGCGGCGGGCCAATCATCATGATGCAGGCCGAGCACGCATGGGAGTGCCACGATGACGAGCAGCCCTACAACACGCGCCTGGTCAGCATGCTGCGGCAGCACGGCTGCGCGGTACCCCTGACCAACGCGAACAATCTCTGGCAACCCGTCGAGGGAACAATCGATACGTGGCGAGGTGCGACCGACCTGCCTGCGATGATGCGGCAACTCGCGGCGGTCCAGCCGGAGGTGCCGGCAATGGTCTCCCATCTACAGACATCTAAACGAGTCACATGGGGCGATGAAAAACCTGCACACATTGATGCCGACACACTTGCCTACCGAATCGCCGGCCTGATCGGCGTTGGAGCTCAATTCAATCTCGCACCTTTTCACGGCGGCTTGAGCTTAGGCATGCTTGGCCAAGCCGAATGGAATACACCACTCGGCGAGTCCGGACAGCGAGGCGAAACATACCAGGCCATCAAGCGCATCTGCACCTTTGCCAGTCACTTCGGCAACATCCTGGCCAGTAGCGAGTCTGCGGCCTCACCCACGATCGCACTCAACGAGGCAGACCACCCCACTGCCATGCTGCACCAGAAGTCCAGCCAAGGTGAGCTGGTCATGCTGATCAAGTCGGCCAGCGACAAGTCCAAGCAGACCGAACTGATGCTGGGCAACGGGCTGACGCTCGACATACCCCATGACGGGCAGCGAGCCGCATGGGCATTGTTTAACACGAGCCTTGGGGGGCGTACGACCCTCGACTACACCAGCCTGAGCCCTTGGGCGTTGATCGATCGCACACTGCTGATCGTATTCGGCCCTGCGGGCGCGACCGGTGACGTGTCGATCGACGGGGAACACCACACTGTCACTGTACCCACCGGAAAAACGCCCGTGGTCATTGAGGGTGATCCCATCCATATCGCCGTCCTCAATCATGACCAGATCGATGCCGCTTACCGCAACGCGGATGGCTTGATCATCGGCTGTGAGGGGATGGACGACGCAGGAACACCCGTTCCGCTGAAAGGATGGGGCACACAATTCACGATCACGCCTGATGGAGCCGTCTCGCGCAAACGCATCAGCCCGGTCGCAACACCAAAAGCTCCGCGACTCAGTAAGTGGCAGGCACTTTCACTTAAAACACTCGTGGACGGCTCAGATGAACGCTATGCGTCCATTGACGGCCCCGCGTCTCTGGGAGAACTTGGGCAGGCGTTCGGCTACGGTTGGTACCGCTTTGCCAACAGAAAGCCGAGTACCGGCAAGATTCTGCCACACACGGGCGGCGACCGCCTGCACATCTACCAGAGCGGCAAACTCACCAAGCTCCTTGGAACAGGCGAAGGTGCCGAGCCCGGCTCTACACAGGTCAAGCTTTCAGGCAACACCGTCGTCCTCGCAGACGCACTGCAACGCTGCAGCGAAGGGCAAGGCATCGGCAGCGATCCAAAGGGCGTGCCTGACCACCTGCATTACGTCAAGCCAATCAAGGCGGGCAAGCCCAAGGTCATCAAACATCCTGCGGGCAATCCGTTTTCGGCAGCCGGTTACGCGCATCACCAGCGAGCCGGTGCACTGCCGATGTCAGAGGCCTTGTGCTGGGAGATCAAGCCCGAGTCGCGTAAGCCTGTCATCCTGGAGATCGATGGGCTGCAGCCATGCACCGTCTCAATCAACGATGTGCCCGTCCATTACTACGCTGAAGGACAAACGCGACTGCTTTTAGACCCCGCCGAGATCGAGGCGATGACCGGCGGCAAAAACACGATCAAGCTCGCATTGCTCGAACCGCTGGCCAAGGGCGTGAACATCGACAAGCATGTCCGCTTCCATCAGACGACCGGCAGTGCGACACCCCATGAGGGCTGGGCCTTTGCCCCGTGGACCATCCCCTCGTTCGATGACAGTGCCTGGCGGGATGTCCCCAAGACCCTGCCGAGCCAGCCGAGTTGGCTGGGCTGCAACTTCACCGTCCACTCGCTGGACGCCCCGCTGTACCTCGAGCCCAATGGCATGAGTAAGGGCCAGATCGTACTCAACGGCCACCACGTCGGCCGGTACTGGCAACAGACCCGGGAAGGCAGGATTGTCGGCCCCTACGAGCGGTGCGCCCTGCCCAACGCCTGGCTCAAGTTAGACGCACCGAATGAACTGATGCTTTTCGATGAGCACGGCCGAACGCCGGACAAATGCAAGCTTGTCTATGGCCCGCGCTGAGTGGTGCAGACCCGGATGGGTCGCTTGCGTTAAAATCTACTAATGGCTGAAACGTCCCCTACGAAGAAACAAGAGCTCGAAATCGTCGAGCCGGTCGGTGCCCGACTCCTCATCCGCAAAGACGAGGACAAGAAGCAGACCAAGAGCGGCATCCACCTGCCGGACAAGATCGAGATCCCCACGCTGACCGGGCGGATCGTCGCGGTCTCTGCCGAGGTCGAAGACGACGATCACTACCCGATCCAGCAGTACGACAAGGTGCTGTTCTCGCCAAAGGATGCGGTCCCCGTGGACTTTGAAGGCGACAACCGCCTGTTCGTCGTCCCGGTCGAAAACATTGTCGCGGTCTTCCGCAAGGCGAAGTGAGGCGATCGTGTCTGAGTCGAAACTGATCGAGCCGGTCAAGCCCTTTGACCTGACGCTGTCCCCGCCTGGGAGTAAGAGCCTGACAAACCGGGCTTTGCTGATCGCGGCGTTGTCCGACGGCCCGTCAACACTCGACGGCGTGCTCTTTGCCGACGACACCCGACGGATGCTCGAGGCCTTGCAGACGCTCGGCTTTGAACTCGAGATCGACGAAGACGCCAAGCGTGTCACCGTCACTGGCCAAGGCGGCAACGTTGCCAGCAAGGAAGCTGAGCTACACCTCGGCAATGCCGGCACCGCCATGCGTTTCCTCACCGCGGCACTGTGCCTGGGACAGGGCACGTACACCCTTGACGGCATCCCACGCATGCGCGAGCGGCCGATCGGCGAACTCGTCGAACCTCTGCGACAACTCGGCGCAGAAATCGACTACCTCGGCGAAGAAGGCTTCCCCCCGCTGCGCATCAATGACAGCCCGTACTTCGAGGGCGGGTTCATCACGCTCCAGCCGACGCTCAGCTCGCAGTTCATCAGCGCACTGCTCATCGCCGGGCCTTGCACCCCGCGCGGCGTCACGCTGACGTTTGACGGCCCGGTGACTTCGCTGCCCTATATCAAGATGACCCTGAAGCTGATGAAGCACTTCGGCGTCGGGCACGAATGGGGCGGGCCGAAGAAGAATGCGGTACGCGTGACCGCCGCCGAGTACAAGGCCAAGGCGTACACGATCGAGCCTGACGCGAGCAACGCGTCGTACTTCCTCGCCGCCGCGGCCGCCGTGCCCGGCTCAACAATCACCATCGAAAACCTCGGCAGCGAGTCTGTCCAGGGCGACGCTGACTTCTGCATGGTGCTCGGCCTGATGGGATGCGACGTTCACCAGCGCACACACTCGACCACAATCAGCGCACCGGCCAGCGGCAAGCTCAAGGGTGTGGATGTCAAGCTCAACCAGATGCCTGACATGGCCCAGACGCTCGCCGCCCTGGCCATCCTCGCCGAGGGGCCCACGACGATCCGTAAGGTGGGCAACCTGCGTGTGAAGGAAACCGACCGGATGGAGGCAATCCGCGTTGAACTGACCAAACTCGGGGCCAGGGTCGAGATCGAGGGCGACGACATCTATATCACCCCACCCGAGGGTAATGTCCTCACGCCCGCAGCCGTCGATACCTACGACGATCACAGGATGGCCATGGCTTTCAGTGTGATCGGGCTGGCCGCGCCTGCGGGCACGGTCACGATTAACGACCCAGATTGCGTGAATAAGACGTACCCCAACTACTGGGACGACCTGCAAAAACTACACGACGCCGCGACCGCCACGGCATAATTGATTCAACCAAAGGCCTGCCTTGCATCACGACCCGAATATCCAGCTATCCCTGCCCCACCGCGTCCGCTTCACGCGTGACGCGTTTGACGCCGACAATACCACGCTTGCCGACGTCTTTGAGATCGATGGCCGGTCGGCACAGAAAGTACTCGTCGCGGTCGATCAGGGCATGGTCCAGGCCATGCCCGGGCTCCAGAAGCAGATTGAAAGCTACTTCGCTGCACACGCCGAGCGGCTACCCAAACTGGTCGGCTTCCGTGCCGTGGCCGGCGGCGAGCAGTGCAAGAACGACCTCAGCAACCTCGAAACATTCCTCGGCGAAATCGACAAACACCACATCGATCGACACAGCTACATCCTCGTGATCGGCGGCGGTGCGGTGCTCGATATGGTCGGCTTCGCGGCCGCGACCGCTCACCGTGGCATCCGCCTGGTCCGTATGCCCACCACCACGCTCGCACAGGCCGACTCGGGCGTCGGTGTGAAGAACGGCGTGAACATGTTCGGCAAGAAGAACTTCATTGGTGCCTTCGCCGTGCCATGGGCCGTCGTGAATGACCTCACCCTGCTGGACACACTCGACGACCGCGAGTGGCGCAGCGGGCTGAGCGAAGCGGTCAAGGTAGGCCTGCTGAAAGACGCCGGGCTCTACCGTCTGATCAGCAAGCGTGCCGACATGCTGGGGCAACGCGATGCGGCCTTGGCCGACGACGTCATCCAGCGTTCTGCACACCTGCACCTGGACCACATTGCCTTCGGCGGCGACCCGTTTGAAATGACGACCGCCCGGCCGCTGGACTTCGGACACTGGTCCGGGCATAAGCTTGAACAGCTCACCGACTTCGCCATCAAGCACGGCGAGGGTGTCGCACTGGGCCTTGCCCTCGACGTGACCTACTGCGAACTGATGGGGATGCTTGATCCCGATACCGCAGAAGACATCCGCCATACGCTCAGCACCCTTGGCTTTGATCTCTACCACCCCGCGATGAACAACGCCGACGCCCTGCTCAACGGCCTCGACGAGTTCCGCGAGCACCTCGGCGGGCAGTTGACCATCACGCTCATTGAAGCACCCGGCAAGCCCGTCAACGTCCACTCGATCGACCGTGACACGATGGCCGCGGCGATCGGTAAGCTGCGTGAGATCGCGGCAGGC
>JBMZAP010000128.1:0-10873 GCA_049611445.1 Phycisphaeraceae bacterium | reverse complement strand
GCCGAACGCGATCCGTTCTATGTCGGTTATCTGCCGCTGCCCAAGGCGATCAGGCGGTTTATCGTGCCTTGGCTGGTCGGCAACATCGTGCTGGCGGTGGGTATTGCCGCAGTGATCGCGCAGCAGCATCGCGAGCCGGGGGATGGAGTTTGGGAGACGGGGCATGCTGTAGCAATTGAAGGGTACATTGTTGATGAACCTTATCCACTGCTTGTCGCTAAACAAGATACATATTTACTTGTTGAACAGGGTAAGACCGGCGCGCAGAGGCGTATCTTTAAGGAGTTAAGAAGAGCTGACTTTAGTCAACCGCGTAAAGTGACTGGCTTCTTGATTGAGCGTGAAGGTCGGAGAATTCTTGAGATTGACAGTAATCATTACGAGCCAATCGAGTTACTAGATGAAGTCGATTTTAGGCTCGATACTGACCGTACTTCTCTCACAAGAAACAGTATTAACCTCGGCACCCACACCCTCCGTGGCGAGATCGTCGATCCTAAGTGCTATCTCGGCGTGATGCAGCCGGGCGATGGGAAGACGCACAAGACCTGCGCGACGCTGTGTATCAAGGGCGGCATCCCGCCGATGCTGCTGGTGCGTGACAAGGCGGGCAACACCGCGGCGTATCTGCTGACCGATGCGGAGGGCAAGGCCTTCCCAGAGTCGCACTACGAATACATCGCCGACCCGATCGAGGTGACCGGGCAGGTTCTTCGCGATGGTGACCTGTTGATCCTGCGGGCCGACCTTGACTCGATTCGTCGTCTCGGGGCCAACGATTAAAGAATCATTCTCTCTCCTGTGAAAATCCGCCCTCATCGTCCATCACGCGGGATTCGGTTGCTGTCATGATGGAATATCGCGGCCGGCCACGTGATTAGACCGATACTGCACGTGTTGACTTGCGAAATAGGTTCGCGTCCGCGAAAATTCGAACTGACCCAGCCCCTTACTGGTGACTGAGCCAATGCCTGCATCCAACGATCAACCCAACACGACCGTGACCGTGCCTTGGTCCACCGGTCCATTAACCGAGCTGATGACGCAGCTCAGCGACCTCGTGCGACTGGTTGATGAAGAGCAGTACAACATCAAGCCCGAGTCCACCAAGTGCGGTGCGATCGGCGGGCACGTCCGCCACGTGCTGGATCACCTGGTCGCATGGCTCGGCGGTGTCGAACACGGCACGGTGAACTACGACGACCGTGTCCGCGATACCGCGATCGAGCACGACCCGACCGCCGCACTACACGCCATCAAGCACCATACCGCCCGTTTAGCAGATATCAGTGACGAGCAGCTTGCCGGCCAGGTGACCGTGCTGACCAGCATGACCCGTTGTGGCTCGCTGGTGTCGCTGCCTTCTACACACGCGCGTGAGTTGGCTTTCGTGTTCAGCCATACCATCCACCACAATGCGATCATCGGGACCATCGCCCGGGCCCTGTCGATTGATCTGCCCGAGCATTTTGGGACAGCCCCCTCGACGATCGCGTATCGGAACGGTAGCGGATGTGCACGGTAACGATCGTGCCGATGGGAAAGCAGGCCGACGGATTCCGCATGGCCTGCAGCCGTGACGAAAGCCACGGCCGGCCTGCCGCGCTGCCCCCCATTCAAGATGAACGTGACGGCGTACGTTTTGTCATGCCGATCGATCCCGGCTCTGGTGGGACCTGGGTTGCGGTCAATGAGCACGGGCTTGCACTCACGCTGCTCAACTACAACCTCCCAGACCCACCGACGGGCCGTGATCGAAGCCGGGGCGATGTGATCCCGGCAGTGCTCTCAGCGAGCAATGTGCAGGAGGTATTGGATCGACTTGAAGTCATCGAGCGTGATCGTATGATGCCTTTCCGTCTTGTCGCGTGTGATGGCCGATCGGTCATGCTCTGGCGTAGTACCGAGCCTGCAGACCAGGTGGAGATCACGCGATGGAACGGCGACCCAATGATGTGGACTTCTTCGGGCTTGGGGGATCATCTGGTCGAGGGGCCGCGGCGCGAACTCTTCGATGCGTGGTTTGCTGACGAAATGCCGCTTTCTTTGACGGAGGATCAGTTGGCGTTTCATTGTCATCAATGGCCCGGCAGGGAGCACTTGAGTGTCTGCATGCACCGTGAAGACGCTCGCACGGTGAGCTATACGACGGTCGATGTCAATGCTGAGCAGATCAGACTGACTTATCATCCTGATCGCCCAGATCGAGAGGCGGAGGATCGGTGGGAAGACTTTAAACGCCGACTGGTTCAGCGGTGAGTGACGAGCAGACACAACTCGACACACAGCCAAGCCGCCGCAGATACCTGCCGCGCTGGTGGCAGGTCTACCTTGTCCTTCTGGTTGCATCGTTTCTCGTTCAACTGCGAAGTGATGGCCCCGGGCCAATCCCTGCTGGATATCAATCCATCGAACTCACCACGCAGCGCAGCGACGGCCCGGTGGATGAAAAGCCACTTGGCGACGCCAAGCGTCCAATGCGCGTCACACCCGAAACGGTCACGCTCGCCTATCAGGACGCCGGGCCAAGCGATGGGCCCGTGGTTGTCCTGCTGCACGGCAGCCCCGGGAACGGTGGCGATTTCAACCGCACTGAGAACGGATTGATCCCCAGCCTCGCTGACGAAGGATTCCGCGTGATCGCGCCGGACCTCCCGGGCTTTGGCTACTCCGCTCCCTACATCCCGGACTACTCGAACCGGGCCCATGCCCGCTACGTCCTGGACCTGCTCGACCAACTCGACATCGATCAGGCCCACTTCCTCGGCTGGTCCATGGGCGGGGGTGTTGCGATTCAACTCTACGACCTTGACCCTGACCGAGTGCGTTCGATCACGATGCTCGCAGCGATTGGCGTGCAGTCGGAAGAAGGCAGCGGCGATTATTACTTCGAGCATCTGAAGTATGGGGTCGGCTATCTTGCCGGTGTCGGCGGGATCGAGTTTGTCCCGCACTTCGGCTTGCTCGGCGACAGGTCGTTTCGCCATTCATTTATGCGCAATTTCTGGGACACCGACCAGCGGCCCAATCGCGGTATCCTCGAGCAGTACGACAAGCCGATGCTCATCATCCACGGCGAGGCCGATCCGCCGTTGCTCACGCCCGTGCGTGTCGCTTATGAGCACCACGCGGTCGTTGAGCAAAGCGAGCTGGTGGTCTATGCCCACGATGATTTTGAAAATGCGTTCTACAACCACGCGATGGTCTTTACCGAGAACGGCAACCGGCGTGTGCTCGATGCGCTGCTTCCCTTTCTTGAAACACACAATGACCCTGCGATGCTGCCAACACGATCAACCCTTGATCGCGGCGGGGGGATGAAAGAGAAGACGCTGAGCCTGCCTGGTAGTCTTGAGCTTCGCGACACGATGAGCCCCTGGCTCAAGGCCAGCGTGATCATGCTCGGCACGTTCATCCTCGAAGACCCGACCTCGATCGCGGTCGGTCTGTTTATCAAGGCCGGCCAGATCGATCCTTTTGTTGGTGGATTCGCGGTGCTGATCGGGATCTTCCTCGGCGACTTCGGGCTTTACATGATTGGTTTTTTTGCAGGCCGCACCGCGCTGCGTTGGCGACCGATCGCAGCATGGGTGCCGACGCGTCACGTCGAGAAGCTCGGGGCATGGTTTGATGAGAAGGGCTGGAAGGCTGTGCTCGCAAGCCGTTTTATCCCGGGCTCTCGCCTGCCGCTGTATATCGCGGCGGGGGTCACCGGTAACAAGCCGGGGCGATTCCTGCTTTGGACGTTCCTTGCGGTGTGTATCTGGGCGCCGGTCATTCTGTTGAGTGTCGTCTTGTTGGGTGAGGCGGCAAGGTCGCCGTTCCAAGCCTTGCTGGATTTTGGTGGTTGGCCTGCATTCATTGGTGTTGTTCTCGTTCTCATGGTCCTCATGAATATGCTGCTGTCGCTCGTCACGAAAGAGGGGCGGCGCAAACTCGTGATTCGCTTACAGAAACAAGTCCGCTACGAGTATTGGCCGGGTTGGAAGTTCTACCTGCCGATGGTGCCGTATTGGCTCTACATTGTGGTCAAGTACCGGTCGATGACGTTGTGGACACTCGCGAACCCGTGCATGCCTGATGGTGGGGTGGTGGGTGAATCCAAGAGCGATATTCTTTCGCGCATTGATGACCCTGCGGTGCTCAAGCACGTGCTGGTCCCTGTGGCAGAAGACATCAGCGATCGAACGCAATGCACTCAACAAGCGATCGCCGATCGTGGATGGACGTACCCGCTGATCCTCAAGCCCGATGCCGCTCAACGTGGGGCGGGTGTGACTTTGATCGAAGCTGAGGATGACATCCCCGGCTTCTTCGAGCAGTGTCAGGGCCCGGCACAACTCCAGCAGTATCACCCCGGTCCGCTTGAGTGTGGCATCTTCTACACACGCCTGCCCAGTCAGCCGCGTGGCAAGATCTTCTCAATCACCGACAAGGTCTTCCCTGTCCTTATCGGGGATGGTCAGTCCAATCTGGAAGAGCTCATCTGGAAGCACCCGCGTTTCCGTTTCCAGCATGATGTCTTCCATATCCGCTGGGCGGACGATCTTGATCGTGTGCTGGAAGAAGGCGAAGAACTCCGTCTCGCCGAGGCAGGCAATCACTGCCAGGGCACGCTCTTCCGCGACGGGGCTCGGCTGATCACGCCCGAACTCGAAGCCCGTATCGATGAACTGGCGAAGAAGCTGGAAGGCTTTTACTTTGGCCGAATCGACATCCGGTACACCGACGAGGCATCACTCAAGCGTGGTGAAGGGCTGGCCGTGATCGAGATCAACGGCGTGACCAGCGAATCCACCAATCTCTACGATCCGCAGTGGTCGCTTTGGCAGGCCCACGCGGTGCTGCGGAAGCAGTGGGCAGTCTGCATGCAGATCGGCGCCGAGGTCCGAGAGCAGCGGGGGATCAAGCCAAAACCGCCTCTACGCCTGCTCAGGGATGCCCTGCGGTATTACCGTGGGCGGGAGCTTTCGACCCTGTCGGATTAGCTGGCGTTGGCTTGAGTTGTGCGCCCAGCGTGACTATGATCTCCCGATTACTCCAAGCCCTGTCACGGAAGATCGGGCCCCGCACACGACCAACAGACATTGTGGAGAGCACCATGCGTATCGCCCTGTTCTACGGCACCTGCACCGGCAAGACTGAAGCCGTCGCCGAGCAGATCAAAGACGAGCTTGGCGAAGACTTCTTCGAAACCTTCGAAGATGTCTCCCAGATCGAGCCGTCTGACCTCGAAGACTATGACGTCCTGTTCTGCGGCATCCCCACATGGGATGTCGGTGAACTGCAGTACGACTGGCAGGATATCTACGATCAGCTTGATGACGTTGACCTTGCCGGCAAGAAGATCCTGTTCTTCGGCACTGGCGATCAGGCCGGCTACCCCGATACGTATCAGGACGCGATCGGCATTGTGTACTTGAAGATGCTCGAACGTGGTGCCGTCGGCAAGCTCGGCTTCACCGATCCGTCGACTCACGAGTTCGAGGCTTCCAAGGGCATCATCGATGGCCAGTTCTGTGGCTTGGCACTCGATGACGACTGCCAGCCTGAATTGACCGAGCAGCGCATCAAGGACTGGTGTGAGCAGGTCACCAAGGAACTCGGCGTCGAAGCGGCGAGCTGATTAAACGTATTTTTGCATTTGAAACGGCGGGTCGTCTTAAGGCCCGTCGTTTTTTCATGCCTTTAGATCGCGATTATGTTCAACGGGTTTCGATCGCATCGCGAATCGATTTGGCGACCTGCTTGCCAAGGCGCTCACGGCCTTCTGCAGTGAAGTGCACGTTGTCCGGTCCGGTCTGCCATGTGGCAAGGTCGTCACGAACGAGTGCGTTGAGATCATTGATCCGTATCCTGTGCCGGCGCATCACCCGATCGGCGGCGTCCAGATATTGTTTTTCAACTTCTGCTGTGACAACGCCGGGTTTCTTAAAGCGGTCGCGCATGGAAACTTCATTTTCTGGGCAGGGCGGTGTGGTCGTCGCCCAGATCAGCGTTGCATCGGTTTGTTTGAGCCTTGCCACAATCTTCTCAAGTCTTTGTGCATAGCTTTCCGGTGAGCGATCCTCGTCGTAATACTTCCAGCCATACATATCCCACAGCCCGAAATTGAAGTGGATCACATCCCATTCGGTATCACCCAGCCACTCGTCGATCATCAGGACACCGTGGCCTGCCCACTGGCCGTTGCCCTGGATGCGTTGCACATCTGCCTCGCCCTCAAGTTCTTTGACGACGGTCGCCCGGTAGCCCTGGCTGATGGAATCGCCAATGAGCAGGACCTTGGGCGTCGCTTGAATGGTTGAGGTATCCGGCGCGTTGTCATGCGTCGTTTGGCCAGCGCTGCAGCCCACGATAGAACTGATCAGCATCACGTAAATGGCTAAACGGATAAGAGGGTGTTGCATCATGAGCTCCTTTGAAGGCCATTCTATACAGGCCTCACCGCAGGAGGGCTCAATAGACTAGAGCACACCGGTCGCTTGCAGGATCTCAAGGATGGCCTGGCGTTCAGCCGCGTCGAGGTGCCCGTATACCGAAGGGTCGCCGCCACCTTCCAGTACGCCGCGCAACTTGTCGATCACTGCCTCCTTGAGCAGCGGGTGCATCAATTCATAGGCTTGTGAATAGACCATGTAACTGCAGCGATACTTAAAAAGCCGGCTCTGAAGATCGAAGTCTTTCAACGATCGACCTTGCGTATCTTCTTTACGATTCGCGCGGAACTGCTCGATGAACAGGTCGGTACCCTTGACCGGTTCGGTTAATTGCACCTCGCTGCAGTACAGCATCTGACGCACGATTCGACCTGCATTACTAGCGATCACACGCTGCAGCGTTTCATTTTTACTTGGATCAAAGGGTTCTTCCAAATACTCGGCAAGGGCTTTACTGCGTTCGTACTGCTCGTGAACAACGGAGCTGCCCTGTGTCAGGCGATTGTGCATCTGTACCTGGTGCTCAAGGACCATGAGTGCAACGATGTCGCTGGTGGGCTGCAGATAACGTGCGATGTTGAAGCGGTCGGAAAGATCTTCGATATTCGAGCCCAAGGCGTTGTCGATATAAGCATCGCCATTGGGGTGTTCGACGGTCACCTGATTGCCGCGGTGGTGAGCGTCCCCCGAATGACCGGTGACATACCACCCGCCCCAGCGTTTGGCGAGCGGCGTGTCATGCCCGACGGTTGTTGAACCAGCGGAGGTGATCACATGGCCTTGTGGATCAGGGAAGATTGAACGGATGAAGAAGCCCGGCCGACCGTTCGTGCGTGCGCCTTCGTGGCAACTCAGGCACGAGTTGTCTGGCTTAAGTTTTGCTTCGGTCCCGTGGCCAGGATCGACGGCGAACATGCCGCTGCCAATGGACGGGTCCGGGTCGGCGTCGCCGTACTCGATGAGACCACCGGGCACGTAGCCGATGTAGCAATTGTCATTGAAAT
Organism: Phycisphaeraceae bacterium; assembly: GCA_049611445.1. GTDB lineage: Bacteria > Planctomycetota > Phycisphaerae > Phycisphaerales > Phycisphaeraceae > JAHQVV01. Next base: position 3,429 of record JBMZAP010000128.1, on the reverse strand, counting down.
AGATCGCGCGGGGATTGCTCGGGCTGATCAGCCTGAGTTGCAGCGACGTCTTTGAAAAAACCAGCACCTGAGACGCCTCGGGCACGCCGGCCACCTCGAGTAGCGCCGCGAGTTTCTCGTTGTTCGACATATCCTCGGTCAACAGCCCGCTGTCCAATGCCTCGATCATCGCTTCCCGCGGATCCATGGGGGGACTGACCAGGTGTGCAGGTTGAGCAGGCACAGGCACAGGTGCGGGGGTGCTCTCAACCCGGTCACCGCTGGTGTGATCGCTTGCCTGGGGAGTGATTTCTGATTCCCCACAGCCCCCAATCAACACGATCAGAATCGCGAAAATCCTGCTCGAGGCAGTCAACGGATTGGAGTAGCCTAAAAAAGACATATCACTCCTATTATATCGCCCTATGCCGCTCTTGGTCTAGATTCTGCCTAAATCAGGGCCACAATAATGCCGATTTCTAAAACAGAACGGGGTATCCGCGCATCTGCCAGGTGCTGGCTGGGGAGCGATTTGTGACTCAAGAGAATCTCGCACAACGCCGTGCTCGCCGAGAACGCACGATCAGCCAGATCGGCCGACTGTCGCTGAATCCCGGCCCGGTCCTGAAGGTCATGCAGGCCAACGGGAACGATCCGGACCAGCTGATCAATGCGCTGGCGCAGTGCCCCGTACTGTCCGGCCGTGTCATCGGTGTGGCCAATTCTGCCGGTTCCAGTGCGATCCACCGGATGGATACGATCGACCGCTGCGTTCGCCACCTCGGCGCTAAGCAGACCCGCACCATCGCGCTGACAATGGCGATGCAACTCATGGTCGATCAACTTGATGTTGATCAGGATCTGGTCCGCGCTCTCTGGGCGTCTTCCGCGTACAAAGCCGTCGCCGCCCAACTCATCGCTGAAACCATCAGCCCTCAGCAGGCCGAGAAGGCCTACAGCCTGGGGCTTCTTCAGGACATTGGTCTGCCCGTACTGCTTGCAGTGGATCCCGACTTCTTCCGTGACAAACTTGCCGGCTCAGAAGGTAAGTCGAGCTGGATTGATCTGGAACGCGCCCACTTCGGTATTGACCACGCTGAGCTCGGTGCGGTCATGCTGCAAAGCTGGAATGCCCCCTCGGATATCGTCCTGCAGGTCGGGCGTCACCATGAATCGCTGAACAGTGACGATATGGCATTTCTTGCCGAGTTGCCCTCGCGTTTTTCCGGCTTGCTTCCGCACCTGGATGAGCGAACGACCGCAAGTCAGTCTCAGACACTCGCTGCAGTCCATGCCCGTTTTTTGAGCGATTCGTTCGATACGCTGAACACGTTGCTGGGCAAGATTAAGCTGCGATTCAATCGACTCGGCAAGGCGGCCGGCGGCACACCACAGATGCCCAATGACTTTGTCAATCAGCTCATCCAGTGTGTTGCCGTAGATACTTTTTCGTTGTCAGCGAAGGTCAGTCGGCTCGATAGACAGCTCGCTAAGAATATTGAGATGCTTGCCGCCGCACAGGAAGACGCCCTCAGCGATACGCTCACGGGCTTGCTGAACCGCCGGGGCTTTGAGAAGTTTGGCCAGCAATTACTCGCACAGGCTGCGAAGGCCAATCTCTCCGTGGCCTGCCTGATGATTGACATGGACGACTTCAAGCCGATCAACGATGAGTTTGGTCACGCTGCAGGTGATCTTGTTCTGGCGACGACGGCTGATTTGCTCCGAGCGAACGTTGCGAGGGGCGATCTGGTTGCGCGACTGGGCGGCGATGAGTTCTGCGTCTTGCTGCTGGGTGAGCGGGAAGCAGATGCGCACGCGCTCGTGCAGCGGCTGCACGACGTCTGCAACGGCAAGGTCATCCCCGTTAAAGACAGTCAGACTCAGATCGCGATGAGCATTGGGGCTGTCTTCCTCGAGCGTGTCACCAGCCGGACAAAGACGATTGATCTCACCACTGAGGCCGATCAGGTCATGTACGGCATTAAGCGTGCAGGCAAGGCAGGCCTGCAGTTTGAGAAGATCAAGCGAAACGCGGCGTAACGTGACCTTTTAGAAGTGCCAAGGCAGGATACGATTCCTCGTCCCGCATTCGGGGCATTCGGAGCCCTGATAGGTTCCGTCCTTGTCCTTGTCGCCGCAGCCCACCAATGCCATCGCGAAAAGAAAAAGCGTGATCAGGCCGATCGCGATCCCGCCGACTGACTTCAGCCATAGCCCAAGCACCAATGCGAGGATGGCAAGAATCACGACGACGATCATGAAGTGTCCCGGCGCAGCCTTGCCGATCGGCCCATCGCCGCCTGAGAGTTTCCACGTTGTGGAGCATGCTTTGCAACGCATGATCAGTCCATCCCCGAGATGGCGCGCTGCCGAAGCATATGATCCGCCAGCACCAGTGCCATCATCGCTTCGCCCATCGGGACAAACCGCGGCAGCAGGCAGGGGTCGTGTCGGCCGCGTGTAGCGATGGTCGTCTCGTTGCCGTCGCGGTCAACGGTGGGACGGTCCTGCGGGATGCTGCTGGTGGGCTTAACCGCACATCGCAGCACGATCGGCTCGCCGGAGGAGATCCCGCCGAGCATGCCGCCATGGCGGTTGGTCTTCGTGCCAATCGGCGGGGCCTTGTCGCTGTCCGGGATGAAGGTGTCGCAGTGCTCGCTGCCGCGTGCGGTGGCGACGCCGAAGCCCTCGCCGTACTCGACGCCCATGACGGCGGGCAGGGAGAACATCGCCTTGCCCAAGTCGGCCTTGAGCTTGTCGAAGACCGGCTCGCCCCAACCTGCGGGTACACCTGTCGCGACGATCGTAGATGCGCCACCGATCGAGTCCTGCTGTTTGCGGACATCCGTGATCAGTTGTTCCATCTTCTCGGCCATACCTGCGTCCGGGCATCGGACCGGGTTGGCTTCGACCTGCTCGAGTGTCACCGAGGCAGGGTCGATCTCTGTTGCGCGCAAATCGCCGACCTGGTCGACGTAGCCGATGACCTCGATACCGTGGGTCACTTTGAGCAGCTTCTTGGCGATCGCCGCCGCCGCGACGCGGACGGTGGTTTCGCGGGCCGAGGAACGTCCGCCGCCGCGGTAGTCGCGGAAGCCGAATTTTGCATCGAAAGTGAAGTCGGCGTGGCCGGGCCGGTACTTGTCCTTGATGTCGCCGTAGTCCTGTGACCGCTGGTCCTTGTTGCGGATGAGGATGGCGATGGGCGTGCCGGTGGTCTTGCCCTCGAAGACGCCGGAGAGGATCTCGGGGGCATCATCTTCCTTACGCGGGCTGACAATGCGCGACTGCCCGGGCTTTCGTCGTTGCAGGTCCGGAATGAGGTCGTCGACGGATAGTTCGAGCCCGGGCGGGCAGCCATCGACAATACAGACATTGCCGGGCCCGTGGGATTCGCCGGCCGTCGTAACACGGAACAGAGTGCCAAAGGTTGAGCCTGCCATAGAC
>JBMZAP010000127.1:0-10908 GCA_049611445.1 Phycisphaeraceae bacterium | reverse complement strand
CTTCTGAAGTCGCCGCCGCCTCCACCGAGATCGCCGCGTCTGCCGAGCAGATCGCTGCCGGTGCCAACGAGCAGTCCCAGCAGATCACCCAGGTCTCCTCGGCTGTTGAAGAGATGTCTGCCTCCGTCGTCGAGGTTGCTCGCAAGAGTGCCGACGCCGCCAACTCCGCCAACGAGTCCGGCCGCATCGCGACCGAGGGCGGCGACGTCGTCAGCGACACGATCACCGGCATGCGTTCGATCAACGACGCGGTCTCCTCCTCCGCTGACTCGGTCCAGGAACTGGGCAAGCGTGGCGAGCAGATCGGCGAGGTCATCACGGTCATCAACGACATCGCAGACCAGACCAACCTGCTGGCCCTGAACGCCGCGATCGAAGCGGCACGGGCCGGCGAGCATGGCCGAGGCTTTGCGGTTGTCGCCGACGAAGTCCGCAAGCTCGCCGACCGGACGACCAAGGCGACCGAAGAGATCGCCGGCTCGATCCAGGCGATTCAGAACGAAACGACTACCGCAGTCGAAAAGATGAACGCGGGAACCGAACAGGTTACATCCGGCGTTGAGAAGGCCGAGCAGGCCGGCGACGCGCTCAAGCAGATCGTCGCCTCGGCTCAGGACGTCAGCACGATGGTCCAGTCCATCGCAGCGGCTGCCGAAGAGCAGTCCGCCGCGAGCGAAGAGGTCAGCCGCAACATCGAGCAGATCGCTTCGGTGACGCGTCAGACCAGCGAAGGCACCAACCAGGCTGCCGCCGCTGCCACCCAGCTCAGCCAGCGTGCCGAAACGCTGCAGCAACTGGTTGGACAATTTAAGACCGAACGCGGGTAAACACCTGATTTACTCGTGAGGCAAAAAGAGTAATATTGCTCTTTAAAGTATTTGCCCCCCATCAAGCGTCCGTCGCGCATCGTAGTGCGGCGGGCGTTTTCACTTAGACGCAATGGACTAGAGGCCGAAAAATACTGGGTAAAAAACCCTAGAAATCGAAGCATCAGACTAAATCAGGTTAATCTAGTGGCCGATGATCAATAAGGCGGCAGTACATCCTGCCGTTTTTTTTTGGGGGGGGGACCGCTTCGGCTTCAAGTTGAGGCGGTTATTTTTTGTCTTCAAGTGATTGGAGATGCCCTTTCGCCTGCTCGGCGGCGACCGTGTTGGGAAGATCTTCAATCAGCCTTTCCAAGGCCCGAACCCCACGCTCACGATCACGCTGCAACGCACGCATCGCGACATCCAGCCGGCGCTGAGCAAGCCGCTGCGTCCGCTCGTCGGCCGGTTTCAAATGCTCAGCTTCATCCCGCCCCTGCTCAAGCAGTTCCAGTGCCTTGTCATACCACTTCGCCTCGGGGTAGTTGTGGCCCATCCCCTTCACTTCAAAGTACTGCGCAAGCGCAAAACCATCCCTTTGAAAACCTTGCTCAAAATGAGCGCGCATCTGCGGCATGTTGTAGTCCAGTTCCCCTGCCAGCAAGACCCATCTCTGTTGCTTTTTCATCTGCGCGAGACGTCTGGCCGAAGGCTGGAGCAACCCACGCGGCCAGACCGATGCGCCCTTGGGTGGCTCGGGTTTGATCAACGCGCGCAACGCCTCATCCTCCGGGAGCTTCACATCGCGAAAATAGAGCGTCCCAACGATCGGTACCGCGCCCGTGAAGACTTGCGGGTAATAGATGCCGGCCATGCAAGTTATCCGACCACCACCGGATAAACCGGATACATAGACACGGTCCGCGTCGATGCGAAAATTCTGAGTCATATTGTGCACCGCATCCAGCGCAAGACCCAGGCGTACGTTCGGCATCACATCGTTGCCCGCATTGTTGTACGACACCCAGATCATATTGTGCTTTGCGAGCACATCCTGAATAGTTTTGCCATAGAAGCGTTCAGTATTGATCGCGTTGTTGGGATGAATGAAGACAACTAGGCCAAACGCCTCAGAACCGTCGTAGTCTTCGGGGACAACCAGCTGAAACGTGTGATCGGCAATCTTATAGTCGCGCAGTTTGTCCTCAGGCCACCGCGTGATCTTGATCATCTCGCCCGGATCGCTGAGCGGGCTTCGTTGATCAAACGTCTTTGTGAAGATGCCGGTCTGGATGTTGCCCTGTTCCTGAGCGAGCACAGGGCCACAGAAAATCAGGCAGGCAAGCAATATGAGGTTACGTGTCATTGCTTTGAACTTCCCGTAAGCCACAGCAGCGGTCATCTCTGTACCCGATCAGCCTACCGCATCTGCGAAAAGAAGACGCAGAATTATCGCATCCCAAAGGACCACAGGTGGTATGCTGCATGACCAATCACGTTTAAGAGACCCCTTTAAGAGACCCTGATATGCAAAGGAAAACGATGAAAAGCCTCCTCAAATATGCCTTCGTGGCCTGCCTGCTGGTACTGACCGCCTCACTCACCGGTTGCGTCAAGTTCAAGCAGGGCCTGACCGTGATGCCTGATGGCTCGGGTAAGATCGACATGTCTATCGGCCTGAGCGACCAGATGATGCAGATGGCCAAGCAGCAGGGTGAGAGCCCGTTCGACGAGATGGACCCGAAGACGCTCGCCAAAGACTCCAAGGGCATCGTCGCCTTCAGTAAGCCCGTCCAGAAGAAGGAAGGCGGCTATACGTACATGACGTTCTCCGCATATTTTGAAGACATCAACGAAGTCGAACTGGGAAGCCCCGATGAGGACCAGCAGCCGGCCAAGTTCGTGTACAAGCGCGATGGCAAGACAGCATCGCTCACCGTTGAAGAGTCGATGATTCTGTCCGCAGTCGCAGACCACGAGCCGCTTGGCGAAGAAGAGAAGCAGTTCGCCGCGGCGATGCTGTCCGGCATGCTCTTCACTGAAACCTACACGCTGCCCGGTAGCTTCGAAGACATCAAGGGTGTTGCCGGGACCGACAACGTCGCCAAGATTGAAATGACCAGCGACCACATGCTCAACAGCACGGGCCCAATCAAAGATCTGAAGGGCGTTGAAAAACTCACCTTCAAGATCAGCGAGGTCAAGGAAGACGCCAAGGCCGCGAAAGCCTTCAAGGAAGAACTCGAAGCTGCAAAGAAGGAATGGGAAGAGATGCAGAAGGAAGCGGCAGGCGAGTAACGGGCTGCTTAATAAGAAATACCCTGAAAGAGCACCGTTATCCACGGTGCTCTTTATTTTTCCAGCATACCCAACTGCCACATCAGAAAAATACGCTGGTCAGCGATGTCACGTACACGGCGGGACAATGGCTTACCACCGCCGTGGCCGCCATCACGGTCGACCCAGAGCAGGATGGGCTTATCTTTGGCGTCACTCTTGCTGGCAGCCTGTAACAGCGCCGCCATCTTGCGCGCGTGCAGCGGGTGGACGCGGGTGTCGTTCTCGCCGGCGGTGATCAGCGTCGCGGGATAGGCCGTGCCTTGCTCGACGTTGTGATACGGCGAATAGGCCTTGAGCCAGGCGAAGTGTTCTTTGTCGGCCGGGTCGCCGTACTCGGGCACCCAGTACTTGGCCATGAGGAACTTGTCGTAGCGGAGCATGTCCAGCAGCGGCACCCCACAGAGCACGGCCTTGCACAGGTCCGGCCGCTGCACCATCACCGCACCAACGAGCAGCCCGCCGTTGGACCCGCCGCGGATCGCGAGTTTGTCTGAGTTGGTGTAGCCCTGGTCGATCAGCCACTCGGCCGCACTGATGAAGTCGTCGTAGACATTCTGCTTGTTGCCGAGCATGCCGGCCTTGTGCCAGTCATCGCCGTACTCCCCTCCGCCACGCAGGTTCGGGATCGCCAACACGCCACCCGCCTCGTACCAGGGGAACATCGTCGAACTGAAATAGGGCGTCTGACTGATGCCGAACCCGCCATAGCCACTGAGCATCGTGGGGTTGTTGCCATCAAGTTTCATGCCCTTCTTGTGGACGATGAACATGGTGACCGGCGTATCGTCCCTGCTGTTGTAAGTGACCTGATTGACCTCAAGCAGGTCGGGGTTGACCGGGATGTCAGGCCGAGTCCATAGTGCGTACTTGCTCGCGTCATCTGCCGCGATCAAGTCCAATCGATACACGCTGCGGGGTTCGTTGAAAGAGGTGTAGCTGAGGAAAGCTTCGCTGCGGTCATAACGCGAACTCAAACTTGCCGACCCAATACCCGGTAGCGACAGGTCACGGAGGTTGCTGCCATCCTTGTCAATGAGCGCAAGATAGGTCTTCGCCTTGGTGCTGTAGTCAAGGACGAAGCAGTCTTTGGTATTGCTCAAGCCCTCAAAAACCATGTCATCACGATGCGGGACGAGAACCTTCCAGTTCTTCCGGGCAGGTTTGACGAGGTCCGCCTCGTAAACCATGCCATTGGGCGCATCGACTTGCGTCGAGATGAGCAGCCGTTCGCCGACGAATTGGCCGTAGGTGTTCGCGTCGGCGCCCTCGATGATCGGCGTCATCACGAGTTCGTCCGACTCGATCCATTTCTTGACATCAACAAGGTACAGATCGTTGCTCGACGTCGAGGTGTAGTAACCGATCAGGCCCCAGTTGCCCTCGCGTTGCATGGAAAAAAATGGCCCCCAGGTCGTCGCAAGCGGTCCCTCTTTGTACTGCTCAAACATCAGTCGGTCGTTCGCGGCATCGTCGCCGATGACGTGCAGCTTGATCTGCTTTGAGTAAGGGTTGTCGATGTCCGCGAGCTTGCGATAGAAAAACCGCTTGTTGTCGGGCAGCCACTGCACGCCGCCGACTTTGCCCGCGATCTTCGTGTCCAGCCACTCGCCCGTCGCGACGTTCATCAGGTGCAGGGTCGTGTTCTCGTCGCCAGCCTGATAAAGGCCAAACGCCATCAATGACCCGTCCGGGCTCGGGCTATACCAGCCCAGCGCGGTGAGTTTGTCGTCACTGAGCGTATTCACGTCGAGCAGAACGCGCTTCGTACCGTCGTGGCCCTTTCGGACATAGACGACGCCGTGGTCCTGGTCACCCTTCCGTTCGGTGTTGAAGTACAGGTCACCACGCATCGAGGGCGCACCGACGTACCCAACCTGCATCAGTTCGGTCAGGCGTGCCTCGAGCTTGTCACGGCCCGGCAGGCCGTCGAGCACACTGCGGGTGTAGTCGTTCTGAGCGGTGGTCCACGCATCGACCTCATCGGTCAGTTCGGCCTTTTCGTCGCCCTCCAACCAGCGGTACGGGTCAACAATCTCCACGCCGTGCATGGTTTCGGCGACTGGCCGCTCTTGAGTCACTGGGTAAGAATCAGGCATCGCGCAAGCACCCAACAAAAATAGAGAGGTGATCAGCAAATAGGCTTTCATGATCAGTTCCCCGGCCAACCATCGAACACAAACTTCCCGTCACGCGAGATCACCTCGCCATCAACGGTGATCGTCCCGCCGGTACGCAGGTCGCAGACCATGTCCCAGTGCAGGCCGGACTGGTTGTCGTTGCCTGTCTCGGGGTAGCCGGCCCCGACGGCAGCGTGGAACGTCCCACCGATTTTCTCGTCGAATAATGTGTTCTTGGTGTACTCGGTGACCTGGTAGTTCGTGCCGATCGCGATCTCACCCAGGCTTCGGGCGCCTTCGTCCTGATCCAGCATGGCAATCAAAAAGTCCAGACCCTTGCTCGCCTTGGCATCGACCACACGACCGTTCTCGAAGGTCAACTCAATGTCATGGACCTCTCGGCCGTTGTGCACCGCTGGGAAGGAGTACTTCACAACACCATTGACCCCGCCGTCGGCGTGCTTGAGGTTCGGCCCCGTGAACACCTCACCATCCGGGAAGTTCGATTCACCGGCACAGTTGATCCAGGTCATGCCATCCACGTTCACTTTTAGGTCTGTTCCGTTAGGCGTCTCAAAATGCAGCAGGGACTTGCCGTTGAGGTAATCGACAACGCGCTGCTGCTGCTCACAGATCTTCGTCCACTGTGCCGCGGGGTCGTCGTGATCAAGGTAGCCGGCCTTGAAAACAAAGTCCTCGTACTCGCGCAGCGACCGTTCGGCGTCCTGCGCGTTGGCTTGTGTCGGAAACAGCGTGCCGACCCATTTCAACGGCTTGACGCCCGGGTACTGATCCGGGAACTCGGCCGCGGCAGCGCGTTTCATAAACGTCTCAAAGATCGGCTTTCTTGCCGCAGAGGTCATGCCGGATCGCTTGGGGTCGACGCGCGTCGCTGACTTGGTGTTCACCTCCGCCCAGAGCGAGATGCTGACATCGATCGTTTCCGCCTCAGCAACCGCGATGGGGTCGATGTACTTGAGCTGCTCTTCGCTCGCGCTCTGCATGAAGATGTCGTGGCAGGCATCCGACGTGATCCGAAGCAGCGGGTGGGCCCCGGCCTTGAGGACCGCCTCGTAAATCGCCTCGAGAAGGTCCGTCCCGACCTCGTCCCCACGGATCCGCACCAACTGGCCCGGCTGGACCTGTACGGAGTAGTTCACGAGCACGTCGGCGAGCTTTTCTAAACGTTGATCACGCATTCCTGAGCCTCATAGGGGTCAATAAAACACTGCAGAAGGGGATCCTAAGGCTTTCGAGGAAAAAGTTCTTGCCCGGGGCCGGAATGCTAGGTAGGTTTGAGTGTGTAGCCTGTGCGTCTCACGTCTCAATGATCTCTTCTCTAGCAACACCTAGCTGGAAGGCGGCCTGATGGATCAGCCGGACACGCCAGAACACCTCGCAAGCCTGGGCGCAGATTCCGCTCAGGCATTTCGAACACCGATCCCGCCTCGCGAGCCGGTCGAGGTCCTGCCCCGCTCGCCCTCACCCGAACCCCTGCCCGAAGAAACTGCCATCCAACCCTTCGGCGCGGCGCTTGCGCCGGTGCTGCTGGAACTGTGCAAAGGCCAACTTGCCAACATCAACTGGTTCCGTACGGATTGGCAGCGCGGCGGCGCACTCACCGGCTACGCCACCTGGACCGACGAGACCGGCAAGCACGACGCCGTTGTCAAGTTCCCTGTCCCGCCCAAGGAACGCCGCTGGCTCGTGCAACTCTCATCAGACGATGTCACCCCGCGCGTCTTCGCACATGGCAGCGAACTCGGTGGGTATGACCTGGCGTGGGTTGTCATGGAGCGCTTGCCGTATGGACCGTTTGGCTGTGCGTGGGGCGCACAGGCCTACGACCTGCTCGCCGAAGCCGCGGCGAATTTCTACGCGCGGGCGCGACTGATCCCAATGGGCGATCCCCCCGAGCCGCGCGACTGGGCGGGCCTGCTCAAACGCGCAAAGGCTTCGATCAGTAAGGACACGATCGCCGACTCGCAGCGCTGGCGCAAAGCCCTCAAACAGGTCAGCAAGAAACTGCCCGGCTGGCTCGACGTCTGGAGCAAGCGCGACACCGGCTTCTGGTGCCACGGCGATCTGCACCCGGGCAACGCCATGTCACGGCATCCCGCGCCCGAGGGGCCAGCGGTTCTCTTCGACCTTGCGTGCGTCCACTGCGGCAACTGGGTCGAAGACGCCGTCTATCTGGAACACCTGTACTGGGCCAGCCCCGCCTCACTGCACGGCGCCAAGCCCGTCAAGCAGATCGCCCACTACCTCCGCGACTATGGCCTGGCACCCGGCAGCAATTGGCCGGACCTCGCGAACATCTACCGCGGACTGCTCGCCATGACCGCCCCCGCACAGCGCCACGCGATGCTCGGCAGCGCCCATGTCGCCGCATCGTTGAAAGTGCTGGAGCGGTTGGTTTAAGCCTTCAAACCAATCACGCTCGCCATCCGTCCGGTGGACTCCAACTGTCTTTGCGTCACATCCCGGCGGTGGCTGAAGAATTCATCCTCGTGCTCTGCAGTACAGCGGTCGGTCGTATCAATCTGCTGTGCGCCGAGGCGTTGCAGCATGGCATAAGTCGCGGCACGGAGGTCCACATGCGGTCGACTGCCCAGGTCACGCCTCACAAAACGCGGATCGAATTTCTCGGCAACTTCCTCACCCACCTCAAAACGGTTGACGCCGATGCAAGGCCCAATCGCCGCGACAAAGCCGGACGCCAGTGTGTCCACCGCGTCGCCGATCACGCCTGAGAGTAAGCCGCGCCAACCCGCGTGCACCGCCGCCACCGCGCTGCCATCGGTCGCCGCAAGCAGCACCGGCACACAGTCGGCGGTCACGACCCGCGTGACCGCATCCGGCCGCTTAAGTACTACGGCATCTGCATCGCAACGCGGCTGGCGATCCGTGAGGGGTTCATGGTCTTCGTAGTGCACCGCATGGCCATGCACCTGATGCACGGTCACCCAGGCGCGGTCCGAGAGATCAATCGCCTTGGCAATCGCCTGATCGTCGCCTTGCCTGGTGCCAAAGCCATGCGGGATGTCGAGCGCATCCAGCACCGGCGAGCGATACACGACCACCCCTTCGTGTTCCCAGCGGTAGAGCATGGGTGCATGATAAGGGACGCAGCCGCCGGGACACGCCCGGGCGGACAAACAAGCTATACGGTCGCTATAAGATGAGGTCCGCCCGCGTGTGACGCGGCGGCTGCATCACTGCCCCGCCTTAAGCGTCTGAGCAATCGCTACCTCGGCGAGCTTAATCGTCGCGTGATCCATGTCCTGCATTGCCTGCTGGAATGCATCCGCGTCAACCGCATCGTCCGGCGAGTCGATCATGCCCTGAACGGCCTTGATGTGACCCTCGATCTCGCCGCGGTAATCGTCATCAATCCCATCGCCGACACGGTCGAGTTGTTTCTGGATGTTACGAATATCGAGCTTCGCGTTGAGGCGCAGGTCGATCAGTCGGTGGGCGGTCATGTCAGCCTTGGCGTGAGCAAACGAGTCGCGTTCGATTGCTTCGACTTCGTCTCGCGTCAGGCCATGGTTGGGGACGACTTGCGTCCGCGCGCGTCGGCCGCTGCGCTCCTCGGTCGCCGTGACGGTCAACACACCATTCGCATCGACAACGAAGCTGACATTGAGCTTGGGCAGGCCCGCAGGCATCGGCGGAATGCCGGTGAGTTCAAACGAACCAAGCAAACGACAGTCCTGCACCAGCTCCCGTTCACCCTGATACACATTGATCGCGACCTTCGTCTGGCCTTCGGCATAAGTCGAGAAGATCTCGCTCGCCCGCGCGGGGATCGTGCTGTTGGCCGTGATCAGCTTGGCCACCGCCCCGCCCATCGTCTCGATGCCCAGCGACAGCGGGATCACGTCGAGCAGCAACCCGCCCTGCTGGATGCCCGCGAGTCGGGCCGCCTGAACACTGGCGCCCAGCGCAACGACTTCATCCGGGTCCAGTGCCGTGTAAGGCTCTGCCTCAAAGAACCGCCCGACCGCCTCAACGACCATCGGGATACGTGTCGATCCGCCGACGAGTACAACACGGTCAATGTCGTTGACCGTCAGGCCTGCTCCACGCAGCGGCAGCTTGCATGCCTCGAGCGTACGATCAACCCACGGTCTGGCCAAGGCTTCAAGTTCCTCGCGCGTCAGCGTCCGCTGGTAGAGCTTGCCTTCACCAAGGTCGATCTCGAGATGCGCTTCGTCCTCAGTGGACAGCTTGATCTTCGTGGCCTCTGCAAAGTTACGCAGGGCCTGCCGGGTCGCCGGGGGGAACTCGAGTGTCTCGCCAAACTGTTCGCGCACTTCGCGCATCACCAGTTCGATGATCATCTGATCAACATCATCGCCGCCCAGATGCGTATCACCGGCAGTACTAAGCACCTGATCGACCGCGCCGCTTTCGGTTTGTTCCAGTCGAAGGATGGAGATATCGAACGTGCCCCCGCCAAGGTCGTAGACGGCAATCGTCTGTGAGGGCGTGTCGGCGTCCGTCGATTCGTTTGATGACTCTTCTGAACTGCACGCCTCGGGGTTGAGCTTGGTGCTGAGTGAAACACTGCCTGCCGAACTGCCTTTAATCAGCGAAGTGTCTTTCTTCGGTTTGTGACCACCAAGCCCGTAGGCCAATGCCGCCGCGGTGGGCTCATTCACCATGCGAACAACTTCAAGGCCGGCGATCCTCCCCGCATCACGTGTCGCCTGTCGCTGGGCGTCGTCAAAATAGGCCGGCACGGTGACCACGGCCTTGCGAACCTCCTGCCCCAGCGCGGCCTCGGCACGCCGTTTCAATTCGATCAGAATCATGGCACTGATCGCCTGCGGGCTGATCACCTGTTCGCCGATCTGAACACGGGCCGTATTGTTCTCGCCCTCGACCACGCCATACGGCAGGTGCGCTAACTCGTCCTTCACATCGGTGATGCCCCGGCCCATCAGTCGCTTGACACTATGCACCGTTCGCTCGGGGTGCTCGATCGCGGTGTGGCGGGCCTCGTGGCCGATCGCCTCGGCCGAGCCGTCCGATTTGCTGAGCCGGACCACGCTGGGCAGGATCGCCCGCCCCTCGCTGTCGGGTAGCACGCGTGGGCCCTTCGCATCACAGACCGCGACCAGCGAATTGGTCGTGCCCAGGTCGATACCCACAATCACTTCTTGGTCGTCTTGCTTCGCAGCCATAAAGCGTTAGTGTAGGTAATCGCTCCGAGCACGAAGCGTGAGCGAGTGATTCCGGCTGCAGATGATTTGGGTCACTCGCTGACGCTTCGTGCTCTGACAAGGCAACCTACCCATGTATGAGATTATTGTTGAGTCTGTCTTCGCCGCCGCCCACGCGATCCGCCTGCCGGATGGTTCGCTTGAGCCCACCCACGGCCACAACTGGCCGGTCAAGGTCACCGTCCGTGCTACCGAACTCGACGAGATCGAGACCGTCTGCGATTTCCACCTGCTGCAGGGCCTGATCGAGGATGCGTTGGCCCCCTGGCAGAACAACGACCTGAACCAGTGCGAGCCGTTCACGGATGGCAACGGTGGCCTGGCGATCAACCCGACCGCCGAGCGTGTCGCATGGGCGATCGCGGAGAAGATCACGCCGGGTCTGCCGGGGAACTGCCGGCTGGTGTCGGTGAG
>JBMZAP010000126.1:0-11039 GCA_049611445.1 Phycisphaeraceae bacterium | reverse complement strand
AAAGCATGAACGCGGCAAGCCCGCAGACGATCAGCCCAATCAGTGCGCCGACCCAGTAGGCATCGGCTGGCATGATCTCGGCGGCACGCACAATCATGCTGCCAGATGCGGCTTCCTGTCCCTCGGCGGCAACGCGCGACTCCGCAGAGCTATCCAGCACTCGTCCGAGCCCGGCCCAGAGGTTGGACCCAATGAAGGCGCCGGACAATCCGCCCAGAATCGCGACGGCATATTTCATCAGTGGGAAGGCCAGAACTGCAAGCAGTACCGACACGCACCCGGCAACCACAAACGGCGGGCCCTGAATCTCTAGCCCCATCCGGTAGCCAACCATGGCGCCAAGTACAACGAGCAGGGCTACAGTCATGATCTTATGGAACGTGTATCCCTTCAGCAGGCAGACCAGGCCGATTACAACAAACACAATGGCCCAGAGTTCACCCAGTTGTGCCAGCTCGGGAATGAGTTCGCCGGGGCTGGCGAGAGTGTCGCCGCGCGAGAAGATGTCAACGCTGGTCTGGAAGACATGGTGTGCCTGTGCCCAGAGGTCGATGGTTCGAGTGGATTCTTCAGCAGCTTGTGGGGCGGCTTGTGCGAGGGTGCTCAGCATGGCGTGGCTCCTGCGGGTGATCCGACGGGTGCGCGACCACGCACAAATCAACGTCGGTTATGACGATTTATCGTCACGGCGCAGATAGAGCGTCCATTGCAGCATGATGCCCAGTACGGTTATCAGACCAAGCGTGATCAGGGTTCCGCGGGCTGTTGTTGGCACAAGCTCGGTGGCAGCAGGTAGATAGCTTGCGAGCAGCTCACGACCCGGAATGACGATCAGCACCGCTCCGACCATGGCCGACTGGATCGATGCGGCATAGTTCGGCGCGATGAAGCCAAAGAGCAGGCCGACCCCCGCCCCGATCAGCATCGCCAGCCCGATATTTTTCTGAACGCTTGTCGCACTGTCGTTCCACCAGGCCTTGACGTCTTCGAGGTTGCGGAACACGGCAGACTTTGCAGCATTCAGGGTCTCCTGCCCGCGATTGGTGATCAGTTGGTTGGCCTGGGTGAGTGCTTCCTGGTCACCCTGCTGGATGAGTTCCTCGATCTTGATTTTCGTCTGATCATTGAGTTCGCTGGACAGCGCGTCGTAACGCTGCTGGACCTGCTCTGCAGCCTGCTGCGTGTCTTCGCTGAGTTCCTGCACGGGAACACCCTGCCAGATGATCACAGCGGCGGGTGCGGCGACGGCAAACATAATGGCGGCCGAGAAAGCGACCCAGGCCCGAAACATCAGCCAGGCGCCGATGACGCCGAGTAGCCCGAGCCCGATCATGAACCCGATGGCGATCGTGGGGGAGTCTACGAACGCGACGCTTACGCCGCCCGCGATCATGCCCAGCATTAACCCGCCGAGCATGACAGCCGCCTTAAGCAGCTTGCCGCCCGCCAGCCAGAGTGCGACGCCGACCCCGAAGACCACCCAGCGAGCCGTCATCGTGAGCGTGGGCAGGGCGCTGTCTGCCTGCTGAAACCATTGCTCGAAGGATTGAGTGGTCGTCATGGCTGTATGCAGAGTTCTCAAGACCGCAGATCGGGCCATTGGCTTTATCGCCGATCGGACGGCCTCGCCGTTACAATGCCGCTGTGAGTGATACACCCGCCCAACCCGATTCCTCCGACGATCAGGCCCTGGCACCGTTGCGTGCGAAGATTGACGAGCTGGACCAGCAACTCATCAAGCTGCTCAACGAGCGTGCGCAGGTCGTTGTCGAGGTCGGCAAGGTCAAGCGAGCCGGTAACACGCCAATCTATGTACCCGACCGCGAGAAACGCGTCCTCGAGCAGGTTCGCGGCTACAACAAGGGGCCGCTGCCCGACAAATGCATCGACGCGATCTACCGTGAGTTGATGTCCGGCAGTTTCGCGATCGAGCGGCCGCTGCGTATCGGCTATCTCGGCCCGCCGGGGTCGTTCTCGCACTTTGCCGCCACCGCAAAATTCGGGCAATCCGTCGAATATGACAAACTGGCGGATATTCCGCTGATCTTCAATGCGGTGGATCGTGGCGACTGTGACTATGGCCTGATCCCGATCGAGAATTCGACCGAGGGCTCGGTCGCCGCGTCACTGGATGCCCTTGCGGATACCAAGGCCAAGGTTTGTGCCGAGGTGCTCATTGCGATCCACCACAACCTGATGGCCAACTGCGACGCTCCGCAGATCCAGCGGATCTATTCGCACCCGCAGGCGCTCGCTCAGTGTCGTAACTGGTTATCCAGCCAGTTCCCCAACGTGGAGCGGATTGCGACGGCCTCGACCTCACGCGCCGCGGAGATGGCCGCCAGCGAGCCGGGCAGCGCTGCGATTGCATCGTCGCTTGCCGCAAAGCTCCATAATCTACGTGTTCAGTTCGAGAACATTGAAGACAACGCGAATAACACGACACGCTTCTATGTCATCGGCCATCAGTCCACCAAGCCAACGGGCGATGATAAGACGGCGCTGATGTTTACCACCGAGCACAAGCCCGGTGCACTGACCGAGGTGCTCAATGTTTTCAATGACTTTGGCTTGAACCTCACGCACATCGACAAGCGCCCCAGCCAACGCGTCAACTGGGAGTACACCTTCTTTGTGGACCTCATGGCTCACCAGGAAGAGGACGCTTTCAAGCAGGCGATCGCTGAGGCGAAGAAGCACTGCCTGCAAATCATTACGCTCGGCTCGTTCCCGAGGGCCAGTGAAGTCATCTAATTCCTTCCGAGGTCTCCGATGTCAAATTCCTACCTCTTCGGCTTCCACTCCGAGACCCCGCTTGGGATCACGACGAACCACACCCTCACCGGCGGTGGGTCTTCAAGTAAGGCCGACAGTAGTGACCTCCGTTATCTCGAAGACCGGGTCGACCGTTTGTCCTTGATCTGCATGGCCATGTGGTCGCTGATGCAGGATAAGACCAGTCTCACGGAAGAAGATTTGATCGAACGCGTCAAGCTGATCGATCTCATGGACGGCAACGAAGATGGCAAGGCGACCCGGACGGTTTCCAAGTGCGCCAAGTGTGATCGGCCGATGAACCCGCGGCATAAGAAATGCATTTACTGCGGTCACGAAAAGCTGATTACGAGTGCGTTTGACGCGCTATGACGCGACAGCTTCCAAGCGACCTTTGAGATTGTCCAGCACGTTCATGAAATTGATGTATGCGTCGTAGGGCGACTCGTACGGGTTGAAGTACGCGTGGACGTCGGCGTCCGAGTAGTACTTCGTGCACATGTAGTAGAAGTGGTCGCTGGTCGAGAGGGCCTGCCAGTCGTGGATGAGTTGCGCGTCGTGGGTTGCCTTGATCGCATTCTCGATGGCGTAAAGATCGTTGAGCGCAGCGGACTGCATCGCGTTGCCCTGCCAGGCGCTGATGTCGCGCTCTGAGTCGGCCCAACTGGTGACCTGCGGAGCGTCGTAGGTGTCAACGGGGTCGTAGCGTTCGATGGCCTGGCTGGGAGTGAGAAACTTACAGCCATTGGCCAGGACGGCGTCGGGCAGTTTGTCGAGGAAGCCAAAGATGCCGCTCTGCTCCCACTGGTGTTCGCCGAAGGTCTCAAAGTCGATAAACAGGTTGACGACATCTCCGGACGCGTCGGCGAGCCAGTTCGCGTAGGTGCCGGGCTTCAGCGGGTAGTGCGGCCAATTCGGATCGGAGAAACGGAAAGCCAGGTCGTCGCTGAGCCGGTGGTTTTTCAGCAGGGTCGGCATCGGCACCTTGCCGGGTGACCGGTAGACGTGGTTGGGGCTTCGGCCTTGCAGCAGGTCGTCGACCCCTTCGGCAAGGACGCCGCGGAATCGTCCGAAGGTTAAAAGCGTTTCAGCAAGAGCGTTGGAATAGATCAGTTCGGTGTTGCGGAAGACGGAGGGGCGCTGGCCAAAGAGGTCGTCGATCAGTTCGTCATGGCGGCTGACCTGGTGCTCGAAATCGACTGTGCTGTACTGCGAGGCGAGGCTGTGGTCATAGGTCTCGGAGAGAAATTCAACGCAGCCTGTTTCGGCCAACCGTCGAAAGTGGTCGAGTACCTCTGGGGCCCATCGCTTGAACTGCTCGATGACCTGCCCGGTGAGGGAGAAGGCGACGACAAATCGGTCGCCGTGGCGTTCGATCTGGCGGAGGAGCAATTCGGTGGCTGGGAGATAGCACTTCTGGGCAACGCGGCGGAGGATCGTACTGTTCGCCTCGTCGTCGAAATAGGTCGGTTCGGTCTCAAAGACACTGTATCGGCGTAGCCGACGCGGCTGATGGACCTGAAAGTAAAAACAAACGTCGGGCATTCCGGAGCGCTCCACGGTTGGGGGCCGCATTGTGCCCGTTTTTGTATCGGGTGACAAACACCGGCCTGCGGCAACAGGTGGGCATCGGGGTGCGGTATAATCCCGGGTCCGAAACGGCCCGCAGAACCATGACCACACAGACGATCCCAACCAGCACGCAGATCCGCCGACAGTTCATCGACTTTTTTGTCGACAAGGCTGGGCATACCGAGGTCCCGTCCTCGCCGGTGGTGCCGCACGACGACCCGACGCTGCTCTTTGCCAACGCGGGGATGAACCAGTTCAAGCCCTATTTTCTCGGTACTGAGCAGCCGAGCTTTACCCGAGCCGTGGATACTCAGAAGTGCATCCGCGCGGGTGGCAAGCACAACGACCTTGACGACGTTGGCAAGGACACCTACCACCACACGTTCTTCGAAATGCTTGGCAATTGGTCGTTCGGCGACTACTTCAAGAAAGAAGCCATCGCCTGGGCGTGGGAACTCCTGACCGAAGTCTGGGGGATCGATCCCGAACGGCTGCATGCGACATACTTTGAGGGCGATGCGAGTGAAGGCCTGGAACCAGACCTCGAAGCCAAGGAACTCTGGATGCAGTTCCTGCCCGAGTCGCGCGTCCACCCTGGCAACAAGAAAGATAACTTCTGGGAGATGGGCGACACCGGCCCGTGCGGCCCGTGCTCGGAGCTGCACTACGACCGTAGCCCGGACAAGAGCGGCGCATCGCTGGTCAATGCCGATGCCCAGGACACGGTCGTCGAGATCTGGAACCTGGTGTTCATCCAGTTCAATCGGCAGCAGTCCGGCGAACTCGTCCCGCTTCCCGCCAAGCACGTCGATACCGGCATGGGTTTTGAGCGCATCGTCCGCGTGCTGCAGGGCGTCGATAGCAATTACGACACGGATGTGTTCCAGCCGATCTTTGCGGAGATTCAAAAGATCACGGGGGCCCGTGGTTATCAGCCGGGCGCGGATAAAGAGGCGCTCGAAGACCCGATCAATATCGCCTACCGCGTGATCGCCGACCACATCCGCACGCTGACGTTTGCGCTGAGTGATGGGGCCAACTGTGGCAACAAGGGGCGTGATGCGGTCTTGCGTGCGATCCTGCGTCGTGCAGTTCGCTTCGGTCATCAGACGCTTGGCGTTGAAGAGCCTTTCTTCTACAAGCTGGTGCCTGCGGTCGTCGATAACTTCGGTGACGTGTTCCCGGAGATCAAGGGCAAGGCTGCCCTTGTTGCGGAAGAACTGAAAGATGAAGAAGTCTCGTTCCGTGCGACGCTCGAGCGTGGACTTGGCTTGTTTGATAAAGCAGTTGAAGGCTTGAAGCAGGGCGACCAGCTCGATGGTGCGTCTGCCTTTGATCTGGAAGCGACGTATGGATTCCCGTACAGCTTGACCGTTGTCATGGCAGAAGAGCGGGGGCTCTCCGTTGACGAGGCGGGTTACGAAGAAGCCAAGGCCAGGCATGCGGAGACTTCGAAGGGCGAAGTTGCCGGGGTCAATGCCAGACAGTCCCTTCTCGAACTGGTTCAGAAAGGCCTGGACGTCGGCTGGTTCGCTGAGAGCGAGTTCGTCGGCTACCGCGGCAACACAGAGATGCCCGAGCAGGACAATGCGCTGACGCTGTTCAAGATGAATGGTGAGGTCTACGAGTCGGCGATGGAGGCTGAGCCCGGCGATCAGGTGGCGTTTGTCTTCGAGATGACCCCGTTCTATGCCGAGGCGGGCGGCCAGGTCGGTGACACCGGCGAGGTCATGATCCGGCACAGTACGTCCGAGATGGCGGGCGAGATCACCAAGCTCTGCGTGCGCGACACCATCAAAATCGGTGGTGTGCATATCCACCTCGGCACGGTCGAAGAGGGGCAGCTTGAACTGCACGCCAACGACCCAACGGTGTCCGCCTCGCTACACGTCGATGCCGAGCGCCGCGCCGCGATCACGTCGAATCATACGATTACCCACGTGATGAACCGGGCCTTGCGTGACCACGTGAACAAGGATGCCATGCAGAAGGGGTCGCTTGTTGACGATGAAAAAACGCGCTTTGACTTCAGTCATGGCGGTGCCCTGTCAGCTGAAGAAATCGAAGCAGTCGAGAAGCAGGTCAATGACGATATCGCTGC
Source organism: Phycisphaeraceae bacterium (assembly GCA_049611445.1). Lineage (GTDB taxonomy): Bacteria > Planctomycetota > Phycisphaerae > Phycisphaerales > Phycisphaeraceae > JAHQVV01. Next base: position 4,591 of record JBMZAP010000126.1, on the reverse strand, counting down.
GGACCTAGAGGTCTTTGCTGACTATGCCCCTCAGACCGAGGCGTTGAAGATCAACGGCCTGCGTGCGGTCTTTGGCGAGAAGTATCCGCCAACGGTGCGCGTGGTCTCGATCGGTGCGGGTGTGCATGATCTGCTGGCCGAGCCGGACAGTGAGAAGTGGCAGGACCTGTCGATCGAATTCTGCGGCGGCACGCACCTGGCGAAGACCGGTGATGCCGAGGGCTTTGTCATCACCTCGCAGGACGCGGTGAGTAAAGGTGTGCGTCGTCTAACGGCGATCACGGGCAAGGCTGCGCACGAAGCAACCGCTCAGGCTGAGGCCCTGCTGCATCGTGCTGAGTCGTTGGCTGATGCGGCTGCGGACAAGCTCGGTGACGAGATCGATGTGATCGCCAAGGCGATGGTTGAGCAGCAGACGCCTCTGGTCTTGCGTCACAAGATCCAGTCCGCGCTTTCGACCCTTAGTGAGAAGGTCAAGCAATTCCAGAAAGAACAGCAGAGCCAGCAGGGTGAGGCGGTCGTCGAGGTCGCTCGCGCGATCGCGGAGTCGGCTGATGACGCGGTGATCTGTGCCAAGGTGGACGGGGCAGACGCGAAGTCGCTGCGTACGGCGATGGACGTGATCCGCAGCAAAAAGCCAGATGCGGCAATGATGTTGGCGGCGGATGCGGGTGAGGGCAAAGTTGCCTTGCTCGCGTCTGTGCCCAAGGATGTGATCGGTAAAGGCCTCAAGGCAGGCGACTGGGTCAAGCACACCGCGCCGATCGTGGGTGGCGGTGGCGGCGGTCGGCCTGACATGGCACAGGCGGGCGGGAAAGACCCGTCTAAGATTGACGAAGCGCTTGCTTCTGCAAAGCATTTTGCACAGGAAAAGATTGGATAACGAAAGAGCGATATGCCAACGATTAACAGCAATTATCTCAACCTCAAGGCCGGCTACCTCTTCCCGGAGATCGGCCGACGCGTGACGGCTTTTGCCGATGCGAACCCCGATGCGGCGATCATCAAGCTCGGTATCGGCGACGTGACCGAACCTCTGCCCGAGGCCTGCCGGATCGCCATGCAAAAAGCGATTCAGGACCAGGGCAAGCGGGAGTCGTTCAAGGGCTACGGCCCGGAGCAAGGCTATGCCTGGCTTCGCGAAGCGATCGCTGAGCACGACTACAAAGCCCGCGGCTGTGATGTTTCGGCCGACGAGATCTTCGTCTCCGACGGCAGCAAGTGCGACACGGGCAACATCCTGGATATCTTTGGCCCGGGCAATACGATCGCGGTCACCGACCCGGTCTATCCGGTTTACGTCGATACGAACGTGATGGTTGGCAACGCAGGCCCCGCCGACGAAGCGGGTGAGTACGGCGGGTTGGTGTACCTGCGTGCGACGGCAGAGAACAACTTTACGCCGGCGATCCCCGACGAGAAGGTCGACCTGATCTATCTGTGCTATCCGAACAACCCGACCGGTTCGGTCGCGAGCAAGCAGACGCTCAAGGCCTGGGTGGACTATGCCAACAGCCATGGCAGCGTGATCCTTTTTGACGCGGCCTACGAAGCGTTTATCTCCGACGAGTCGATCCCGCATTCGATCTACGAGATCGAAGGGGCACGGACTTGTGCGATTGAATTCCGCAGCTTCTCAAAGAATGCAGGCTTCACCGGTACCCGTTGCGGTTTCGCGGTCGTGCCGAAGGAACTGGTCGGCAAGAGTGCCAGCGGCGAGGAGGTGCCCTTGCATCAGCTTTGGAACCGTCGTCACTCGACGAAGTTCAACGGCGCGTCGTACATCATCCAGCGGGGAGCCGAGGCGGTCTACAGCGAGGCGGGCCAGGAGCAGGTCAACGAGTTGGTCAGCTTCTACATGGAGAACGCCAAGCTCATCCGCGAAGGTCTAGGCGAGCAGGGCCTGGAGTGCTTCGGCGGAGTCAACGCGCCGTACGTCTGGATCAAGACGCCGGGTGGCATGAGTAGTTGGGACTTCTTCGACAAGTTGCTCAGTGAAGCGCATGTCGTTGGCACCCCGGGCAGCGGCTTTGGCCAGTCCGGCGAGGGCTACTTCCGCTTGAGCGCGTTCAACAGCCGAGAGAATGTCAACGAGGCGATTGAGCGCGTCTCGGCGAAGGTGTCTGTGTAAATTTGAAACTGCAGATGGGCCGGATCGACACAGATGTCCGATTTGTCAGTGGATCAACAGATTGAGACGTTCCTCGCGACGTGCAAGACTGCATCACTTGCGACGGTTGATTCACATGGCAACCCATGTGCAGCGAACATCCAGTATGTCCACGACAGTCACTGGCGTCTTTATTGGGTCAGCAGCATGTCGTCTGCCCATTCGGTGAACCTTGAGCAGAAGCATGAGGCGGCGGTGACGATCTACGCACATCAGGACGAGCCAGAGAAGATCCATGGCTTGCAGATGCGGGGCGTCGCCTCCATGCTGGAAAGCGATGGGCTTGAAGACGCCTACGCGTTGTACGCGGCCAAGTACCCCTTTGTCAGCGGACCGCCCTATGACAAGGCGATGAAGCTGCAGTTGTTCTATCGCTTCACGCCGACCTGGCTGAGATGGATCGACAACCGCAAGGGCTTTGGCTGGAAGGTCGAGAAAACGGTTGAAGGCTGATTGAGCCGTCGCGTTTTTCATGCCTATACTTGGGCATGCTCATCTCTCGACTATCGCTCGGGTCGCTTATCTCTGTTTTGTGTCTTGCCGTATCGCTTCCCGCGGTGGCTGATTGGCCGCAGTGGCGTGGGCCTGATCGGTTGGGGTCGGTGGATGGTGTCGACTGGCCCGACGCGTTGAACGATCAGACGTTGACCGAGCTCTGGCGTGTGGAGCTGCCGCCGGGCTATCCCGGGCCGATCGTTCATGGCGATCACGTCTTCTCTTTTGAATCCAGGGATGCCAAGCAGGAAGTGGTGCGTGCGTTTAACCGTAAGACCGGGGAACAGCTTTGGGAGTCCGGCTGGGAAGGGGCGATGCGTGTGCCTTTCTTTGCCAAGCGCAATGGCGACTGGGTGAAGTCCACGCCTGCGACGGATGGCAAGCACGTCTACGCGGCCGGGATGCTGGATGACCTGGTGTGCCTCGATGCTGAGCGTGGCGACATTGTCTGGCAGGTTGATTTCAAAGAGCGCTACGACACGCAGGGGCCGTCGTTCGGCCAGCCTTGCTCGCCGTTGCTGGATGGTGATGCCCTGTATATCCAGGCGGGCATGTCGGTCTGCAAGCTGAACAAGAAGACGGGCGAAACGATCTGGCGATCGCTGGTGGATGAGCGCCAGATGATGGGCGGCGCGTTTTCATCGCCTGTGATTGCAGAGGTCGCGGGGAAGCGTCAACTGCTGGCGCAGACGCGTGGCGAGTTGTGCGGCGTCGATCTGGAATCGGGCGACGTGCTATGGCGTCAGAGCATCAAGGCGTTCCGTGGCATGAACATCCTCCCGCCGACGGTGATCAACGAGACCGATGTGTTCACCTCGTCTTATGGCGGGGGCTGCTACATGCTGCGGGTGACTCGGTCGGGTGACGGGAGCTTCAACGTCGAGACGCTCTGGCAGAATAAGATCGAGGGGTACATGTCTTCGCCGCTGCTGATCGATGGGCACCTGTACATGCACGGCCGGGACAAGAAGTTCCACTGCATCAACATGACGACCGGCGAGACCGCCTGGACCAGCGATAAGAAGTATGGCGAGTACTGGTCGTCTGTTCGCAGTGGCAACCACATCCTGGCGTTGGGGCACGAAGGCACGCTGCGGCTGATCGAAGCGAGCCCGGATGAACTGAAGATCGTCTCGGAGCACAAGGTGTCCGATCAGGAAACCTGGGGACACCTCGCGGTCGTGGGCGATGTGCTGTACATCCGAGAGCAGGAAGGGCTCAAGGCGATTCGATGGTCGAAGGCGAAAGGGCTGGATTGAGCGTGTTATATCTGAGCGAGAAGGCGCCAAGATGCGAGGATATCTTGAGTCTATATTGTGAGCTATGAATCATCTTCCGCCGATTGTCGGAGCTCAAAAAGTAATTGATGTGTTTGGATGTTTCCCCGCATTTCATGATGCCGAGATTGTTCACATGGCATTCAGTCGGGGCGAGCCTGATGCTTGCGCGCCTACGATCGACTTTACGCTGCATGGTTGGGAAATGACTTCTGACGTTGAAGAGTCAGGCCATCTAAAACTGATTAAGCATCACTTGGTTGACTTCAGATTCTTTGGCGTTGAATACATGAAGCTGGACGGCTGGAACCATCAGAATGTCTTGTTTGAGCTGATCATTAAGACCATTGAGCAGCCTACGGATAATACTTTGATTGAAGTCGAACTTAGTACTTCATTTGGCCTGGATGGAAATTTTCGTGCTGTTTCAGGTGAGGTTCTGGACGTCCGCCCATGTGATGCCGATGGTGTGCCTGTTTCTTAACTTGGCGTCTTGGCGACTTGGCGTTAAATCGAGCCGCCAAGCACCTCGATTAAAGCATCCCGGATCGCCTCGGGCTCGGACATCCGCCCGCCCCCGGACGTTCGGCAGGCCTGCCAGCCTTCTTCGGGGCCGATCTCGCTGAGGTTGGGCAGCAGTTCTCGGAGC
>JBMZAP010000125.1:0-11336 GCA_049611445.1 Phycisphaeraceae bacterium | reverse complement strand
AAGACGCACTGAAATTTGCTGTCTCCGGCGGCGTACTTGTTCCGCCTTCCCAGACGATCAACCGCAAGCGTGTTGAAAGTAACCGCAGGAGTGGCCCGGCGGACCGCCGTGAATTGCCTGAATCCAGCGAGAACAATTAGGTCTCAACGAAAGGAGCCCCGATGGAAATCACCGTCACCGGCCGACACATGCCCATTACCGAAGCGATCGAGCAGCACGCCAATGAAAAGGCGGCTAAGCTCTCGCGATACTACGATCGCCTGGCCAAGCTTGAAATCGTTATCGATAAGCCCCAGGACGGCCGAACCTACGACGTCGAGTTCATAGCCCACATCGACGGCCAGGACCATCTGATCGCCCATACGACAAACGACGACCTCTACCATGGCATCGAGCAGGCTGTCCAGAAGATGGAGCGGCAGCTGACGGACCTGAAAGAGAAGCTCAGGAACCACAAGCACTGAATCAGGGGGCAGGGTGCGTTATTTGGCTCTGGATAGGGGCTGATTACCGCCTGCCGACTCCCTACGCTTTGATTTGCTACAATCTCGCTTTGCTCTGTTCGGCCTCAGCCGGCGGAGAGGTGAGACACGAGACCGAGGCTAAAGATGAAGCTCAACGACTTTGTCGTGACAGACGCGATCATTCCCGTTTTACAGGCAGAAAGCCGAGATGACGCCATCGCCGAGATGGTTGATTCGCTGGTCGCAGCCAAGGCGATCCCCAAGGGATTGCGTGACGAGGTGATCAAGCTGGTGTTGGACCGTGAGAAGCACGGCTCGACGGGGTTTGGCAAGGGCGTGGCCGTGCCGCACGTCAAGCACGACAAAATCAAGAAGGTCGTCGCCAGCGTTGCGGTCAGCCAGGCTGGCGTGGACTTTAATTCGCTCGACGAGCAGCCCGTCTACTGCCTGTTCCTGCTGGCCTCGCCCAAGGATAAGCCGGATGAGCACTTGCAGGCGATGGAGAACCTCTTCAACCACCTGCAGACGGATATGTTCCGTAAGTTCATGCGTCAGGCCGAGACGAAGGACGCGGTGATTGACGTCCTCAACGAAGCCGACGCCGGACAATTGGCTCGCTGAGTGATCAGGCACATTCAATACACCTCGTCCGGCACTGCGCGGTTTTTGCTGCTACTTATTGGATTGAACTCGAAACGAACTGACTATGGAATCCGCAATCATCAAAGTGACCATCTCGAACAAGCTGGGCTTGCACGCCCGGCCTGCGATGGCATTTGCGGACACCGCGGCTCAGTTCCAGTCGGACATCCACGTCATCAAGGCCGGCAATAAGTTTGACGGTAAGTCGATCATGAATCTCATGATGCTCGCTGCTACGCAAGGCACCGAACTCGAAATCGCCGCCAACGGCCCGGACGCGAATGATGCACTTGCGGCGTTGCAGGAACTGGTCGAGTCCAACTTTGATGAAGACTGAGTCGGCCGGTCATTTACATTTCAGCCTGTAGTTCTGCTTCAGAAACACCAAGCGATGCCGCGGTGAAGGGTTGTCCGCATTCAGGGCAGGCTCCTGACATACCGATCCCCTTAAGCGTATATCCGCACCTCGGGCAGTCGGTCGATGCATGGCGCAGCGGCCATATCAGTCGGATACCACCAAGCAGCAAAACTGCAGCGCCGATTGATCCGAGGCTGAAGGCCAGCGTCATACCAAAGAAATCATCAAGCAACTGCTCTTGGATCAGACGACTCATGATGATCCTGCCCACAAAATCGGAAAGCCAGAGCAGGGCCAATTGCCCAGAGATTGCAAAGGCAGCCTGCCTGTAGGGGATCTTCAGATACGTCAACGTGATCATCAGGCAGAGGGTCGGCATGATGACGAAGAATTCGATGATTGCTTCGACATGCTTTCCATCGATATTGGCATGCGGACGAGCGTATGCGGAGCCAAGCCCGACCAGCAAGCCTGCACTCCCAAGCAGTATTGACAAAATGACATACCGCTTAAGCTGAAACGCTTTGCGTGTGAGGCGTTTCATGGAACTTACACCTGCCGCTTGGGCTTCAAGCGTTTCGAGATTTGCCAGGCTGGTGCCGAGATGGCGTAGCAGACGAATCCGATGGCGAGGGTCCATTGCGGATAGATCAGGAGCAGCAGGGCGACAATCACGTAGAGCGCGATCGTGTGGACGTTGGCCTTGCCGCGGAGGTAGCGGTTCATCACGTGCGTGTAAGGCAGTTTGCTGACCATGGCGATGCCGGTCAGCAGGACGATGCCGATCATCGCGTATCGCGTGGTCTCGACCAGCCAGAGCGGCTTATAGCCAAGCGTGAAAATGATGTGCTGCTGCAGGAGGATCAGTGCAGCGACGGTGCCGGCCGCGCCGGGCGAAGGCAGTCCTGAGAAGACGTTGGGGTCAACCGCGCGTTTCTCGTTGGATTCGACGGTGTAACGGGCCAGGCGCAAGGCCGCACACGCGACATAGATCAGCGCGACGATTAAAGCGACCCTGCCGAACAGGTGGTCGGCCGAGTTGGAGATATAGGGCACGCCGGGGTCAATCAGTTTGACCGCGATAAAGGCGGGCGCGAGGCCAAAGGTCACCATGTCGGCCATAGAATCGAGTTGGGCACCGAAGGCGCTGGTGGAATTGGTCAGTCGTGCGACCCGACCGTCGAACCCGTCGAAGACCATCCCCGCGAAGATGGCCATGGCTGCGAAGGTCAGCGGCGTCCAATTAAACGGGAAGTCCGCATCCGCGGGTAGCGACGCCCAGAAGATCGCGACGAAACCACAGAGCACGTTGCCCAGCGTCAGCATCGTGGGGAACACGCTGATGGGGAGCTTTCGGACACGCAGCCGACGCCGGCGGCGCTTGCGCGGCGAACGTGGTGGGTGATTGGGCAGGCGTGAAACCATCAGCCTATTGTAGACGATCGTCTTTCAAGGCCGGCCGGTCCAATGCATCGGGCACCTTATCGGGATCAAAAGCCTCGCCACATTCCGGGCACGTCGGTTCGACTAATCCGAGCAGTGGATACCCGCAGCCCTTGCAGACCCATGCCGGGATCGACTTTGCAAAGTCGCGTTGGAAGAGAAGAACTACAGGGATCAGCAGGGCGGCAGAGTACGCCATGCCTGTGCCAACGATGACCAGCGGTGCTTCGTACACCGAACAGATGAGTGTGAGCTTGACGAAGACCAGCGTCGTCACGGGGATGAGCCAGAAACGGATCGGCATCCCAATGATGGTTCGCAGGGTGCCGAAGAGCCCTGCGGCGACAGCGATGAGCATCGCGAAGTAGGCGAAACCAAAGCCGAAGATCATCGTGACCCACGTCAGCGACACCCCGATGTACGCCCCCAGCGCGTAGCCACAGGCGACATCGACCCGGTGCTGTGCTCGTCTGTGCGGATTGAGCATGACGCGAATTCTAATCCGCCAGCTATCATATTGGGATGCAGACAGCGGTTTCAGACCAGGCAGCAACTGACGGCTCGGGGGTGTTGCCTCGCCTCGGTGCGCTGGGGCTGGCACTGGCGTGTTCAGGGCCGCTGCTCCTTGCTGCGATGTTGACGCCGAGTGCGGAAGGGATCGGAACCCACAGGCAGATGGGCCTGCCCGAATGCGGCTTTGTGCTGGCAACGGGGTATCCCTGTGCGACCTGTGGCTGCACAACCGCCTTTGCACACGCAGCGGATGGATCCCTGCTTTCTGCGATCATCACCCAGCCTTTTGGCGGCCTCCTTGCTCTGGCTTTGGCCATGATGGCCTTGATCGCGGGTTGGTCAGCGGCCTCGGGTATGAAGCTTGCGCCGTTAGGCAGGGTAATGGCGACGAGACGATTCGTGCTTTCCTGGCTGGTGTTGCTGATTGTCGCATGGGGTTACAAGGCCGCAGTGGTTGCGGCGGGTAGTTGAGCTTGGATTAGTGATAGGATTGAACCCCTAGCCTGTTGTGCGGGCTAGACGAATGAATACGCCGATGGGAGTTGGCATGAGCGAATGGATGAAACAGTTCAGGTTAATTGCGTTGCTGGCCGTCTTTGTGGGTGTCACAGGGTGTGGCCCAGCACGCTCCTTCAACGAGGAAGTGATTGACGTCAAGGGGCAATACCCAGACCTTGCCAATCGCAGTGTCGCGATCGTCGTGTCGATGAGCGACTTTGCCGAGTTTAATCACCCCCGCGCTAAACAGGCGATCACCGAAGAGATGTCCAGGCGCATTCAGGCCAACGTCCCCGGCGTGACACTGACCTCGCCAGGAGAGATTTTGAAGTGGCAAAAGGAAAACGCTTACTGGGCGACTCGGCCCCCATCGATGCTGATCAAGCAGTTGAAGGTTGACCGACTTGTTCTTGTAGAAATTGGTGAATACCGCACCCATGAGCCCGGCGACAAGCATATCCTCCGCGGGGTCATCTCAGCGAGCATCAATATTGTCGAGGCAGAAGCAAGCGACCCTGACAATTTCGGCGCCTCGTTTACCAAGAACACGATGTACCCCGAGCCAGGCGAGTCAAAGGTCGGTCGTGTCGGCGACAGTGAAGCGTTGATCGAGGCCCGCACGCAGATCCGTTTCTGCGAGAGCGCGGCCGGTATTTTTTATGACCACCAGATTATCAGGTGACTGCATGCGAATCGCCTTCTTAGTGTTGTTCTTTGTCGCAGTAGCCGGTCTTTTGAATGGCTGTGATGCGCTTGGCGCGGTAGCGCAGGTTGTCACGCCGCCCGAGAAGATCGAGGCAAAGTACCCACTGCCTGACAAGGCAACCCTGATCGTGGTCGATGACCCGCGCGGTCTGGTGAATAGCCCCTCGACGCTGCGTCGTATTGCCTCGGCAACACGAAGTGTGCTTGAGGCTGAAGAAGTCGTTGTCCTCGGTGGTTTCGTGGGGCAGGATGAGTTGGCGGGATACCGTGAAGAACTCGGAGACAAGTACAGCACGACTTCCCTCGCGGCACTGGCACTTCACCTGAATGCAAAGCAAGTCATCCATGCCGAGGTAACGGGATTCCAGGTTGAGCTTGGAGGCAACGTCATCCGGCCTGCGATTTCGCTGAACGTCAAAGTCTTCGACCTTGATCAGCGTGCGCGTGCTTTCCCGCAAAGCAGGGATCCGGAGACCGGGGTCGATCTGGGCGCGACGTCCTACCCGCTCAGCTCAAAATTACCCGCGTCGGATCTGACCGGCCAAAGCGCCGCTCGAAGTATCGCCGTACGAAACCTTGCAGATCAGACCGGCCGAGACATCGCTCGACTATTTTTTACCTGGCGTATGCCCGCGCCCGGCTCAACGCTGGGCACACCGCAATGAGTCGAACGCTGCACGTCATCGATCAGCCGGGGCAAACCGCGGAAGTGGTGGTGCTTCGCTTGTCGTTGGATGCGGCAAGGCAGGACACATCTCATCAGCATGCCTGGCTGCTTTTTGGTGGCGAGCCAACACGTGACGCTGCCCGTGCAGTTGGTTTGCGGGATGAGCAATATTGCCTGGTGCCCAAGCCCACAGGCCTGCAGAAGCACTTGCTGTTATCACTCGCTCGGCCAAGGTCGATTCTTGGCCAGGCGCACCGTGTTGTCTGCTGGACCGAAGGTGCTACGCAGATCGTCTCCCTGCTCGGCTGTGCCAACGTGGTCCGGCGCGTTGAGCAGGCTGGATTGACGGAGTACGCGCGGCAGATCATCGTGCAGGCACATCAGGAGCAGGAGATTGATGAGCAGCCAGATCGCCAGGCGCTTCGCGAGAAGTGGGGCGTCGAACGGGATACAACCGTTGTCGCCATGATCGGTGACCGCTTCGAGGGCCTTGATGCAAGTGCTGCGATGACGACGATCATTCTGACGCACGAAGCGTTGCTTGCGATCGATCCAGACCACTCAGACGTCCGCTTGCTCTGCCATCCTTTGATGAAAGGACGCATAGAAGCGGTGGAATTGATCAGCCTGATGGGGCTTGGCCATCTTTTGATTCAAGACGCCAGTGTGTCGGCACCTTGGTCGATGCTGTCGGCTTGTGATTCGGCACTTGTTCTGAAGCCAGCGGATGCAGGCCTCTCGATGCTTTGGGCTGATGCTTGTGGCGTGCCGATTTTTACGCCACAGAATGACCAGGCTCCGATGCTCTCGTCGCTGTCCAGCATTGTCCGGACCCGTCGTGCCAAGCCAAGCGATATGGCAGATACGATCACCCAGTGGTTGCGGAACAGCACACCGGTCCCTGCCGGCTGATCCGGCACCTATGATCATGTATGGCCAATTCAACTGCGACCCACGTCTTTCCGCATGATGACGCGCTATGCGAAAGCTGTGGCTACCCGCTGAAGGGTTTGCTCGTCGATGCGGTCTGTCCAGAGTGCGGACTGGCGCTTGAAGCATCATCCCCTGCCAAGCGAACAATTCAATTGGAAGGACACTCGCTGACGCTCGCCATGTATTGGCGAATGATGGGCTTGCTGCTCTTTCATCCAAGGCGGACCTTCCGGACGCTTGCTCTGGACGGCAATGGCCTGATACCTGAGCAGTTCCTCTTTCGCACCAGCTTTGTAGCAGGCCTCATCCTCAGCTTGATCGTGTACATCGGCTCGGCATTTGTTCTCACGCCGAGATACCACAGTATTCCGCTACGCAGCGCACTTTGGCTCTTTATATTGACATCGATCGGAATCACGATACTGACCTTTATTGAGATGGCAGGCGTGACCGCGTTCAGTCGGCGTCGCGGCTGGCGTGTGCCTTTTCCTCTTGCCATGCGGATTTGCTGCCTTGCTTCCGTTGGATGGCTGCCCGGGGCAGTTGTGGCGGGTTTCGGTGTGTGGATGATCCAGGCGTATGGCGTCGGAAGGCCCTGGTTTGACCATCTTCTGGGTTTGGTCCGGGTCGGCTGGCTGATTTATGCCGGGCTCTTTGTGCTGGCTTTGCTCTGGTTTGAGACCCTCGTGTGGATCGCGGTCCGACAGGTCCGCTTCGGCAACGCCTGGGCACAAAATTCCGGAATTCCCGGCCCTGAAGACCCCGAAAAGTGACTACTTGCCCCCCGCGTCACACGGCCTTAACATAATGATCGCGGGAGGAATTTCCCCGCCTGACACTACAACCGGCCTGCGCAATGCGCTGGGTCGATACAACTCGGCACAGTCGGTTTTTTCGCCCCGGCGTGCAGATCACGCAGCTGCCTCAGGCACCTGCACCCTCGGTAAATCCCGAGTGGACATAGATTAACGATGCAAACAGGTTCCCTCCGGATTTTCGCAGACGCCCGCCCAGCACCGTGGACGACACCACGTGGCATGATTTCTCCGCGCCCACGATGCGCCGACTGCCGACGCCTGCTTCACCCCCGCCGGATTTTCGCCTAGTTCACAGCCGCATCGTGATCCCGTGATCTGCGCCCTGGCCCTTCGGCCAGATCGGCGACGTTCCGCCTGTGCCCCAGCCGGCCGGCTTGCCCGTGCCGAGAAAGGGGCCCATCATGCGCCTCGAAGATTTACCCCTCCTGACCCAACCCAGCGTCCTGCTGGCAGACAACACCACCATGATCGTGATCGGTCTGGTCGCCGGCCTTTTCATTGGCTCCATCGGGATGTTCATGCTGCTTAAGGCCACCGGGATCTCCAACCTCAATGCTGCCAAAAAGCAGGCAGAAGATATTCTCAGTCAGGCCAAGACCGAGGGCGAGACGCTCGCCAAGCAGATCGAACTCGACGCCCGAAACGAGCAGGTCAAGCGACGCGAGAGCATCGAAAAAGAACTCGAGGAATCACGTGACGAGCTGGCCGAGAAAGAGCGCCGGCTCACGAAGCGCGAGGACAACCTCGATCGCAAGCTCGACATGCTGACCCTCAAGGAGAAGAACGCCGCCGACCTAGAAGCCGAGGTCAAGAAGCGTGAGCAGGCGATCGAGGGCAAGAAAGAAGAGCTGGATCAGATCGTCGCAGACCGCAGAGCCGCGCTGGAAGAATTCCGTACCGAGCAGAAGAACACACTGCTCCGCGTCGCCAACATGAGCGAGGAGGATGCCAAGCGCGAGGCCTTGAAGGTGATCGAGACCGAGGTCCAGCACGAGGCAGGCCAGCTGATCCAGAAGATCACCGACCAGGCCGAGGAAGAGGCCAAGGACAACGCCCTGAAGATCACGCTGCAGGCGATCCAGCGATACGCATCCGAACATAGCTCGGACCACACGGTGACCGCGATCTCCATCCCGAGTGATGACATGAAGGGCCGGGTCATCGGCCGAGAGGGCCGCAACATCCGTGCCTTCGAAGCGGCGACCGGTGTCGACGTGATCGTCGACGATACGCCCGGCGTCGTGGTCGTTTCCTGCTTCGATCCCATCCGTCGAGCAGTCGCAAGCGAGACCCTGCAGAAGCTCTTGGACGACGGCCGAATCCACCCGGCACGTATCGAAGAGCTGACCGAACAGGTCCGCAACGATGTGCAGGACCGCATCATCAAGTACGGCAAGGACGCGCTCATCGAAGCGAACATCCAGGGCCTGCACCCACGCATCTCCGAGATGGTCGGCCGGCTGCACTACCGCACGTCCTACGGCCAGAACATCCTCAAGCACTCCATGGAATGCGCCTACCTCTGTCAGGTCATCGCCGAAGAACTCGGGCTCGACGGCAATATCGCGCGACGCTGCGGCCTGCTTCACGACATCGGTAAAGCCATGGACCATGAGATGGAGGGCGGCCACCCCGCGATCGGCATGGAATTCTGCCGGAAGTTCGGCGAGAAGGAAGCTGTCCTCAACGCCATCGGCGGCCACCACGACGACATCCCCCACACCACGCCTTACACCGCGATCGTCATGGCGGCTGACGCGATCAGCGGCGCCAGACCGGGTGCCCGTCGCGAGACGCTTGACCGCTACGTCAAACGCCTCGAACAGCTCGAAGGCATCGCCAAGGACATGAAGGGCGTCAAGGAAGCTTTCGCGATCCAGGCCGGCCGAGAGGTCCGCGTCATCGTCGACCCGGCCCGCGTGGACGACACGAACTGCAACTTTATTGCACGAGATATCGCCAAGCGCGTCAGCGAAGAAATGACGTTTCCCGGCGAGATCAAGGTGACGGTCCTCCGCGAGATGCGGACGGTCGAGTTCGCGAAATAGTTTTTGCCGCAGATTGCGCAGATGACGCAGATCAATACCGGGAGGCAAATATGGATCAACGTGATCCAAGGACTTATGCGATCATTGGTGCGGCAATGACGGTACATCGTGAGCTTGGCCCCGGATTCCTGGAGGCGGTTTACCAGGAGGCATTAGAAATCGAGCTTCGATCCCGCGAGATAGCTTTTTCAAGCCAAACCACGATTGCGATTGAATACAAGGGGCAACCTCTCCAATCAACTTACCGAGCTGATTTAGTCTGCTTCGATCGAGTCATTGTTGAAATCAAGGCGATCAATAACACTCTCGATGTTCACCAAGCTCAACTCATCAACTATCTCAAGGCAACAGGTAAGACGGTAGGCTTGCTCCTAAACTTCGGAACGTCTTCGCTTGTTCATCGTCGGTTGGTCTACAATCACAAGGTCTAAATCTGCGCCATCTGCGAAATCTGCGGCAAAATATCATGCCTGAAGCCCACGACCCACTGCGATGCCCGTACTGCCACAGCCAGATGCAGACGGGTTTTCTGCCGACGAGCACAGGGATGCACTTCATCCGTGGTGACGGTAAAGCTGCCTCGCAGTTCGCTGAGGACCTGCCCGGCACCCATGCGATCATGCGTTCGAATCGCTTACTCGCCTGGCGATGCAAAGCCTGTGAAGTCGTGCTCTTCAAGTACGGCCGAAATAACGCAAAAAAGATGGAACGCCTGCTCAACGAGGACGCGATCGTCGAGCAGCAATCGGCCGAGATGCTTGAAGCGATGGAAGAGGACGCATCTAAACCACGGCGTCCCTAGCACGGTGTAGCGGGCGACGCGAAGCGTCCCGAGCGAATCAAAGTAAGCTAACGTTATGCCCACCTACGAGCCCTTCGACTGGTACGAGACGCCGGTCTACTACGACATCATTTACGACGTGGACACGAAGAAGGAGGCGACCTTCCTCGAGCAGTGCTACGCGCGGCACGCGTCTGATCACCACGAAGATCAACCGCTCACCATCCTCGAACCCGCCTGCGGCAGCGGACGCCTCATGGCCGAACTCGCAGAGCGCGGACATAAAGTCGCCGGCGTCGACCTGTCCAAAGGCATGCTCGACTTCGCTCGCAAGCGGTTCAAAGAGCGCGGTGTCAAAGGCAAGCTCGTCAAAGCCCCGATGCAGGATTTCGATCTGCATACGTTTGCCAAGCGCTCGGCACCCTCCTCCAACCCCTCCCTCCAGGGAGGGGGGTTTGATCTGGCCCACATCCTCGTCAGCTCCTTCAAATACCTGCAAACCGAAGAACAAGCCCTCGCCTGCATCCGCACGGTCTGCGACCACCTGAACGTCGGCGGCGTTTTTCTTTTAGGCATCCACCTGACCGACCCCGACGACGACAACCGTTACCTCGAACGCTGGCGGGCCCAGCGCGACAACCTGGATGTCATCTGCACCGTCCGCACGAACCCGCCCAATCACAAGGCCCGCACAGAAGATCTTCGTAGCCGCATCGTGGTGCGCGACCTGAAGAAGCCCGATGCCGATCCGAAGCGCTACGAGTCCAGCTGGACCTTTCGCACCTACAGTCCGGGTCAGATTCGTTCACTCATTCGTAAAGAGCCACGACTCAAGCATGTCGCGACATACGATTTTCATCATGATGTCAGCACGAAATCGAGACTGGATGGTGACGATCTGGGTGTGGTCTTGGTGATGTGCCGGGAGCGTTAGGTCATTGTCGACTTGGCCATCTCGCTTAAGCGAGATGGCCGAATGCTCCGAGCCTATCTCAGCGATTGTGCTTACAAACCAATTACGCGACCCAAAGGCATTCGTCGTCTTGGTTTTATTCGATGAAGAGTTGTAACATTATGATCCAAGCTTGTTGGATTCCAAGCGGTCATTTGAAGTTACTTATCGTCGAATTTCTTTGATTATCTGTTCTCGAGTCTTGCGGAAAAGGCGAAAATCATAGGGTACGACTCTATAGCGACTGGGGTATTTTTGAATCGATGGTAACCAATGCATCTTCACCCTGTTCGGGTACACGGCCAAGAACGCTTGCCTTAGCAATATAGGTTTTGTTATTTACTGTATAGCGGACATTCAGCCGAATTGAACTATCTCCTGCCATACCGAAGGCTTCTGTATTAGCAACTTCCCCAAGTACAAATCGACCAGTTCTAGCAATCGTATACGAGCGAATCAATCTGATTGAAAGTGAGATGCATGCGATGGTGTAGTATCCCAGCGTGATCAAAAT
>JBMZAP010000124.1:0-11366 GCA_049611445.1 Phycisphaeraceae bacterium | reverse complement strand
GCTTCAAGCCGATCGATCGGGAGCGTCATCGTGGTTTGTATCGGTGGGTCAGGCATCGAGATTGTCCTTGAGGTAATAGACCGGGCAGGCCAGCAGGCTTTGGCGGGCAGCATGAAGCAGCTCAGTCAGATGGAGGGGCCCGGCGTTGCCCCGGCCCCCGACCGAGCGATACCAGCGCGACAACGCACGGGTCAGCATCGTTCGATGTGACGCGGACAACGCGCCGAGATGTCGCATGATCTGCGAAGGCAACGCCAACTCGTTCGGCTCGATCCCGACAAAGCGCATCGCCGCGATCGCACGCTGCGCGGTCGGCAGCATGGGCCTTTCGTATGCCATCATCCCCGCACGTTCGAAAAAGGGACTGACGCGTCCCATCACGGCCAGGGCCTCGGTGTAGCGCGTCGTTGCCGTAGCCAGCGCATGCTTGACCAACTCAACCGCGAGCCCCAGCCCGCGATGCCGCGGATCAACAATGACCCGGCTGATACATCTCAGCTCTTCGTTTAGCAACTGCGATCGTGGCTTAGGGCGCAAGTGGCCATAGCGACCGCCGAGCGCCTCGTCACGCAAGCGACACGACAGCGCCGGTAACGACTCAACAAGCACCGCGATGGTCTGTTGCGTTGCCGGCCGGGCGAGGTAGCGATCGGCCGCGCGGGGCGTGTGGTCATGAATCGCCAATACGCGTGTGATCGCCATGGGGCTGCCTGCCCGGTAGTGATGCACCTTGAGCTTGTGATAGTCCGCATGGCAGCCTTCGACGATGGCCGATCCATCGGGTTGACTGTGCGTATCGATCGATTGGAATCGTTGGTGGAGGGTCAGCATAGAAATGTGTTTGGGAAGGGCCAGGCTCCTGCCGAGCCGCGAAAATAGTGCGGTTTACGCCACCCGTCGATGTACATCGCAGATGCCGCCGGGCGCGACTTCAATGAGTACATCCGGGCATAAGGGCTCAAGCAGGTCGTCGTGTGTCGTCGCACATACAAAACAGGTGTTGGACCTGGCGACCCAGCGACGAACGCAGCGCGCAAGAGCGAAGGCGGTGGGGCGATCCAGCGACGAGCCGAACTCATCAGCAAGCAGCACGGCCCACGGTTCTGTGCAACGCTCCGCAACCGCCATCGCCTGCGCGATTCTCAGCCGATGCCGCTGGCCTTCGGAAAGTTGATACGGCTTGCGGAGCATCACCGCAGCGTCGTTAAGCCCGGCCAGACTCAGCCAGCGGCAGACCTGCTCAAGTGAAGCTGGCGACACTGCAGCATCATTCACTTCGGGTCTTGCGAGTGTGTCGACCAGCGCTTCATTCGTGAGTTGAGGTAACAGACTTGCGTCGATCACACTGGTGGTGGCATGCCGAATGTTCTCGGGTGCATCAATGACGCCTTGCCGAATCAGTCGAAGCAGCGTGGATTTGCCGCCGCCGGAGGTGCCGGTGATGAAGACGAGTTCACCGGGCGCGAGCGTCAGTTTGGTCGGCGGGACGATGGTATGCGTGGCAGTGCCATCAAGAGACAGGCCGAACATCACGGCGATCTCCATGGTTCGCTTCGTAGGAGATGCCTGAGTTTGAACGTTGTGCTGGAGTTGGAGCGTGATCATGGGTGAGAAGTGTGTGAGACTTGAGTCCTGAGGCTGGTTACTGGAACCGACGGGTCATGCCTCATTCATTTCCTGGACACGTGCGAGGGTCTGCAGGGTCGCGCGGTCGCAGCGGATACGGTGCAGCGACTTCTTCGTGGCCTCGGCCGTCTCCCGCATGGACCGGCCCTGAACGAACAGCAGCGTGGCGGTGCGGCGCATGGTGCGAGGCATCTTGTCCTGGTGCAACAGGGTGAACTTGAATTCCGGGCTGGCCAGTCGCCGGGTGAGTTTCGCGATGCGATGCCGAATGGTGGTCGCGCTGCGGCGGCTGCGCCGGGCGATGTCCGTGACGGTTAATCCGTCAGCGAAGCGGCGTTCCAGCAGCAACCTGTCATCTGTGGGCAGGGCTTGGGCGAGGCGCACGATCTGCTCAGGCCCGAGTCGGTGGGAGGTGCGGCGGTCGAGGTTTTGCTGGGTCGCTTGAGACTGATACAGGGCCATTCACGATTCTCCGGAACAGAGGGTTGACGGAATCATCAGTTCGTGTTATGTTTGGGTATTAAACCTCATTTCAGGCGCCCTGTCAAGGGTTTTTCAATGTTTATTGAACTTTATTTGGGCTTTGGAACCCGTCATGGACACGACTTTTGGTGATTTGTTGCGAAGGCTTCGGCGGGGGCGGGGGCTGACGCTCAATCGTTTGGCCGATCGCGTCAGCGTGACGCCGGGGTACCTGTCGATGATCGAGAACGGGCGGGTGAGCAATCCGCCCTCGATGAGGGTTCTGGTGCGTCTGGAGGCGGCGCTAGCGGTGCGTGACAACAGCCTGTGCAAGGCCGCGCAGTGGGAGCGGACGCCTCAGGCAATCCGCGAACAACTTGAGCAAGCTCGGCAAGAGCAGCATGCTGCTTCGTCGGCGACCACAGCAACGGCCGTTCCCTTGATTAACAAGGTCGCTGCAGGATATCCCACGGGTTTTACCGATCTGGACTACCCCGCACATGCCAGTGACGACGCGATCATCGTGCCGGGCTATACCGGGCTGCACGGCGACCACGACCCGGACGCGTTCGCCGCAACGGTTTGCGGTGATTCGATGCTGCCGGAGTACCGTGCCGGGGACATCGTGGTCTTCTCGCCGTTGGCGGATGTGGTTGATGGCAGCGATTGTTTTGCCAGGCTTGAGCCGGATCATGAGTGCACCTTTAAGCGGGTGTTTTTCGAGGACGGGGGCCAGCGGATCCGTCTGGAGCCCTTGAATCTGGACTACCCGACACGGACGGTGGACCGGGAAGCGGTCGCGGGCCTGTTCCGTGCGGTGTGGCGGATGAGCCGCCTGCGGGACCCGTCTACCGGGGGCTGAGTCGCCGCACTTGTGCGCACAACGGTATGAATCCCATCGTTAACGTCGTTTTTGTCTGTCAGATCAACGATTACTGGACACGCGGCGGCATCACCGAGCCGCTTTCTTGCGCCAGACGTGCGCTCAAAGCACCCTGCCTGCCCTTCAGGGGAGGGCAGAATCAGATACGTAAATCCCCATTTCAACTTAATGAGCCTATTACGAAAGTCGATAACCAGAATGAGCCACTAGCGATGGGGAAGTTGTGGGAAATAAGCTTGAGCTCAGCATGTTGAATCGTTGTGACGTGCCGATCCAGACCCTGCGTCTGAACGACCGAGACAAGGCAAAGCTCTTGTGGGCGATCGAACAGGCCAACCGCAAGGATGAGAATGCACCTCAGCGTGCACTCCGGATCAGCTGTACGAATAACGAAGCGATGATCACGCTGAAGTCTGATGGTGGCAGCGAGGCGAAACTCGCCGTGCTCGCACGCAACCTCAGTCGATGGGGTATCGCACTGGTACACGGGCGGTACGTCCACCCGAATTCGCGCTGCATCGTGACGATCCCCGCAAAGACCGACATGATGTACGACGCGCTGGGTACCGTTCGGCATATCCGGCACATCCAGGGCACCATCCACGAGTTAGGCGTCCAGTTCGACGAGCCGATCGATCTGAGTGAATTCGTGGACATGTCACAGGCCGAGGAAACGCAGTACATGCGTGAGCTGGCCGACGAGATGCCCGACTCGGAAGGTGAAGACGTCGATCAGCTGATCAACCGGGTGCTGGTCGTGGACGATTTTTCCTGTGACCGCAAGCTCTTCAGTCACTGGCTGACACAAGCCGGCCTTGAGGTGACAGCATCAGCAGATTCTCGCAGTGCACATGTTCAGGTTCAGGAACAGGTTTTTGATCTGCTGATTGTCGATCTATGCCTTGGCACCGAGAAAGGTATTGATCTCATCAGCGAGATGCGACAGAACAATGTCGTTGCACCGATCATCGCTGTTTCAGCCGACGAAGACCCGCAGATTCTTGCGGACGTATTTAGTGCGGGCGCCAACGATTTCTTAAAGAAGCCGTTTACAAAAAGCGGGTTGACCAAGAAAGTGAACGCGCTGCTGGGTGTGAATGGCGAGGATATGCTCACGCCGATCTACTCCACACAGCAGGCTGATACGGAGATGCGGCCGCTTCTCACGGAGTTCGCTCGCAAGCTCAAGAGCTATATCGAAGACTTGCGTGAGGCGAGTGCACAAACCAACCACGGCGCCATCACTGAGCTCACTCGGAAACTCAAGGGTGCTGGGGAAGGATACGGCTTCCCGGATATCACTCGGACAGCAACCGATCTCATCTCAGGTATGGAAAAGTGGGAGCCGGAGGCGGAAGAAATCCGTCACGCCACAAACGAACTCATCGCGGTACTCAACCGCGTGAAGGTCCACTGAAAACACGGGCTGAGGCTAACGTCTGCCTCGACGGGGCGGACGCTTCTTCTTTTTCATCGCGGATGATTTCTTGCGCCGCGTGACTTTCGCACCCTTGCGATCCTTCGCGCGGAGCATTGCCTGGTCCTGCGCAGCCCCACGCCGCGCCTTTTTCTTGCCGGTCTTCGCCTTGCCGTCATCCTGCTTTCGGCGGGGCTTGCGGTCATCAAGAATGACCAGCTCCATCTGCCGGCGGGGCAGGTCGATATTCGCCACGCGCACAGTGAAACGGTCCCCGATCGCGATCGTCTTGCCCGATCGCTGTGCAACGAGCGCGCCCGTGTTGGGGTTGAGCTTCCAGCGGTCGGCCTTGTCTCCCGGAAGGTCCGGCAACTTCACAAAGCCATCAACCAGATACGCATCGATCTCAAGAAACGCGCCTTGGCCGGTAACACCCGTAACCGTCGCGCTGAAGTCTTCACCCAATCGCGTCGAAAGCAGTTGCAGCACGAGGTACTTGCGCAGCTCACGCTCGGCATCGGTGCTGTTGCGTTCAGTGGTCGAGCAGTGCCGACCAATCTCGATCAACTCCTCTTCGCTGGGCACACGCTTATCGTTTGCGACCTTGCGAGCGAGTTGCTTAAAGGCCTTACCACGCAGCGGCTGATCCATCGGCAGGTTCGCGGCACGCTGCGCCTCGAGTACCGCATTGAGTGAGCGGTGCACGATGAAATCGGGGTATCGCCGAATCGGGCTGGTGAAGTGCGTGTAGTGCTCGCTGGCCAGCGCAAAGTGGCCGATCGGCGTCGGGGCGTACTCGGCTCGGCTGAGGGTTTTCAATACCGCCATGTGCACCGCGTGCTGGGCCGGCGTATCGCGCACCTTATCGAGCAGCCACTGCAGCTCTTTGCGGGAAGGCTTGGCGGGGATGTTGAAGCCAGCCACACGTGCAAAGGTCCGCAGGTCTTTCAAGCCGTGCGCATCCGGGTCGGCATGCACCCGGCGGATCATCGGGATACCCAGATCATCGAACAGCCGCGCAGCAGCCTCATTCGCCTCGACCATGAACATCTCAATGAGCGTATGCGTGTACGCATCGTCCTCGGGCTGGGCATCCACCACATGCCCCATGTCATCAAAGACGAGCTCCACCTCCGGCAGGCCAAGCACAATCATCCCCTGCTTGAACCGCCGGGCCCTGATCGTCCGCGACAGCTCATTCATCAGCTTGAGCGCCTTGATGAGCTCGCGCGGGTACTTCGCCTCGCTCTTGCAGTGCTTGCGTGCCTCGCGCAGGTCGTCATCGATCAGTGCCTGCGCTTCGAGGTAGGTCAACCGCTTGCTCGAACGGATCACCGTCTTCGCGAAACGCTGGCTGAGCACGTGGCCCTCCGCGTCGTACGTAATAAACACCGACTTGGCAAAGCGATCCACGCCTTCCTGAAGCGAACAGACGCCGTTGGAGAGCACCTCCGGCAACATCGGGATCACCTTGCGTGGCAGGTACGTCGAGTTGCCCCGGTTGTACGCCTCCTGATCCAGCGCGCCGCCGAGGTCAACAAAGTGCGCGACGTCCGCGATGTGTACGCCAAGTTCCCATGCCGTATCGCCTTTGCCTTGGATCTGCTTGATCGAGATCGCATCGTCAAAGTCCTTGGCGTTGGGCGGGTCAATCGTTGCGATCAGTTCTTCGCGCAGGTCCTCGCGGTCTTCAGGGATCGCGTCTTCGGTCCCCTCCATCTTCTGTGATGCCGCGCGGGCTTCGCTTTGAACGTCCTTACTGAATTTTTCCGCAAGGCCGTATGCACGCATCACGGACTGGGTCTCGACGTCCGGCAGGCCCGACTCACCAAGCACCTCGACGATCACGCCCTCGGCCAATTCGTTCCGCCGCGCGTCCGGGTAATCGATGATGTCAACGACGACCTTGTCGCCGACCCGTGCGTTGCTCGCTTCCGCATCGCGCACCACGATCGGTTCAGCAATTGCCCGACCATCGACATCCACCAGGTAGGTGCTGCCCTTGCGCTTAAGCGTGCCGACGAATTGGCGATCGGCACGCTGAATCACCTCGACGATGATGCCGGTGTAGGGCGAGCGTCCGCCGCCGGCCCGGCCGCGTTCCTTGCGCACCTTCGCACGGACCCGGTCCCCATCCATCGCGTCGCTGGATTTGCCCGGCGGGATAAACAGGTCGCCGTGCTCGGTCAGCTCGTCAGGCACGACAAAGCCAAAGCCACGCTCATGCGAGCGGAACCGGCCGACGATCTCGCCGCCCACCGGCGGCAGGCCGATCGTGTCCGCGCTGCCGCAGACGAGTTGATCATTCTTGAGAAGGTCTTCGACAGCCTTGATGAAGTCGGCACGCTGCTCGGCCGTGATGCCAAGGTCATCGATCAACTGCCGCAGGTTCCTCGGCTGATACCGATGGTCGGCCAGGTGATCAAGGATGCGTCTTGCAAAACGGTCAGGCATGATGAAACCAAGGGCGTGCAGCGAACAATGGGAAGCTTACCGCCGCAAGCCAACGGTCTCGCTATGCTAACGACAAACCCACACCCGCACCGGAACGCTCCCCATGCCCACCGACCAGGACATCCTCGATCTCGCCACGAAGCTTGGCGAGCTCCTCGCCGCACACGACGCCACCAAGAACCTCGCTTCCGCGACCAAGGCATTTGAGGCCGACGTGGATTCACAGCGAGCCATGGCCGACTACCAGCGCTTCGCACAGTCGCTGCAGGAAAAGGCCCAGACAGGCGGGGCGATCGAAGTCGAAGACAAGCGCAAGCTCGAGTCGCTCCAGCAGGCCGTGATCACCAACCCCCTGTTGGCGAATATGCAGCGTGCGGAGATGGATTACCTGGATCTCTTGCGGAAAGTGGATGGTGCCATCGTCGCGATGGGCGGAGCGGTGACTCAAGCCCCTGCAGGCCCGGCACCGACCGGGCCATCCATCGTCGGCGGGTGATCCTCTTCCAATATTCAAAAATCCCGTGGCATGCCTGTCTTGAGGCACACCACGGGATTTTCAATTGATCGCGTCATTCAATCGCAGCAGGCTCTATGGCTTGACTGCCAGGTCCTGCTGGTTCAAACCAATCGGAGCGGCCTGCAGGATCGCACCCCAGTCCTTCACCACCAGATCATTCAGATCATCCCATCGGGCGTTCTTGATCCAGTCGCGCCCCTGGCCGTGGTTGGCCGGCGGGGAGTTGGGTGCCTTGGCCGCCGCGCAGACATTGGCCAAGCCCTGCAGGCTGAGGTACAGCATCGCGTGGGCGCCCTTCTCCAATTGGGGATCAAGCTGGTTTCGCTTGCTCTGGTCCACGATCAACGCGCCGTAACGCCCAAGCGCCTGGCTGTAGCCCTTGATCGACTGCATATCCGGCGGGACTTGGCCGACCAGCACGTTCGTGAAGCTCTCGACCGCTGACCGCTCAGGGCTGTAGGTCAGGTCCGGGTCCGCCGCATGCAAAGCCACGCGTGCATTGAGAATGCCGATCAGTGCCTCGCGCGACATCGGCGTATTGACCTTGACCAGCGACTCCAACGCGGCACTCACCACGATGGTGTGTGGCGGAGTCTCTTGCAGAACAAGCTTCTTGATCTGACCGATCGCCGCATCAATCTTGGCCTGAATACCGCGAGCGCCACCTGCCGCCTGCTTCAGCTGCCAGGACTGAATTCGTTTGCCCAGGGCAACCATGGCCCAGTGCTGGACCGCATCGTTGTCATCCTTGAGCCCCTTATCAATCAAGGCCTTGGACCCGTCGTCCACCAGCAGGCCGATGAGGATCATCGCGTTCATCCGGACGATGGGATCGTCGTGGCCGACGGCTTCTCCGATCCGCTCACTGATCGCCTTCGACAGCGCCTCGAGGTAAGCGGGGCTGGCGTTAGTGGGGCGGAAGAAACTCTGGATCTGCTCGCGGGCCTCTTTCACTTCCTCCGGTGCCACGTCTTCGTCGGACATGTCGAACAGAGGCGGATCGACCAGGGCGATGATCTCGTCGGACATGTCCTCGGTGATGGACTCGGCCTCGATGATCTCCGGTTTCATAAACCGCTGCCCATGCGCGGGCATGGCGCACAGCACGATGAACAACGAGCCGACAACGGCCAGAAGCGGTCGAGACAAGAAATTGATCACAGGCGAAGCTCCACACAGGCAGGGCGGGGGACGCTGGCCAAACCGGGCCCACCGACCAGCGCTCACCCTAAAAAATAACCGCCAATCGCTTGTAAGTCAACGTATTGCCTGCTTCTATGGCGGCTACGGCGGCTAAAACGCTATCATCGCCCAGTTCCAAACCCAATCCACAGCGAAAGCATTTGCCATGTACCGATCGATCAAAGCCGCCTCCGCCAAGCCCCAAGCCGCCGTCCTGCTGCTGCCCGCCAAGACCAAGGCCAGCGACCTGCCCGAATGCCCGGACCCCGAGCTGCTTGCCGGACTGCTCAAACAGGCCGACTGCTCCCTCGCACCCGAGTGGACGCGGACGCTCTACCACGACGACAAGCCGATCAAGCGGACCCTCGTCGTCGGCCTGGGCGAGGCATCCAAGATCACCGCCAACACCCTGCGCGTCGCCGCAGCTAAAGCCCTGCGCGAGCTGAACAGCGCCAAGATCACCAGTGCATCGATCACCGCCGGCGGCCTGCCCATCGACCTGGACGATGCAAGCGTCGGCCACGCCATTGCCGACGGCCTGTCGCTGGCGAACTTCCATTTCGACACCTACCACGGCAAGTCCAAGCGCCCCGACAAGGCCAAGCGCGATAAACCCCGGGACCTGAAGATCAGCCTCGACAAGGCCCAGACGGTTGGCTTTAAGAACGGCTTGAAGATCGCCGAGGGCGTCACCACTGCGCGAACCCTCGCCGCGACCCCGCCCAACGTTGCCAACCCGAAATACCTCGCCAATTACTGCAAGAGCCTGGCCAAGAAGACCGGGCTCAAGTGCACCGTTATCAACGCGAGCAAAGCGAAAGAATTGAAGATGGGCGGCCTGCTGGCTGTCGGTGCCGGCGGCTCGACCCCGCCTTGCATGGTCATCCTTGAACACGCGCCCGCAGGCAAGGCCAAGCAGAAGCCACTGCTGCTCGTGGGTAAGGGCGTAACCTTTGATACCGGCGGGTACTCGCTCAAAGGCGACGGCGGCAAGGGCATGAAGTACGACAAGTGCGGCGCGATGAACGTCATCGGCGCCATGCAGGCCATCAGCAATCTCAAGATCAAGCGTCGCGTGATCGGCGTCGTCGGCCTGGCCGAGAACATGATCGACCGCGAGGCCTACCGCGTCGACGACATCCTCACGTTCTGTAACGGCGTGACGTGCGAGGTCACCAACACCGATGCGGAAGGCCGGCTCGTGCTGGCAGACTGCCTGGCCTACGGCACCAAGACCTACAAACCCGCGGCCGTACTCGACTTCGCCACACTCACTGGCGGGGTCGTCGTCGCACTGGGCAAGAAGATCGCCGGCGTGTGGTCCACCGACGACAGCCTCCTGAATACGCTCAAGGCCGCTGGCGAAACCGTCGGCGAACCGGTCTGGGAACTTCCCCTCAACGACGACTACCGCAAGATGATGCAGGCCAAGCACGCCGACCTGCACAACTCCGCCCCGGTCCGCGAGGCCCATGCCACCCAGGGTGCCGCCTTCCTGAGTTATTTTGTCGGCAACGACGCGCCCAAGCAGATCCCCACCACCCCTTGGGTCCACGTCGATATCGCCGGCACCGCCAACTGCGACGACTCGACGCTGATGGAAAAAGGCCCGACCGGCTTCGGCGTCCGCCTGGCCACGGAATTGGCCGCGACACTCTGATCATGTTCAAAAGGCCGCAACTGCCCATGCGTACCTCTCAAACAACCCGACTGGCCGTTGCGCTATCCCTGCTCTGCGTCGCCCTGATGGGTTGTCAGGCCAGGTCCTCCGCGCATGCGGACAAACCCGAGGTCACCACGCTCATCAAGGACACCAAGAGTTGGGATGGCTCCACACTCCCGGCTTACCCCGAAGGCCAGCCCGAAGTCACCATCCTCCGCATCGTGGTCCCACCCAAAAGCAAACTGCCCGTCCACATGCACCCGGGAATCAACGCCGGCATCCTGCTCAGCGGCAGAATCGTCGTCCACAAACATGACGGCACGACCCGAACCGTTGAACCCGGCGGGGCGCTGATCGAAGTCGTCGAGACCTGGCACTACGGTGAGAACACGTCCGATGAAGCGGCCGAGATCATCGTGTTCTATGCAGGAATTGCGGGCAAAGACATCACCGTGCCGAAGAACACCCAAGACCACCATCACTAGACCCGCCTGCAAGACCGCACCATGCCCAAAGCCATCATCTTCGACTTCGACGGCGTCATCGTTGACTCCGAGCCGCTGCACTATCAGGCCTTCGTCCTCGTCGGCAAGTCGCTCAATTTCGAAATGACCTGGGAGCAGTACCTGGCCCAATACATCGGCTTCGACGATCGCGATGCTTTCCGCTACATGCTGCACCAGGCCATCGAGGCCGGGCACACCCCCGACGTCGAGGACGTCAACGTCACACTGGCCGAGTTGATCGAGAAGAAGCAATTCGCCTTCGAGGCCATCGCCCAGACCGGCACCGCCGCGATCCTCGGGAGCGTTGAACTTATCGAAGAGGCCCACGCTGCGGGACTGCCCATCGCGATCGCCAGCGGTGCGACCCACGCCGACATCGAGCAGATGACCCAACTGCTGGGTATCCGTGACAAGTTTGAGATCATCGTTGCCGCCGACGACGTCGAGCACTCCAAGCCCGACCCGACCACCTACGCGCTGGCGTTTGAAAAGCTCGCGGCGAAATACCCGGAAGCAGACCTGACCCCTGACACCACCCTCGCGATCGAAGACACGGGTGCCGGGCTCCAGTCGGCCATCGGAGCCGGGCTACAGACGCTCGCTTTGCAAACGACCTCCCCGGCCGAGGTGCTGCAACAAGCCGGCCGCGTCGTCGA
>JBMZAP010000123.1:0-11367 GCA_049611445.1 Phycisphaeraceae bacterium | reverse complement strand
CGCAAGCAGAGCCAGCGAGGAAGGCTCGGGGATGACGCTGACGTCGCCGTTGATCGAGAGGTTGTCGAGGCCGGTGTGGTTGCCGGTTTCGCCGGTGCCAAGGTAGTCTCCTCCCCGAATCCGCATCGTGTAGGTTCCTGCACCAAGCACGACATCAGCGAAGTCGAGTGTCACGAGAGGTTGGCCTGCACCGGTGCCCGCGACCACGTCGGCTTGCTCGGCGGTTGCGACCGGGGCGTTCGCTGGATTGAAAATCGTGACGCGGTAGTCGTTGCGTCGGTTGACGTTCTCTGCCTGTCCGCCGCTGACGGAGACAGAGTTGAATGTCACGTCAGTCAGTGTGACGTTGAAGCCGGCAGCAACCGTGATCGCAATGTCGGTTTCCCATGAACTGTTTGTGTTGCCAACGTTGAGGCCGGGAATGAAAATGTCTTGCACAAAGGCGTTGCCATCAAACATGTTGATCGAGCCGCCGGCGAACTGCGTAGCAGACATATCGCCTGGATCGTCAAGGCCGTTAAGAGTCCAGTTCAAGTTGGACTTGGTGTTGCCTGCAGCAGTGCTCGAGTCGAAGTCGGTTGACGCCAGTACGGCACCTTGAGCCGACATCGCAAAGCACGAAGCAGCGGCCAGCCCGGTTACGGCGAGTAATTTGCGAGTCATCATCTTTTGTCTTCCTTCAAGTAGATGCACGAGAGTTGTAAACGAAGTATAGATCTACTTCGTTAGTGCAACAAGATAATTTTTGCAAATATGGGATATTGATCTAAAAATGCCAGGAATAGTGGCTGGCATTGATCAGATAGGGGGCGAAAAGCTCTTAATTAGCGATTTTGCTCATCCTTTTTACGCTGAGCTTCCTCGCGGCGGCGTTGCAGGTCGGCCTCGGCGATCTCTTCCTGAACCTCGGGGTCCGGGTTCGTGTCGATCCGCGTGATCGGGCCAATGATGGTCTGGGTGAGCACATCCGCCAGCACCTTTTCGCGGGTTTCCTGCAGCCGAGTCGCAGCAAGCAGGCGCGGCGTCTTGCGGTAGGTCGCCAGGTCTGAGGCGTATCGGTTGTAGTCCTGCTCGGCCTTGTTCGTGATCTGGTACCGCAACGTGCTGGCTTCACTGATGGCCGAGGCGACTTCGCCGGTAATCTTGCTGCCGGTCATCTCGCCGGATGCGTCGCTCAGAAGTTTTCTCAGCGTCTCGGTAATGTCAGCGGCTTGCTGCTGCACGGCGGCATCGTCGCTGCCCGCAGCCGCGGTGGATGCTTCCTGGTAACCGCGGATGGCGTTGAGCAGTTCGTTGCCCGGCAGGCGCAGTTCGCGGAAGGACGCATTGAGTACGCCGCGCAACTGGCCCGTCAGCTTTGCGTCTTCGCCAGCAAGTGCCCACTCATAGGCACGGATCATCGTAAGCAGATCGGTATGCGCGCCGCCGGCCGTCTCGCCGAGTGTCTGGTTGTATTGCCGTCGGGCCTGCTGGATCGCCTTGGCCTTATCAACCTGTGCCTGGGTGACACCGTTGTAGGCCTGGCGTACCTGGTTGGGCATCGACTGGTTGCTTCCATCGATGAGAACCTGCTGGATGGTGAGCCCGGATTGGAGATCGTCCAGAGCCTTCTGGGTGTAGTCACGGATCGTGCCGGTCTCGAACTTGCCACGCGTGATGATGTTGTCGATGGTGGCCGAGGCGACGTAGTGGATCATCCCGCGTTCTGCCGCGGTCTTCACAAGTGCATTGGCTTTTTCGAGTGTGCCGACGTTGCGGAGGTAGTCGTCAACCTTCTTGTCGTTGATGACGTAGTTAATGCCGAACTGCACATGAATGACATTGGTGTCGCCGGTGATGAGGAAGCTGTCGTTGAGCGGGTTGAGCTGTTGGAACGCAAGCTCCTCGGGCTTCTTGTCTTCGGGGTTGTTGTACCAGAAGGACTCATCAAGCCGAAGCGACTGGGTGGCAGTCGGCACTTTGATTTTTTCTTCGATTGGGAAGGGCAGGCCGAAGTGCCAGCCCGAACCATAGGTGCCGATCTGCTCGCCGAAGCGATAGCGGACCGCGGTTTCACCTTCTTCGACACGGAAGATGCCGGAGAAGATATAGACGACCATGAGCGCGACCATGACGACCTTGAGTACGCGGAAGCTGACGCTAAGGGCGTCAGAGAGCGACTGCTGAGCGGCGTCGAGTCCGGGCTGCTGGTTGCCGGGTCGGGTTGGGTTGGTTGGGGCTTGGCTCACTGCCGGGCCTCCGAGGAACTGATGGTCTTGAGTGGCGGCTGTGCGGTCTGCTGAGCCTCCAGTTCGCTCTCAAGTTCATTGATGCGATTCAACAGGCTGTCGATTCGCTTAAGCAGTTGAGCCTGTTGTTCTTCTTCAGAAAGCGGTGCGGCAGAAGTCGGTTCGGTCTTGTCTTCGCCAAAGAGGCGCGAGAGATTGCCCGGTTTGCCATGGCCATAGATCAATACATCCAGCGGCGTAAAGGTCTTAGCGTTGAGAACGAAGGTTGTGCGGTTGGCGAGGATCTTCTCGATCGCTTCGAGCTGTCGCAGGTAGATCGCAAGGTCTTCGCTCGCACCCTTTTCCGAGTACTTGGAGAGAATGGCGTTGGCTTCTTCTCGGCCGAGTGTCTCGATCTCGCTTGCGACAGTGTTAGCGAAGTCCTTGAGTCGTTTGCTGATCGACTCGGCCTCGGCGACGATGGCGGCGGCTTGCGAATCACCTTGTGACCGAATTTCCTGGGCCTTGCGTTCCTGTGTCGCGGTCATGCGCTCGTTGACCGATGCGGCGGTGGATTCGGTGTAAAGCATCTTGGCGACGGTGACCTTCGAGACTTCGATGCCCCAGTTCAGGTTGCCGTTGACCAGTCGATTGGTCAGCTCGTCCGCGATGCGCTGTTCGAGTTGGTCCAGTTCGATCTTGGCGGGGTCTTCATTAACAAGCTGCTCGAAGGTGTAGTCGTTGGAAATGATCGAGCGGAGGTCTCGCATCTGGGCGACGAGTTTGTCGGTCGCGTCGTCGTAGTCGTCATGCGCCTTGTCGAAGGAAAGCGGGTCACTGATGCGCCAGGTCAGGGCGAGATTGATGATGATCGTGTTGCCGTCGGAGAGCTGCAGTTGCTCGGGGGTGTCCTGAAGGATCTGGTATTGCGTGGGGTAGGTCTGGACGCGCTGAATCGGCCAGGGCCATTTGAACTTCAGGCCGGGCGTCTGGATCACGCTGCCGGAGTCTTTGCCGGCGTCGAGTTCGGCTTGGACGGGGTCGGTCGCGCGGTCAAAGGTCGTGATGATCGCAATCTCGTTATACGCCACGGTGTACGTGACCATGTAGAGCACGAAAACCAGGGCGATGCCGATGGCGAGGATAGCGGTGGACAGGCGTTTCATATGAACAGGCCTTCAAACAAGGGGACAGTCACTTGATGCCGCCGCTGGATCCACCCAGTGGCAGGTCGAGGACAACATCAGGGTCGGATACATCGGCATCAGAGCCGACGACGGTCTTGGGTCGGTTTTCCATACCGGCGACGAGTGCATCGAGGTACCGGCTTACGGGGTAGTAGCGTGGGGCGTTTTCGTAGGCTTTGAGTTCGGCGGTCAATCGCTTGTCACGGGCTTCCGCTCCGAGGGCCTGCGACCATCGTGCAGCACGGGCTTCGGCCATGCGTTGGCCAACGGCACCGCCGCTCTCAATCATGAGCAGTTCGATCGCGACACGCTGGCGTTCGGCTTCTTCCTGCATATTCTTACGCTCGGCCGAGTCTGCAGTTAACTGCTTAAGCTTCGCGCTAAGATCGGTGTACACGCGGACCATCTCGCTGAGACGGGCGGCTCGTTCGCGGTCGCCAGCAACGGTTGCAAGGATGATGTCTGCTTCCTGCAGAGCCTTGGCCTCGGCGGTCTGCGACTCTTGCAATGCGTTGATCCGAGCGTGGTAGTCGTCAGCCACTTCCTGCGGTGGGTGGACGCCCGAGACGGAAACGAAGACGACTTCCAGCCCGACCGCATACTTGTCGAGTTCTGCCTGGATCGCGGTTTGAAGATCGCTGCCTGCGGTGGCACGGCCGGAGGAAAGCAGTGCGTCTGTGTCGTTGGTCGCGAAGTAACGGGTAACCTCATGCTGGGCGAGCGTCTGCAGCAGCGTGATCGGATCCGTCGTACCCATCTTCGGATCGTTAATGCCCGCATAGGCCTCAAGATCGGCGATGCGGTACTTGATGTCGATGTCTGCGCCAATCATCTCACCCAGAACGGTGTCCTTCTCGCCGGTTGTGCCCGAACCCGGCGGCGGGGCAGTGATGAGAAGCTCTTCAGTCGCGCCTTCTTCGACGTGCTGGTTGGTCCAGAGGATCGGGCCAATCGTCTTGTGGTCGTCGTCGATATGGGCCCGTGACCCGAGGCGGATCGAGTGGACGCGTTCAACGTCGTACTTCTCTGCCTGTCCGAAGGGCCAGGGTGCCTTGAAACTCAATCCGGGCTCGGCGATACGAACAAACGCGCCATTATTCGTGACGACGGCCTGCTGGTGCGGCTGCACGATGACGAGGCTGGTCATCCCAATCACGACGACCATGCAGACGCCCGCGAGCGGGAGCAGGGCCTTGCCAAGCAGCCGCATGAACCAGCTCTTGGAGACTTCAAAGCCGAACTGGTAGTTGATCGTCTCGGAGAAGATCTTGCCGATCGACTCAGGCCGAGTCAGCCAGCCGAGCAGACGTGAGTCGAAAGCAGGGCGGACGAACTCGTCGCCCTTACGTGGTCGGTAAAAGCCCAGCACCATGCCGAGCACGACCTCGACCCCGAGCAGGATCATGATGGCGGGGATGATGATGGCCAGGTAGACAAAGCCCAGATCGTTGCCAAAGAACAGCAGGACTGTTGCGGCGATCACGGGGAGGACGCCAAGGAACACGTTGCCGATGAGCGTTGAGGCCCCGCCGCGGAGTGCCTGCCACGAATCGACGCGGGTCATGCCGGCGACATACCGGGCAACGAGGAAGCCGCCCATCCAGCCGACCACAAGCAGCAGGGCAAAGAGGCTGGTGTTGACGGTTTCGCTCAGCGGCGTTTCCTGCAGCGTGCCTTGCTGCATGGCGCTGTTGTTCAGGTACAGCAGCAGGCCGCCGACCCCGATGAGGTAGGCCGCGCTCAGGCCGCTGACAATCCGGACGCCCCACTTATAGAGCTGGTCGAGCCGTGCCTTGGCCTGTGCAAGTTGTGAGCCCGCCTCTTCGAAGAGTGCCGCGGAGCGTGCGTCGGACTCGGCGAGTTTGGACGCCTCAAGCGACTCGGCCCGCTCGAGCTGGTGCTGCTTGTAGATCATCCACAAGAGCAGCCAGATGGCGAGCCCGGGGATGCTGTAGAACGCAGCGGCGAGGACGGCCTTGGACTCGGCGTAGAGCCCGAGGATGACGAGCAGCAGGACGAGGACAAACTGCATCGCCAGGCCAATGAGCGAGGCGGTGGTGGCGCGGGTGTAGGTAAGCTGGTCCTGGCTCATGCTTTGTGGAGACGACTCGTTGATGAGAGACTGCTGGGATAGGCCGGTACGCACGTGCCTGAACGGGGCATGATAGCCCCCCTGATCGTACGCTGCCACGCATGTAATAGTTCGTTTGGGATATTCGGACTTTCGGCGATTGGGATCGGATCTGACTGGTCAAGACAGAGCGGATACTTTGAATGGTAGATCAACGCATAGGCAGATTCGAAATCCGGGTCGTTGAAGCCGACCGTGTCCGGGCGATGCGGCAAAGTGTTCTTCGGCCGCACCAGACAATCCATGAGATGGTCTATCCGGGGGATGATGCGCCGGGGTCACTGCACCTCGCTGCGGTTGATGAAATGCAGCGTATCGTCGGCATCGCATCGTTCTATCGCAACCCGCATCCACTGGGGGCGAGTGAGGGCGACTGGCGGTTGCGTGGCATGGCGGTCGAGCCGCAACTGCAGGGCATGGGGCTCGGCGGCCGATTGGTGCGGGCAGGTGTCGATCGCATCCGAGAGCAGGGTGGCCGGCGTCTGTGGTGCAACGCACGCGTTACGGCTCAGCGCTTCTACGAAAAGCTCGGCTTTGTGGCTGAGGGCGAGTGCTTCGATATCCCCACCATCGGGCCGCACTATGTCATGTCCATCGCGGTCGATGCTAAGCCACGCTAAACTGTCCGCTTCAATCAACCGCATTCCCGCAACCATTGAGGAAACCCCATGGGTCTGATGACCGGCAAAAAAGGCATCGTCTTCGGCGTCGCCAACGAACGCAGCTACGCCTACTTCATCGCGCAATCGCTCGTCCAGCAGGGCGCCGAGGTCGGCTTCACCTTCCTGCCGATGGGCAAGATGGAGCAGCGCGTCAAGAAAGCCGTCCAGAAACTCGGCATTGAAGAGCCCTGGCTGGTGCCCTGTGATGCGAACGATGACGAATCGATCCAGTCCGTTTTCGATCAGTGGGAGAAGGATCATGAGACGCTCGACTTTGTCGTCCACTCGATCGCGTTTGCTGACAAGGACTACCTCCGCCCGGATATGTTCCACAAGACCCCGCGGGACGTGTACAAGAACGCGGTCGACACCTCGGCCTACACGCTGATCGCGATGTCCCGAGCCGCGCTGCCCATCATGCAGAAGACCGGCGAGGGCAAGGATGCGCCCGGCGGCGCGGTCATCAACATGTCCTACTACGGCGGCGAGAAGGTCACGCCCGGCTACAACGTCATGGGCGTTGCCAAGGCCTGCCTCGAACACACCACCCGCTACCTCGCCTACGAACTGGGCCAGCCTGACCGCAACGTCCGGGTCAACTGCATCTCCGCAGGCCCGTTCAAGACCCTGGCCGGCGCCGGCGTCGGCGGCATGGACAAGATGATCGAGTACCAGGAATGGGCCTCATCCATGAAACGCTGCAACACCGGCGAAGAAGTCGGCGACACCGCGGTCTACCTGCTGTCGGATCTTTCCAGCGGCGTGACCGGCGAGACGATCCATGTCGATGCAGGCTTCAGCATCGTGGGTGTGCCGCCGCATAGGGATGAGTAGGTGATTCGGGACGCAGTGTGGCACCTGGTTGTATTCCTACTCCTTCTACTGTTGAGCTAAGCCCAAATCATGAGACTGGCTGTCGCTATGGACCGTTGCTCTTCTGCACAGGTATTGTGCAAGCGTGTCGGAGTTGTGCGGTAGATGGCTTGCGGCTGTTTTATTGTCAATAAAGCATTTGTCTGAGGTGGATGCTCTAAATTGGTAATAGTGCCTATGTCGCTTCCGTCAGCATAGCTGAAGCTCAATTGCATCAAATCTTGAACAGGAAGGTATACATGAGCCGTTTCATTGCATTGATTGCGTCCCTGGCTTGTTGTGCCATATTTTTTTCTGCACACGCTCAAGAAAAGCCATCAACGCCCCTCGCTGATGAGGCTGAATCGAAAGAATCCATCAAGGCGCTTCTTGTCACGGGTGAAGGCCATCACGATTACGAAACTCAGAAGAAGATTCTCACCGAGGGAACAAGCAAGCTGGCGGATATCAAGTGGGATATCTGGCACCACAAGAATGCAGATGAAGCCAAGGACGATCTTTCAAAAGATGGATGGGCGAAGCCATATGATGTGATTGTTTACAACATCTGCCACGCGCATGAGAAGGATAAAGATTTTATCGACAAACTTGTGAAGGTCCACAAAGAAGGTAAGCCCCTCGTTGCGATCCATTGCACGATGCATTCCTACCACTGGAATGTCGACGGCGGGAAGAACTCGAAAGTCGATAAAGAGTGGAATATGCTAATGGGCGTGGTTTCGCTTGGGCATGGTCCACATCGACCGATTACGGTAAGCAAAGTTAAGGGGGCTGAACACCCTGCGATTGATAACATGCCAAACCAGTGGAAAACGAAGCAAGGCGAGCTTTATGGGATCAAGAAGGTGTATCCTACTGCGGTCGTGCTTGCTCACGGCGACAATGGCAATGCCAAGCACCCGGTCATTTGGGTCAATCAATACGGCAAGGCCAAAGTCTTTGGCACCACGCTTGGCCACCATAATTCAACAATGGAAAATGAGCATTACATCCGCTTGATTACAGATGGGATTATCTGGGTTTCGCGGGATAAATAGCTGCAAGCTGGATAATTAAGCAACTAGGTGGGTAGAGCGTAGCGATACCCACCGCGAGTCATCATTGATCTTCAAGATTGTTTGTGGTGGGTATCGTTGCACTCCACCCACCCTACGGCCAAAATCAATACGCCGCGGTCTCCGACAGATCCACCGGCTCTTCCCAGCCCAGCGCCGCGTTGATCGCCAACGCCGTGTCGATCATCGCGAGGTGCGAGTAAGCCTGCGGGAAGTTGCCGAGTTGTCGGCGGTTCTCGAACGTCAGGTCCTCGGCCATGAGCCCTAAGTGGTTCGTGCAGTCCAGAAGGTCCTCGAACATCTGCTTGCCTTCGTCGACTCGGCCAATCCTCACCAGCGCCTTGGCCATCCAGAACGCGCAGATGGTGAACGCGCTGTTGGTCTCGCCGAAGTCGTCCAGCGCCTTGTAGCGATAGAGCAGGCCGTCGCGGCCGAGCTCTTCGAGCGTCTTATCGACGGTCGCGATGAAGCGGGGGTCGTCGGGCTCGCAGAAGCCGTAGTCGAGCATGAGCAGGTTGGAGGCGTCCATGTGTTCGCTACCGTAGGACTGGGTGTAGGCGCCGACCTTCTCGTTCCAGCCGTCCTTCTCGATATGGGCCTTGATCTCGTCGGCGAGCTTGCGGTGCTGCTCGGCCCACTCGTGCCGCCCCAACGCGACCGCGATCTTCACCGCGCGGTCGACCGCGACCCAGCAGAGGACCTTGGAGAAGACGAAGTGCCGTTTCTCGCCGCGGATCTCCCAGATGCCGCGGTCCGGGTCCTGCCACTGGCGTTCAACCGCGCGGGCGATCGAGCGGACCTGCGTCCAGACTGTTTCAACCTCGTCAAAGCGGCGGGCGAAGTGGGGCAGGGTCTGCCAGATCACGTCCATGACCGCGCCGTAGATGTCGTGCTGCTTCTGATGGTAGGCGGCATTGCCGGTGCGGACGGGCTTGGAGCCCTCGTAGCCGTCGAGGTGGTCGAGGGTGTGCTCGGTCAGCGTGCGTTCGCCACGGATGCCGTACATGATCTGCAACTCGTCATCCTTGGTCGGGACGGTGTCCATGACCCAGTCGACGAAGCGGTGGGCCATGTCGGCGTGCCCGATGCGTCGCAGTACAGAGACGGTCATGGAGGCGTCGCGGATCCAGCAGAAGCGGTAGTCCCAGTTGCGGACCTCGCCGATCGACTCGGGTAGCGAGGTGGTGGCCGCTGCGATGACGGCACCGGTGGGCCCGAACTGCATGAGCTTAAGTGCGAGCGCCGAGCGGACGACCGTTTCCTGATAGCGGGGTGGGTGGCAGGTGTGCAGCGCCCAGTTGTACCAGTAGGCCCGCGTCTTGGTCAGCATGAGCTGGATGAGTTCGTGTGACGGTTCGCGCAGTTTGTCGTTGTAGCTCAGCAGCAGGAAACGCTCTTCACTGAGGTCCATCGTGTGGCCGTTAAGCACGGCGTGCGGGTCCATGTCCGTGTGCAGGTACACGGACTCATAGATC
This sequence comes from Phycisphaeraceae bacterium, assembly GCA_049611445.1. GTDB lineage: Bacteria > Planctomycetota > Phycisphaerae > Phycisphaerales > Phycisphaeraceae > JAHQVV01. Next base: position 1,777 of record JBMZAP010000123.1, on the reverse strand, counting down.
TCCGAGTGGTTCCACTTATGCTCGACGGTGGACTTGATCTTGCCCTGGCCGATGACGTGGCTGGTGGTTTCGTGCTCCGCGAATTCAAGACGCGGGTCATAGTTGACGCGGTAGCGTGGTCGGCCCCAGACCCGCCGCAGGACGCGTACGAAGTCGGATGGGCTGCAGGGCTCTGAGTCGTGGCCGTTGAGCCGGTAGCGAGGCATAAAGTCGATGACCTCGAAGCCGCCGGCATCGGATTCGTAGCGTGTCACCAGGACATTGGTTGCATGCTCATAGCGCTGCCAGATGGTCTTGCCGTTTTCGATCTCGATGCCGAATTTTCCGCCGTTGCCCTTGGAGAGCAGGTCAGCAAAGACGGCACCCGAGTCGAAGTCGGGCATGCACATGAAGACGACCGAGCCTTCGTGGTCGATGAGGGCGCAGGTTCGGCCGTTGCCGACCAAGCCCATGTCATAGCCGACCGATTTCATTTTCGGTGCGGGCTTGCCATGCGGGTCCATACGCCAGGTGGTGGGTTCGTCCGGGTGTCGGTTTGTCACAAAAGCGGTCCTGCCAGGGGGTACATCTAAAAGCTGCAACCAGTATCGGCGGTTAGGGCAGGAATCCTAACCGCTGGCAGACCTTGATCGCGGTCTCGCTGACTAAGGGCGGTTGGTTATCGGCTTGTGCCAGTTCGATCACGCGATTGCGAAGCGCTTCGTCGTCATGCTGCCGCAGGTAGTTGCCTGCTGCGATCAGTGCGTTTCGCTGCATCATGTCGAGCTTCACGCGTTTCAGTGCTGATCCGATGAAGGCCTGTTGCCGATCCTCCGCGCTCCAGTTCAGTACGTCAAGCAGATCAAAACCCTTTGCGTAGTCATGCGGCGTGTAACGGGTGTGGACCTGTAGCGGGTCGTTGCCTTGCTCTGCGGCGTCGGTGCGCCGGCGATTGTGCGGGCAGACATCCTGGCAGATGTCGCAGCCCGCGAGCCAGTCGCCCATGGCTTCAAAGTAATGCTCGTCGATGGCTTCGCGATGCTCAAGCGTCAGATAGCTGATGCACCGGCGAGCATCGACACTGTATGGAGTGATCGCGTCGGTCGGGCAGGCGTCAATACATCGTGTGCATGCGCCACAGTGGTCGGTCGGCGTGGTCAGCGGTACTGGAAAGCCCGCGAGTTCGCTGGTCTGCATGGGAAGCGTCGTGACGATGGTACCCAGCAGAAAATACGAGCCCAGCCGCGGGTGGATGAGCAGGGTGTGTTTGCCGGTCCAGCCCATGCCGGCGCGGGTCGCGAGTTCACGCTCGAAGATAGGGGCGGTATCCGTGGTCGCTCGGTAGGTGTGGCCGGGATATTGTTCTTCGAGTGCGTTGCAGACGGCATGAAGGCGTTTTTTCAAGACCTTGTGATAGTCATCGCCCCAGGCGTACTTCGCGACCCGGCCCAGCGGCTTGTCATGTGGCGGCTCTTGATCTGAACCCACGTGATAGGCGTCTGCGCAGACGATCACACGAGCGGCCCCTTCGACCAGCTTGCCCGGATCGACACGGATCGCCGCGTGTTCAGCGAGGTACCCCATCGAGCCGTGCTTGCCCTCGCCCAGCCACTGTGAAAGTTGCTCGGCATATTCGCTCTGCTCGGCCGAGGCGATCCCGCACAGCGCGAAGCCCTGCGCTTTCGCGAGTGATTGCGCGAGAGCGGCGGCGTGGAAGGCTTTCTGATTCGAATCAGTCTCAGACATCGCGTCCATCGTAGCCGCCGCGTCACACGCGGGCGGACAATCGCTCTGCAAC
>JBMZAP010000122.1:0-11531 GCA_049611445.1 Phycisphaeraceae bacterium | reverse complement strand
CTGTGGAAGTTGAAGTCCTGCAGCATCTGATCATCTGGAAAATGCTCAGTCACCCGATGGGGCACGCAGAGGCCGGATTCTTCTAAAACCACTTCACAAGGCGAATTTTTAGCTTCGTATTGGATCGGATCGGCCGTTTGTCCATCGACGCAGAATGCAACGGTGTAGAGCGTGGGGGAGCTCCTGCTCTGATCCAAAGAACAGACGCCGCCTGCAGCCAGGCCGTACTCCTGACAGATCGCTTCTAAAAACCCGCTCAGAAATTGGGGGCCTGCTAGCGCGTCGGTTTGATGGCGGATATTGTGGACAGCTGTTGCGAAGGATGCCTGCGGGCTGTCGTCTGTATGCTCGAGCGGGCTGACAAGGGGCTCAAGCAGGCTGGCCTGTAAGCGATCATTCTCCGAGCGCAACGTTTCGATTTCAACGCAGACCTGAATCGCCCCGGCGAGGCGTGGAGCAAAGAAGTCGATGACGTGGCGGTAGATATCCAGGTTGTCGAGTGGGTCACGGCTAATCAAGCCGACGCCGCCAACGGATTCGCCTTCGTCGTTGGTAAACAGTACACCGAGATAGCTCTCAGCCTCAATTTCTTGAAGCCAGGGGTCGTGGGGATAAAGTTCTCTGATGCCGCGTTCGATCGAGACAATGCCCTGTTCGATGACGTGTTGGCAAGGCGTCTTCATTGCGTTGTAGCGGGTGGGCTTCGATAGTCGCCCGTTCTCCGAGACCGCCATGATCACGCGGCTGTACAAATTGCAAGTCCCCGTTGTCGTGTCGTGCTCACTCGTACAAATTGCCGCGATGTCAATGCCCGGCAGCTTGCTCGCGGCCTTGCAAAAGCGATTGAGCAGTTCCCTGCCCGTTGCCTGCTTGATCGCAAGATTGATTTGATTGATCAAGTCATGCTTCAGCGAAAGATTGCTGTCGGGAGGGTTTGCCTGGGCGGGACCGACCGAGATAAGGCCGTTCGCGATGGCGATCTTCGCCAATTCGACTCGATTAGAGGCCCTGAGCTTTCGGCCCAGTGATAATCTGTGTGACTCGACAGTCTTCAAACTGCGGCTGAGATTCTGAGCGATCTCTGCAAGTGAATGCCCCTCGGCGATCAAGGTCAGTATCTCGCGTTCTCTTGGCGTCAGCGCATCAAGGGAATCAGTTGCCATAAGAAACAATTTCCTTCCAAACCTCAGACGGCCTTGCCTTCAAATGAATTTAAATCGACTCGTGAAACGTGAAACAACAGCACTTTAAACTGCTGTTATGGACAGATACTAACAATTTTAAAAACCCCGTAAAGCAATTTCTAGTGAAAAGACCCTAGTCGTACCGGAAGACACCTTTCCGCCACGCATAAACAAAGGCGATGGCGGTCGTGAGTACGAAAAAGAGCATGCGGCCTAGAAAGAGTGGCGACAGGTGGTCTCCCTCGGCCCCTGCAAGGGACGGGAAAGTCACGGCCCATGGGTAGAGGAAGACAATTTCCACATCAAAGAGCAGAAACGTCATCGCGACGACGTAAAAACGCACATTGAACCGCCTTCGCGCCGAGCCGAATGGGTTCATGCCCGACTCGTACGTCGTGCCTTTGACTTCGCCCTTGCGTGAAGGTCCCAGAAAGGTGGTCAGGGCCACATTCGCGACGCCAAAACCAATCGCCATGAGCAGTAGGATGCCCAGGGCGGCGTAGTGGTTGAAGGCGTAGTCGGCGAGGAGCAGCATCTGTCAGAGTCTATCGGGTAATGCCTGCGTCCGCACGCTAGAATCCTACCATGCGACAGTATCTCGACCTGATGCAGCACGTCCTCGACCACGGAACACCCAAGTCCGACCGGACCGGCACCGGCACGCGATCGGTTTTTGGCTACCAGATGCGGTTTGATCTGGCCAAGGGCTTCCCGTGCATCACGACGAAGAAACTGCATCTGCGCTCAATCATCCATGAACTGCTCTGGTTCCTTTCAGGTGACACCAATATCGCGTATCTCAAGGAAAATGGTGTGCGTATCTGGGATGAGTGGGCAGATGAGAACGGCGACCTCGGCCCTGTCTACGGCTACCAGTGGCGACACTTTCCCAAGCCCGGCGGCGGTGAAATCGATCAGGTCCGACAGGTCGTCGAGCAGATTAAGAACAACCCTGATTCGAGGCGTCATATCGTCTGCGCATGGAACCCGGGCATGGTTGAGGATATGGCCCTGCCGCCCTGCCATGCCTTTTTCCAGTTCTACGTCGCGGACGGCAAACTGTCCTGCCAACTGTATCAGCGCAGCGCAGATATCTTCCTGGGCGTGCCATTCAATATCGCGAGTTATGCCCTTCTGACGATGATGATCGCCCAAGTCACGGGCCTCACGCCGGGCGACTTCGTCCACACCTTTGGCGATGCGCACCTCTACGACAACCACCTCGAGCAGGCACGCGAGCAGTTGAGCCGGTCCCCACGCGATCTGCCAACGCTGAAGATCAATCCTGAAGTTGACGACCTCTTTGCGTTCAAGTTCGAAGACTTTGAGTTGCTTGACTATGACCCCCATCCGCACATCAAAGCCCCGGTGGCGGTGTAGTCATGCCTTCGATTGAGTTAGCCCAGATCTACGCAAGGAGCGAGAACCGCGTCATCGGTGTGGACGGGCGGATCCCCTGGCGTCTTCCTGACGACTTCAAACACTTCAAACAGACGACGATGGGCTGCCCCATCATCATGGGACGCAAGACCTACGAAGATCACGAGTCCGCACTGCCGGGGCGATTGAATCTTTTGGTCACACGCAACGCGGGCTATCAGGCGGCCGAGGGTGTCGAAGTGGTTCCGTCTTTGGACGCCGCGATAGAGCGGGCCGCCGCGGAGCATGACCGCGCGTTCATCATCGGTGGTGTCGGACTCTTTGAGCAGACGTTCGGCTGTGTGCAGACCGTCTATGAAACCGTCGTGCACGCAGCGATCGACGGCGATGCGGTGCTGCCAGACTTTGATTTCAGTGCTTGGCAGTGCGAGGTCATGCAGGAGCACCCGGCAGACGATCGTCACAAATATGCGTTCACGGTCCGCCGCTGGGATCGCATTTCGGATTGAATGCGCTAACGAGCCAACAGCAAGATCAGCATGAGTGCAATCATCAGGATCGCCAGGCCGGCAGAGAACGCCTCGCGCCGCTTGGCGGCCCCTTCATGGACAGGCCACTCATCATCTACGGGCAGCTCCATGCCATCGTAGGCAGTCTCCTCGGACCACCCCGTCTCATCGTCCGCCCCGCAATGCGGGCAGGCCAGCGCATTGGCCTGCACCACTTCGCCGCAAACCGGGCAGGTGAACCAGTCGTCTTGGGGGCCGCGCATGTCGCAAGTCTATCGGGGATTGTTGGAAGCAACGATCCGGACTACTATCTCCGTATCAGGGCGCATAGCTCAGTTGGCTAGAGCAACTGGTTTACACCCAGTAGGTCGCTGGTTCGAGTCCGGCTGCGCCCATTTGTAAACCCCTTCAGGGTCGCGTGATAGCGACACCCGCCACCGTGGCGGTGCTGACCAAACCTTTGGATTTGCGTGGTAATTACCGCGCACCAACAGGAAAGGAAGCACCTCCATGCCCTCAAACCGCCCCCCCCGTCGCCGTTCAATCTATTCCCCGTGGATGGCATCAAGAATGCATCTTTCTGAGGATGCCGTTTACTTTGGCCGAGCCGCGTTGGCTGTAGAACCGTTTCACATGCTGCTGTGGGCCGCCGCCGCGCTGGCCGGCGTCGCGGGCTTCAGGCAGCCGTATGCCGGTGGCTGCTCTCGTCCGCTATGTACAGCCGCAGACATCGCCTGGCGACCATGCGGTAGCCCAGCACGCCGAGATTGCACAGCAGGTACCCCACCAGCAGCAACCCGGTCCCCAGGTAGAGAATCTGAAACGAGGGATTGATGAACATGAAGGCCAGACATATGACACTCGCGAGGATCACAAGTAGCCCCAGCATCGCCACGGCCATCGACATCTGCCCCACCAACGAAACCCAGAGCCCGCCGTGACCCTTGAACATGCGCACCGCGTGGAAGGTCATCACCGCCCATGCGATCGCGCACAACCCCGCCAGCGCCGCCGCGGGCCAAACCCCGCTGGCGTAGTACGCGACAGTTGGAAGCACCATCAGCCCAAGCATCGCGCACCCCGGTCCCTGCACCTCCTGCGTGCGTGGCACCTTGAACCAGCGCATCTCCTCCTTTGCCTGCCGAAGCAGATGCATATCGATCTTCTGCCCACACTCAGGGCATGTCACCACATCCTCCAGTAACCCGCGAAGCGAGTATTGGCAGATAGGACAGGATTCATCTGAGGGTCTTGACATCACACCCGTATCCTAAGGGTTCAAGTTCAAACTTCAGGAACAGTTGGACTGCGTCCCAAGACATGCAAGCCACAGTTCAGTCAGCGGGAGCCCAAGGCGCTTGCCTAAGGAGATTCGCAGGGCGCGATAGATAATCGTCGGCTTGAACAATCGGTGTTTGATGGAATCAATGACTGACAAAGAGCTGAGCTGCAAAACTCCGACCACGCTGGACGCTCTCGGTCCTCACGGTAGCATGTTCATAGTCTGCCCATTCGGTAGTTTTATCAAAACCTCTCCATCTACGCCGGTGACGGTGGAGACACTGGGAATAGCCAGAATCCGTTTGGTGCTGTCCCGGCTCATCCCGGTGCGGTCGACTGAGGTGTTCCATAGCTGAGGCATATTTGCCAGATGCTTGACGCTCGCATCTGTGATATCCGTTCGGCATAGAAGAACGGTATCCGCATTCGGGAAGACATCCGGGAGATGGGCGAGAGCGTCGTCAGTCACGGAACTGCCCTGGAGCGTGACGGTGCCCACTTCCTCCAGCCGCCGGATGTCCTTAAAGCAATCGCCTGTGATATTGGCGTTGTTCAGGCGTGCCACTTCCAGCCGCGGGAAATCGTTGAGGCGGAGAAGGTCGTCATCCGTCATGTCGATTCCATCGACATCCACCCAGGTCACATCGAAGAAGGGATTCCACCAATCGTATGTATCCTTGGGCGGCTCAAGAACCTCCTGAATATTCGGAGGAAGATTCCCACTTAGCTTCTGCAGCCAGGGAGCCGACTCGGTTCTGACCCACCCACCCTGCTCTTCAACCCAAGCGGCCGAACTGCGCTGTTTCAGATACGGAAAGATCAGGGCGACCGACATGAGCAAACCCGGCATGATCACACAAAGCAACAGCATGACCAATTGAACCTTGGGCAATTTGCGCAGGTTCGCCACAGCACTCAGCGCTTTCAAGGGGGCGACCGCGACACCCGCGGCCGGGATGATCAGCTTTCGGTACATCGGCTATTCACTTCTACCTGACATTTACTATTTGACTTCGATCGGCTACGCCGCTGTGGAGCAGGATGTTCAATATAGCTCTTCACCACGGCTCCATGCGCATCTGTGACTAGGCCCACTTGAATCACACCGGTTCGGGTATCGAGGTGACGGCCGGCGTGGCCGACCGGGGCGTTTGATTGCGCGGTTACATCTGGTTGGTCAGTAACTATGCTGCGTCTAACACGGCGCAAGATTCCTGCGATCGTATTACCGCGCAATCTACCGAAAAGCATCGAAATGCGATCAAATCTTGTTGTAACGAAACTCTGTTTTCGCTATAAAAACAAGGTAAAGGTTTGGCCTGGTGGTATTTACACCCAGTAGGTCGCTGGTTCGAGTCCGGCTGCGCCCATTTGCCTGCATTTCCATATTCAGCCTCTTCTTGAGTCTCGAAATGGAGAGATATCTACTGCCTCAGCTCAATTTCCGAATCTAAGGCCATCCGGGGCCCTGAAACCTGCTGGATCGCGTGAAATCGGCGATATTTAAGTGGTTGCCTAGTTTAATGGTGGTACAATAATCGGATAGATGTGGTTTTTGAGCCGCATTGGTACCTCCAGAGGTTTGCTCTTGCTCAAACTCAGGCTGCTTACAGGCCCCCGTGCGGGTCGACAGTTGCGTGTCAGCGACACCAAGCCGGTCTCCATCGGCCGTCGCAAGGGTCGCTTGCGCCTGCACGACTCGCGGGTATCCAAGGACCACGCCGAGATCTACTTCGCCAACGATGTCTGGATCCTGAAGGATCTGGGCAGTGCCAACGGCACGTACGTGAATCGTAAAAAGGTGACGGGGCTAATCGAACTGGAGCCGGGCGACCTGATCCAGATGGGCCGGGTCCTGATCAAGATCGTCCGCTGTGACATGATCGGGATGGACACGCAGCCATTTGAGCCGAGCGCAGATGAGGGCATTGAACTGGGCGGCGGTATCGCTGCGCCGACTTCGCCGGATGACGATTTTGATCTGGATGACCTACTCAGTGATACAGGCGCGGCCGATGCCAACGACGACTCGTTTGGCGATGTGCCGGCCGGACTTTCTGCTCCAGATCTTGAAGAGCAGGAGCCTGAAGTCGAGGCTGAAGAATCAATCGAACAGGATGAGGATGTCCCCGAGCCCTTGACCGTCGCATTTGATGAGCCGGTTGATGATGACGATTCGTTTTTCTCTGATGTTGGCGAAGCGACGGATACGACCGACGGCAAGGATCTTGGCGTCCATGATGATGTATCTGAGGACACGGACGAGCCCGTTGAGTCGGCCATTGAAATCGAAGAGCCACTGAAACTTGACGCGTCGGATTCATCCGCAGCTGAAATCGAAATTCAGGCAAGAGAAGAGGCTGAGCCGGACCCATTTCTTCCCGATGGCCCTGAGGAAGAAACGGACGATGACCTCATATCGTTGGAAGACGAATCAGGAATCGGGCACCGAAGCCACGGCACGACGCTGCTCACGACAGCGCACGACGACGGCACGCCGCTAGATGAGGCCGAGCAAAGCGATGAAATGTTGCTCGACGATGCCGAGGATGAGCACGAAGAGGACGACGAGCCCCCTGCGCTGGTTGGCTTAGCCCTGGAGCACGCCCCGCCGCAACAACCGCAGCAGCCTGTTGATGAGGAGTCGCCGGAGCAGGAGTCGCAAGAGGACGTTGTTTCAGCAGAGCTGGCCGATCAGGATGAAGAGTCAGAAGATGCCGAGCCGGAACTTCAACAGCTCTCTGAAGAAGTGCCAGCGTCTGTCGAAGAGCCGCTGGTTTTAGACGAAACGCCTGAGGCGACGGAGGAACAGCCCGAACTGGAGGCGGTCGAGCAAGAGCCCGCAGAAGAGCATCATGTTGCTGAGGTTCATCCCGAACCAGAGCCCGAACCAGAACCAGAGCCAGAGCCGGATCTGGAAGAGCCGGACGAAGTTGAAATGCCTGTGGCGGCCGATCCAGACGACGTCGTAGACGCCGTAGAACTGGATGATGAGGCTGGCGACTTTGACATCGATGCGGCCTTCGACGACCTCTCGGCGGGCCTTGATGATTCCCTGTCAGGTATGCCTGCCGTTGAAGGCATCACAGGAGATACGGCAGGTATTGAGTCGGTCCTTACTCAAGATCAGTCGGCCGAGCAGGCATCCGCAGAGGGGGTTGATCCGCTGGTGGGTTCACAACTCGATGTGAGCTTCATAAAAGACGCGTTGTCTCGGATCGAGGATGACTCAACGAATGGCGAAGAACTGAAGGATGAAGGGGCGGCGTCCGAAACAACCGCGGACGCTGTTGTTGAGCCGACAACCGAGTCTGCTGAAACAGATCCGGTTGTTCAAAGCCCGCCGCCAGGCTTGTCGGCCGCGGATATGAATCCGACGACCGTCAACGCGCCTGAAGAGCCGAGGCGTACTCATACAACAAAGGGCAAAGGCGGTATCGGGCAGTGGTTCTTTATGCTGGTCTTCCTTTGTTTAGCTGGCGTTGGTGGTTGGCTGCTCAACGAAAACTATGACAAGCTGATTGGGTCACGAGGCATCATCGCGCCGCCTCAGGGTGACACGCCGCCGGTCAACGGCACGCCGACGCCTCCGAGTGATCCGCAGATCGAGCCGGAAGGCCAGACACCCCCGGTTGTGCCGCCTGTGGTTGCCAACCCGATTGATGAAACACCGCCTGTCGTTCGCGTTGGGCCCGATCCGTTCGGTGCTGGTCCCTCCGTCATCGGCAGCGACGCGCTGGCAGGCTTGACACGTGGCAGCGACGACGACCGACCGCTGGACCCACCACGTCAAGCAACTACCGGCGTAGACTCCGTCCCAGACAAAATCCGCAATCCCGTTACGCCGACGATCACCCCGACTGAGCCGACGAAGCCCCGTGTTGTGGAACCTGACGATAGGCCCGGCCCGATTGACCCGGGGCCAACGGTCCCAGAAGTCGTCAGCGAAAAGCCGGCACGTATTGTCTTTCTCGTGGATGCCTCCGGATCACTTGTCGACTCGCTCCCGCAGATGCTCGTTTGGTTGAACCGGGCGCTGCAGACGGTTGAATCCAACGAGCAGTTTGCGATCTATTTCTTTAAGTCCGGCAAACCCATCGCGATCAAGCCGGAGGGCATGCTCAAGCCTTCTCGTAATCTCTTGAATCAGATCGCCGAGGAGTATCTCAACGCAAGCCGGATGCCGGTCTTCCCCTCTGGCCGATCTAATCCGGCCGAGGCGATTACACAGGCCCTGGCACTTGAGCCAACCGACTTGTATCTGCTCTCCGATGACGCCTTTGCTTTTTATCAGGGCGATACGTCGTCCGGCGAGGCGCTTGATCTGGTCAAGCAGGCCGTTGGTGATACAGAGGTCCGTATCCACGGCGTGCAGTTCTTCTACAAGAGCGAAGACAGCATTCTCGAGACCCTGGCTGAAGAGTACGACGGCACGTTCGAGTATGTCCGCGAGAGCGTGGTCCCCGATGAGGACCCGATCGACCTGCTTAAAGAACTCGATAACGAATAGGTTCTAAGGCTTTGCCATCTGGCCGCCGAGGATCGTTCCGAGCAGCAGCACCACTAACAAGGCCGTAATCCCCAGTAGCGTTGCGGGCAGCCATATCGCGTGGTGCATGTTGGCTGCAGCCTTAGTGACCGATGGCCCCATCGTTTTCGTTCCCGCGGAGGCCAGGCGATACGCAGGGCTTGGGTTGTCCTTCAGTGAGCCGAGGTAGGCCAGCACGTCGCGCAGTTCTTTGGGCGAGAGCTTGTCGGTCATCGTCGGCATCAGCGACTGATCACTGGTGGTCGGTTGGCCATCGATCTGGTCACGCGGGATCTGGGTCTCTTCACCATCCGCATTGGTCACAACGACCGTGTCCTTTGTGGACTTGTCCTGAATAATGCGGCCGCTGATGGTCTGGCCGTCTTTGAGCTTGATCGTTGAATTGGCAAAGCCACGTGCGATCGCACTGCTCGGGTTGACCAGGGCGTCGTAGAGGTAGTTGGCGTCGTGCGTCGCGGCGACGCCGAAGAGCCCGGGGCCGACACTGTCTGTCCCGTCCGCGGCGTGGCAGCGCTGGCACTGAGCCGACTCATGATTCAGGAACAGGTCCTTGCCGCGCTCAATCGATCCGCCTGTGAGCGACGCGTTACGGATGAAAGGTTTCTCGGTTGGCGAGAGGTTCTGCTCGACGTACTGCTGGACTTTCAGCTTGGCAGGTGCGGGCATCGCCTTGTTGTTCGTCACCGCCTCGATGACGTCGAGGAGCAAAGCCGGGTCAAGCTCGTTGCGCTTGAGTGCATCGGCGAGTTGTGCAAAAGTTTCGCCAGCGATTGCACTGTTTGCGGGCCCTGCGCCGAGGCGGGCGATCGCATCCTGTTTCTCGGCGAGTGTGCCTGTGTTAAGGGCCTGAGCGTAGCTCTTCTGCCCCGCTTGCATGTCGAGCCCGATGAGCGTGAGGCGAGCCTGTATGCGTAACTCGGGTGAAGCGTCCTCGGCGACAGCAAGCTTCTGTGCGGTGTCTGTCGCAAGGTTTTTGTCTGCGTCGGCAAGCATCTGCAATGTGCTCAGGCGAAGCGCTGCGGGCTCATCGGGATTGAGCGTCGCCTGGGCCAACTCGGCGGGCGAGGACTGCTTGATGTGCCGCTGCATCAGCGTTCGAGCCTGCGCAGCGACCTTGGCATTTGGATCGCCCGCGGTCTTCGGCAGGTAAGTGAGCATCGCCGTTTTGGCGTGGTCCATGCTCTGCTCGGGGCGTGGCCACCAGGCGCCCCAGACGCCTTCCCGACCACGCTCGTTCCCCCAGCCGTCGAGTTCCTGCATCGCCAGCAGACGCCATGCCTCGGGGGAGGTCGTGTTGGCTGCGAGCTTGCCCAGTCGCATCGCGCTGTCCTGATCAGCGACACGGACGTTGGCCTCAATCACACGCCGCATCGTCGGCTCGTTCATCATTTCCAACGGCAGCGTGTCGAGTCGGGCGGCGAGTGCGGGCATCGCGTCCATGACGCGCTTGTCGTAGATGGCACGGGCGGCCTCCGCGACAATCTGCGGGTCTTCGTCATTGAGGAATTGTGCCAGAAGTGGGCTATCGAGCCGGCGCAGGGCGAGGACGGCACCGAGGCGGGCTGCGGGGCCACGGCCTTTCGACTCTTTGACGATTGCTTTCGCGTCACCGATAAGCGCCAGGCCATAGCTCGCGGCATGGCGAATGGCGACGTCCTCGTTGTTGTTGCGGGCGAGGAGGTCGAGGAGTGCACTGACATGTTCGGCGGTTCCGACTTTGCCCAGCGCGACTGCCGCGTGATATTGAACCGACGGGTTGTCGTCAATGATCAAAAGCAGATATGGGTCTGGACGCTTGAAGTTGGCATCTCCAAGAACTGCAATCGCGTGCGCTTTTAGAAGATCACTTGGATCGACGGTTACCGGCAGTAATGATTTTGCCATACCGGGTGCTGTTCGGCATTTCATTCCAATCGTCCAGACCGCGTGAAGCCTGGCCAATTCAGGTTCATCAGAATTCTTAGCCAGTGCAATAAGCGAGTCATCGATTGGCCGCTTGGCCGCCTCCCACTGCGCATGAATCCGAACACGCTGGTCCGCATGTCCAAGCAGCTCGATCAGCTTTTCATCACTGAGTTTTTCAAACCCCTCAGCGAATAGCTTCTTCACTTCCGCGATCTGGTCGGCCTGCGCCTGCATCGCGGCTTCGTTGGTCATGGTCTTGATCTGCCCGTTGGGGTTGGGCCGCCAGCCGCCGCCCCAGTCGCTGAGGTACAGTCGGCCGTCGTAGCCCCAGGCGACGTCGGTAATGGTTCCGCCATTGACAAAGCTGCTGTCCTCGACCACTTTGAACGTGGCGCCCTCGGGCTCGACGTAGACGTGGCGAACGCCTGCCGGGTAGTCACACATCAGGAACGAGCCGTTCTTGGGAAAGATGTCTCCCGTGCCCGGGTAGTGGGCAAGACCCGATGGCCCCCTGCCGACGTTTTTGAGGGGCGGGATGATCCACGCGGGTTGATCGAGGCCGAATTTTTCGACGTCGCGTGGCTTCCACATGTGTTCACGGTTCCACGGGCCGCGGTCCTTGAGTGACTGGACATCCTGACGCCAGCCGGAGTCGCCGCCCTCGGGCAGATAGATGAAGCGGGCCTTGTCGCCGGAGTCCGAGTTGTTGTCGCCGGTGAAGAG
>JBMZAP010000121.1:0-11563 GCA_049611445.1 Phycisphaeraceae bacterium | reverse complement strand
TCCTGCCGAGCCGGGAATCATCTGGGGCTTGCGGCTTGGCAGGAGCCTCGCCCTCCCCAAAACCCGGCCGCCCAGCGTCATCTAAACTTTTAATCACGAACCCAAACTGGAAACCCCCGACTCATGCGCTGTATTCGATTGACCTGTTGGTTGTGCCTGCTGATCGTGGGACTGGTGGTTGTTTCCCTGCCGACCTTGGCGCAAGACGCGGAGCCTGCCGATGCGGCAGCCCTGGGTACGAACAAGAGCGGCAAGCAGATGCTACCGCCCAGCGCCAAGTTAGTGGAGGTTGCCGGGCACACCGGGTTTGTGGCATTGCCCAAGAACGTCAAGCCGGGTCAGAAGGTGCCCTGGCTCTGGTCTGTTCCGGTCGGCCACAGCCTGCCGGGCAAGCACGAGCAGTGGATGATGGAGCAGTGCCTAGCCAATGGCATCGCAGTAGCCGGGCTGGACTTGGCGGGTGATTTCGGGACGCCGGCCGGCCGCAAGGCCATGACCGCGTTCTACCAGGAAGTGACCGACAAGCACGGCCTGACAGCCAAGGCGTGTATGCTCGCCCGCAGCTATGGCGGGACGCAGATGTACAACTGGGCGACTGAGCACCCCGAGTCCGTCGCCTGCCTCGCGGGTATCTACCCCGTGTGCAATCTGGCGAGCTACCCGGGGCTGGAGTCCGCGGCCAAGAAATACGGCATGCCCCTGGAGCAGTTCACCAAGGAACTGAAAAACCACAACCCCATCGACCGCTTAGCGCCGCTGGCCAAAGCGAAGGTGCCGATCTATCACAACACCGGCGACATCGACAAGCTGGTGCCAGGGAAAGACAACACCTTTCTGCTTGAGGAGCGATACAAGGCGCTAGGCGGTGATATGACGGTCACGGTGTTCAAAGGCCAGGGGCACAACTACTGGTCTGGGTTCTTTCAGGACAAGGCCATGGCTGCGTTCATCATCAAACACGCGAAGCAGGCGGCGCTGCCGAAGGTGTTGTTCTTCGGCGACTCGATCTCCGGCGGCTACAGCAAGGCCCTGATCAAACAACTCGAGGGCAAGGCCCAGGTCGTCAAGCTTGGCGCGGTGGCAACCTACCGGATCAACAACGAGGCGTGGTGGCACTCCAGCGGGAAAGCGAAAGCGCTAGACTTCGGGAGTGCCAAGGCATGCATCGCCGACCTCGAGCGCTTCGGCGAGCACCTCGAGAAAACCAAGTATGACGTGATCCACTTCAACTTTGGATTAAATGACATCTTCCGCGGGCGCAAGGGCGCGTGGCACAACCCCATCGAGCAATATGAAAAAGACTTGGCGACGATCGTCTCCTTGCTCAAGAAGAACGGCGGGAAAGTCATCTGGGCAAACACCACCCCGATCCCCGCCAACGATGCGCACAGGCCCGAAGGTGACGAACTGGCCTACAACGCCGCGGCGGCGAGGGTGATGAAGAAGAACGGCATCCCGATCAACGATCTGTACGGCGTGGTGAGCGGGTGGGACGGATACGCCAAGTGGAAGCAAGGCAACGACGTCCATTTCAGCGGCGCTGTCTCCGCGATGCTTGCGGAGCAGATCGCTGAGAAGATTACGGAGCAGCTAGAGTCATCGGCCCATGCTGCAGATTAACGCGCAGAAGGGGGAGAGAAGGGGGGCGGGAATCGTATTTCTGAGTTAGCGCACAGGTCGTGCATGAAAGTGTGGGGCGAGGGTCGGCGGATGCGTTGGCGGTTGTTGGGGCGGGTGGCCGGGGTCATGCGTAGCATGCCCCCGGAACAACTTGTCATCGCGATTCATCACGCCATCCGTCGGAAGGCTTTGCCTGACCACGGCCACCCCTTGTGATCACGACCTATCCAGCCGGGTGCCACACTGATCGGGTGTATTCGTGCACACGCGGTGCATGAAAACGGGGGGTGTTGTTCGGTCGTTTAGTTGGCCATGCCTTGCTGGCGTTGCGGGGTGGGGATCGATGAGCGACTTGTGCGCGGGGGGGTGGGGTTCATATGAGGGAAGAGTTGTCGAAGCCCACGCCGTGACGGCGTGGGCTTTAGGGATGCGCGTGCTCCGCAGCGCACCGATTGTGCGCGCCGAGGATTGACAGCTTGAAACAAAGCGACCAGTGAGCCAATACGCACTTTTGTAGTTTGTGCGCTGCGACTGGATATCGATTGGGGAGCCATTCCGGGACTGGGTCAGGCCCGGCTGATCTTTTCGTCATTACGGTGCTGCATGCGATACTGCCGGGGAGTCAGCGACTCGACACGGTTGAAGGTTTGATGCAACTGGCGAGCGCCAGCCAGGCCTACTTCTTTCGCGATCGTGTCGAGGGTGTAGTCGGTTTCGATCAGCAGACGCTTAATGTGACGCATGCGGACTCGTTGGATTTCTTCGCGGATCGATCGGCGGAGGTTCTTTGAGAACGCACGCTTCAGGCCCGGGCGGGTCATGCGCGTGGCCTCGACGACGTCTTCGACGCCGATGGGCTTGTGATAGTTGCTGGCGATAAAAGCGACGGCCTTGGCGACCTCGGGGTGGTCGGTCGCGACGACGTCTGTTGAACGCCGAGTGACAACGCCGGCGGTGGGGAAGGGGGTGACGCCCTCTGGCAGGTCATGACCATCCATCGCCATGTCAAGCATGCGACAGGCTTCATAGGCCCAGGCCTCCATATCGAGCATGACCGAGGAAAGCGGAGTGCTCAGCGATTCGCAGACCAGGGTGTTGTTGTTGATACCCAGCACCGCGACGTCTTCGGGGACAGACAGGCCGACGCGTTGGCAGGCCTCGAGGACCTTCAGCCCCCACTCATCGGAGAAGCAGAGGATGCCGAGCGGCCGGGGGAGGGATTGCAGGTGTTCGCCGAGGTCCTGTGCGGCTTGTTGCCAGGCCTTTTCGTTGGTCTCATTGGTGAACGCGGGGATGAGGTGGGTGTCCTGCTGCTTGTCTGCGAGCGTTTTGACGAAGGCGTCCTTCCGCAGGCGGATCGGCGGGGCGTCGATGTCCGGGAAGAAGGCGAAGTGATGCAGTCCCCGTTCGAAGAAGTGGTCGCGTGCTTTCTCGGCGATGTCGTTGGGGTCGAACTCGAGCGAGGGCAGGCCGATGTCCGTGCCGAAGACAGAGAGATCAACAGCAGGGAGGTTGAGTTCCTGAACGAAGTGCAGGTATTCGGGGTGGAGCTTGGTGCAGCCGAGTTTGCAGAGGATGCCGTCACCCTGCCAGCCGTGGGCAAATTCGTTGGACTGTGCCATGGTGGCGTCCAGGTGCCAGCCGTGCTCGAGGGCGTAGCGCGAGGCGCCGATGTGGGCCCGGTAGTCGTACCACGCCAAGGCGAGCAGGACAGAGCGTCGAGGTTGTTCAGCGGGCTTGATCATGGCACTTTCTTGGAGGCAAACTCAGACCAAAATAGCACTAATCAGATCCAAGATGTCACTGTGGTGACATTTTTTTGAACTATAGTGTATAGATGGATGCTTGCGGGCATCTGCATCTATGGCGGCCATTCGACTGGTTGTCGGCCGTCTATATATAGATGCGCTATCGTTGCTGGGGCATTGGACAGCGGCATGATGATGAACGACATGAAGGACAGATCAGGGCGGAGCCGGGCATGGTTGACCCCAGTGGTGGGGTTGCTTGTGTTGGCTTCGGCTTTCGCGTTGTTGTTGGTGCCGGCCTATGCCGAGCCTGGCGCGGGAGAGAATCCGGTCGGTGAAGCTGCACTGGCGGATCCGGATGCGCTGGCGTTCTTCGACAAGCAGGTCCGCCCGATTCTTGAGAAGCGCTGCATTAAGTGCCACGGCGGTGAGAAGGTCGAGGGCAAACTCAATTTCGCGACGCGTGACCTGATGCTCAAGGGTGGCGCGAGTGGCAAGATCATTGATTGGGAAAACCACGAGAAGAGCTTGTTGCTCGTCGCGGTGAACTACACCGACTTTGAGTACGAGATGCCCCCGACGGGCAAGCTGCCTCAGAAAGAAATCGACACGCTGACGAAGTGGGTCAAGAGTGGTCTGCCCTGGACGCCCGGAGAAAAGGGTTACTTGGCAGACCCGGGTGGGGCGGCAGAGGGGCATGGCCCGCCGTCGATTGAAGACGGCAAGGAGTATTGGGCCTACAAACCACTGGTCAAGCCCGTTGTGCCGAAGGTTGAAGACCCTGAATGGGCCAAGCACCCGATTGATGCGTTTATTTATGACAAGCTCAAGACGAATGGTCTTGAGCCAAATATTGAAGCGGATCGCATCGCTTTGATTCGACGGGCTTCTTACAACCTGACCGGTCTTCCGCCAACGCCCGAGGCGGTCGCGGCGTTTATCAACGATGATCGGCCCGATGCGTGGGAGCGTGTGGTCGATGGCTACCTTGCATCGCAGCATTACGGCGAGCACTGGGCCCGTCACTGGATGGATATCTCACGCTACGCGGAGACCAATGGCTACGAGCGTGACGGCAAGAAGCGCAATATCTGGCGTTACCGTGACTATCTGATCCGCGCGTTTAATGACGACACGCCTTATGACCGCTTCGTCAAGGAGCATGTTGCAGGCGACCTGTTGCCGGACCGCGATGCGCAGTCTTACATCGCGACGGGGTTCAACCGACTTCAGATCTGGGACGATGAGCCGACAGATCGTGTGCAGGCACGGGCGGATTACATCGCAGATATTTTGGATACGACCAGTGCCGCGTTCCTTGCGACCACGATGGGCTGTGCCCGCTGCCACGACCACAAAAAGGACCCGATCACACAGAGCGACTATTTCGCGCTGTTCGCGTTCTACAACAACATCCAGGAAATGGTCCGGGGGCGGGACGACATCATCTCCAAGGATCTCTTGGATCCGCTCGATAGCGAGACGCAGCAGAAGGTTGAGGCCTGGGACAAGCGTGTCGCAGAGTTGCGTGCTTCGGTCGATGAGACCGAATCGGCCTTTGCCAAGTCGGTCGGCGCTGAATTCCAGGACAAGAAGGGCAAGCTTACTCCGATCGCACCGACCAGCGAGAGGCAGCACCAGGTCTGGCGCTACCAAACGACCGACCCGGGCGAAGGCTGGTTTTATCAGCAGTTCGATGACCGCAAGTGGTCAGAAGCAAAGGGTGGCTTTGGCTTTGGTTTGAAGCGTCCTTACCTGTCCAGCGAGTGGAAGTCTGACCACATCTTCCTCCGCCGGGTCTTCCGCCTGACCAAGGAGCCGCAGCACCTGACGCTGAGCATCACCAGCAGAGGGGCGACCGAGGTCTATATCAATGGCATCCGCGTTTATCAGCGCAAAAACGACACCGGCCATCGTTACCACCAGATCCAACTCCCTGCCGAAGCATTGAATGCGCTCGTCGTCGGCTCCAATTCGCTGGCTGTCAAATCGAGCAAGGGCAACGGCGATCAGCGATATGTCGATGTTGGCTTGTTTGAGGGCGTTGTCGATCCCGTGATCGCCAAGCGTGCGGTGATTTTCGCGAAGGGCGAAAAGGTCTTGGGCAAAGAGAAGCTCGAACAGTACAAGGTCGATCGCAGTGAGCTCGAGAAGCTGGCTGCACGCCCGATTGCTAAACCTTACCCCGCGCTGGTACTCAATGAGCGCGGGCGGGACTTGCCCAAGCAGCAGGTCCATCAGCGTGGCAGCGCCAGCGCGTTGGGTGAAGAAGTGCCTGCGCGGTTCCCGCTGGTACTAGGCGGCGCTGTTCCACAGATTTCCGAGTTGCCCAAGGACATCAATGCGAACGGCCGGCGCCTCGCATTGGCAGATTGGCTTGCAAGTCCGAGCAATCCTCTGACTGCCCGCGTCATGGCCAACCGCATCTGGCAGCACCAGTTCGGCCGAGGCATCGTGCGATCGACCAGTGATTTTGGTCGGCTCGGTGTTTCGCCAACGCACCCTGAACTGCTCGACTTCCTTGCCGCGACATTTATCGAGAAGGGCTGGTCGATCAAAGAGATGAATAAGTTCATCATGACCAGCAAGGCCTACCAGATGTCCAGCGCAGCGCAGCAGGCAGGACTGGAGAAGGACTCGGTTAATGATTTGTTCTGGCGTTTCGACATGCGTCGGCTGACAGCGGAAGAATTCCGTGACTCGCTGCTGGCAATCAACGGCTCTCTGAACCCCAAGCAGTTTGGTCCGAGCATCTACACGAAGATTCCAAGGGAAGTACTCGCCACCGCATCGCGTCCCGGCAGCGCCTGGGGCAACTCGTCCGATGCCGAGCGTGATCGGCGCAGTGTTTACATCCATATCAAGCGATCGTTGAGAGAGCCGTTGCTCGCATCGCTGGACCAGGCGGAAACGGATTCGCCGTGCCCGGTTCGATTCGCTACGACGGTTCCGACGCAGACCCTGATCACGCTCAACAGCGAGGTGATGCAGGAAGAGGCGATGGTCTTTGCTGAGCGACTCAAGAAAGAAGCAGGCGCTGAACTTGCAGATCAGATCCGCTTGGGTTTGAAGTTGGTTTTGACCCGCGAGCCGACGGATAAAGAAGTTGAAACCAATGTTGCTTTTGTAAAAGACGTAATGAAGACAGAAGGTCTGGACGCAGATCGTGCACTGAAGCTGTTCTGTCTCGTAGCTTACAACTTGAACGAGTTCAATTATCTCGACTGATTTGTCCTTCGCGAGATCGCAAGGAGTTTTGTTATGGCTAATCAACGTAAGAAACCAGATTTTTGCGGCAGAACCCGACGTGAGTTTCTCTGGCAGGCCGGCGGCGGTTTTGGCGCGGTCGCACTGGCGAGCATGCTGGGCCCGGACTGGCTGAGCCAACAGGCCATCGCCGCAGACGGCAGCGACTACAAGAACCCGCTTGCGCCCAAGGCGCCCGTCCTGCCCGCCAAGGCCAAGAGCGTGATCTTCCTGTTTATGTACGGCGGGCCGAGCCAGATCGATACGTTCGACTACAAGCCGAATATGTATGGCATGGACGGCAAGACGGTGGAGGTGAAGACCTTTGGCCGAGGCGGCCACCGAAACAAAGGGCGAATCGTCGAGCCACGCTGGAAGTTCAAACAGTACGGCGAGTGTGGCAAGTATGTCTCGGATCTGTTCCCCAATGTTGCGGAGCACGTGGATGACATTGCGTTCATCCACTCGATGTATGCGGATTCACCGCTGCACGGCAGTGCGCTCTTAATGATGAACTGCGGGCGGATCTTGTCCGGCCATCCATCGCTGGGCTCGTGGGTCAATTACGGCCTGGGCACGGAGAACCAGAACCTGCCGGGGTATGTCGTCATGCTCGATGACACCGGCGGCCCAATCAGTGGTGCAAAGAACTGGACCAGTGGCTATATGCCCGCGACCTATCAGGGCGTCACCGTTAATGCGACGGGCACACCGATCCTTTCGCTTGATTCGCCGAAGGGTGTTTCGCGCGAGCTTCAGCGCAAGATGATTGACCACCTCAACGCGCAAAATGCCGAGCACATGAAGACACGTGCCGACAACTCGAACCTCGCGGCGCGGATCAACAGTTTCGAACTGGCCTACCGCATGCAGGCCGAGGCGCCTGAAGCGGTCGCTATCGATGAAGAGGACGAGAAGACCAAGGAGATGTACGGTCTGGATAATGACAAGACGCGGCAGTACGGCCGAAAGTGCCTGCTCGCCCGCCGACTGGTTGAGCGTGGCGTACGGTTTATCCAGGTCTACTCCGGCGGCAACCACAACGATAACAACTGGGATGCGCACGGCGATCTGGAGGTCAACCACAACCGTCACGCGTTGGCGACCGACCAGCCCATCGCTGCGTTGTTGACCGACCTCAAACGCCGCGGCCTGCTCGACGAAACGCTCGTCGTCTGGGGCGGCGAATTTGGGCGCCAGCCGACGGCGGAATATGCCAAGGGCAGCGGTCGCGATCACAACAGTTATGGCTTCACCATGTGGATGGCTGGCGGCGGGATCAAGGGTGGTGTCAGCGTCGGTGAGACCGATGAGTTGGGCAGCACGGCCGTCACTGACCGGTTCCATGTCAAGAACCTCCACGCGACCATCCTGCGACAGATGGGCTGTGACCCCAACGCTCTGACGTATTTCCACAATGGCTTGGACGAGAGTTTGGTCGGTGTTGAGGGTGCCGAGCCGATCCACCAGATCATTTAAAGCTCGATGCAATCACGTCTGTATGATGACTCCCTGACACCCGTCTCTTAGTAGACACACTTGTTCAGGAGCCTGTTCATGCGTCGATTGATCTGCCTTGCCCTCTTCGTCCTCGCTTT
Source organism: Phycisphaeraceae bacterium (assembly GCA_049611445.1). Taxonomy (GTDB): domain Bacteria; phylum Planctomycetota; class Phycisphaerae; order Phycisphaerales; family Phycisphaeraceae; genus JAHQVV01. The sequence goes on along the minus strand of JBMZAP010000121.1, from coordinate 3,351 downwards.
ACCTATTGCCGCGGCTGATCGGCCCAACGTCATCCTGATTATCACGGATGATCAGGGCTATGGCGATGTCGGTGCACATGGCAACACGATCCTTAAGACACCGAACCTTGACGTGCTGCACAGCGAGTCGGTTCGGCTGACGGATTACCACACCGACCCGACCTGCTCGCCGACGCGCAGTGCGCTAATGACGGGTCGGTACTCGACGCGTGTCGGGGTTTGGCACACGATCAATGGGCGATCGATGTTGCCCAGCGACGAACTGACCTTGGCCGAGGTCTTCAAGGCCAATGGCTACCAGACCGCGATGTTCGGCAAGTGGCACTTGGGCGACAACGCACCGATGCGGCCGATGGACCAGGGCTTTGAACATGTCGTCTGGCACAAAGGTGGCGGCGTTGGCCAGGGGCCGGATTACTTCGGGAACGACTATTTCGACGACACGTATGAAGTCAACGGCGTTAAAAAGAAGTTTGAAGGCTACTGCACAGACATCTGGTTCAGTGAGGCGATGAAGTTTGTAGATGGCGCGAAGGGTAAAGGCGAGCCGTTCTTTGTCTACCTGTCAACGAATGCACCGCACGGTCCGTTTCTGGTAGATGAAAAGTACAGCAAGCCTTACGCAGACCTCGGTGTGCCGGGCAGCAGCGCACCGTTCTATGGCATGATCGAGAACATCGATGAAAACCTCGGCAAGCTGCGGGCCTATCTCAAAGACAACGGTCTTTCTGAGAACACGCTGCTGATCTACACGACGGACAACGGCACAGCGAGGGGCTTGTTCCAGAACAAGGACAAGCCAGAGGTCAAGGGCTTTAACGCAGGCATGCGGGCCCAGAAGGGCTCAATGTACGACGGAGGCCACCGCGTGCCGTTTTTCATGCACTGGCCAAAGGGTGAACTGATCGGCGGTAAGGACGTCGATGCGTTGTGTGCCCACTTCGATATTCTGCCGACGCTGGTCGATGTATTGAAGCTTGAACAACCCAGAGGCAAGCCTTTAGATGGTTTGTCGCTCAAGGGCGCGATTCAAGGCAAGCAGAATGCACTGCCCGCGCGGACGATTTTTGCTGCCACGCAGCGGGAGTTTGTCCCGCCCAAGTGGATCCGATCGACCGCGATGCACGGCCAATGGCGTCTGATCGATGGCAAGGCGCTCTACGACATCAAGAAAGACCCGGGGCAGGAGAAAGACATCGCCGCGGATCACCCCGAGGTCGTCGCGAAGCTGCGTGCGGATTATGAGAAGTGGTGGGAAGACATGCAGCCTTCATTTAAGAAGATCGTGCGTTACGATCTGGGCTCTGTGGAGAACCCCACAACGCTGATGAGTCACGACTGGCTGATGCGCAAGGGCCATGCACCTTGGAACCAGCCAGCGGTGCAAAAGAACGCGTTGCTGAATGGACCGTTCGAAGTCAACATCGTCAAGGCGGGTAAGTACCGGATCACGCCGATGCGCTGGCCGGCGTACGTCGACAAACCGTCGGGCTGCAAAAAGGCGCAAGCTGTACTCGTGTACGAGAACGAGGAATACGACCTCGAATGGGATGCTGATCCGACTAAACCGATCGGACCTTCGATGATCGTTGAACTCCCCGCCGGCGAGGCATCCTTAACCTCGACGCTCACTCGCGAGGACGGCAAGCAGTTCGGTGCATACTTTGTCAAAGTCGAATACCTCGGCAAGGAATAAGCATGCTTCATCGATTCATTGCTTTTGCCCTGATCGTTCTGGCGCTGCCCGCGCTTGCTGACGAGCGGCCCAACGTGATCCTCATCCTCACGGATGATCAGGGCTATGGCGACATCGCGGCGCTCGGTAACCCCGTGATTAAGACGCCGAACATGGACAAGCTGCACAGCGAGTCGGTTCGTCTGACGGATTACCACACCGACCCGACCTGCTCGCCGACGCGCGCGGCGCTGCTGACCGGGCGGTACTCAACCCGCACCGGTGTCTGGCACACGATCAACGGCCGATCGCTCATGCACGGGGACGAGTACACCATGGCCGAGTACTTCAAGGACAACGGCTATCGCACCGCGATGTTCGGCAAGTGGCACCTCGGCGCCAATGCGCCGCTGCGGCCGATGGACCAGGGCTTTGACTACTGCGTCTGGTCGCCCGGCGGGGCGGTCAATCAGGGTGCGAATTACCTTGGCAACGACTGCTTCGACGACACCTACAAGATCAACGAGAAGTGGCAGAAATTCCCCGGCTACCACACCGACGTCTGGTACAGCGAGGCAATGAAGTTCATTGAGGATACGGACAAGCACGGCGACGAGCCGTTCTTCGTCTACCTGCCGACCACCGCGGTGCACGACCCGTGGAATATCGAAGACGAGAAGGCCAAGTTTTATCTGGACAAGGGCGTCCCGCCGACGATGGCCAAGTTCTACGCGATGATCACGAACATCGATGACAACCTCGGCCGCCTGCGGAAATTCCTCGACGAGAAGGGCCTCGCCGAGAACACGATCCTGATCTACACGACCGACAACGGCACGACCGCCGGGTGGATTGATCGCAAGAGTGACTTCAAATACTTTGGCGCAGGCATGCGTGGCTGGAAGGGTTCGCACTACGAAGGCGGACACCGTGTGCCGTTCTTTATGCATTGGCCGGCCGGGGATATGAATAAGGGATATGACGTCGATTCAATGTTGATGCATTTCGATGTCATGCCTACGCTTGGTGAATTATGTGGGTTAAAGCCGATCCATCCGCAAAAGCTCATTCGCGGCAAACTTGATGGCCAATCATTTAAACCTCTGATTCGCCTTGAGGATGGTGATGCCGATTTTGGCCCCAGAGGTACGCGTTTCGTCCACGTTCAGCGCAAGCACTTCCCGCCGAAGTGGGATCGCTCTGTCGCCATGACAGAGCAGTGGCGGTTGGTGGATGGCAAAGAACTCTACGACATCATCAAGGACCCGGGCCAAGCGAACGACATCGCGGCGGATCACCCCGATATCATCGAGAAGCTTCGCGCGGACTATGAGAAGTGGTGGGCCTCGCTCGAGTCCTCCTTCGAGACGGTTGTGCGTTTTGACCTCGGCGGTGCCGAAAACCCAACGACCCTGATGAGCCACGACTGGCTGATGGAGAAGGGGGATTCTTCCTGGCACCATGCGTATGTGAATCGCAACGAACTGCGCAACGGACCTTTCGCAGTGAACATCAAGAAGCCGGGCAAGTACCGCATCACACCGATGCGTTGGCCTGAATACATTGACAAGCCCGCCGGTTGCCAGCTCGCTGAGATCGAAATCAAAGGCGAGGGGCGTCACTATAAACAGGTCAGGACGCAAGATCCGAGCAAAGTGGTAGGGGCGTTCGATATT
>JBMZAP010000120.1:0-11597 GCA_049611445.1 Phycisphaeraceae bacterium | reverse complement strand
AAGTGAAACGCCCTGCTCCCAAAGGCGGGACAGGGCTAAGATATGCGTATGGCAAAGGCGTTTCTGATTCTCAATGGTGTGCTCTACATCGGGCTGGCCCTGTGGTGCACGATTGCGCCTATGAAAACCAGCTCGTCTATCGGGTTCGGGTTGCCCAATAGCTCGGCTAAGAGCGAGTACCTGGTCGTTTACGGCGGGCTGGAACTGGCAATGGGCGCGTTCTTCCTGCTCTGCGCGTTCAAGGCCAACATGCTCGAGGCCGGCCTGTGGTTTGCGCTGTTGACCTATGGCTGCCTGATGGTCTATCGCTGGTCAACGATTTTTGCGCTCAGAGACCTTGGTGTGTTTATCTACACCATGGTCGCCGTCGAGACGGTGATGACGGCGGCAAGCGCATGGTTGCTTTGGCGACAGGCGTCGAGTGCCTGATTCAGGTTGTCGCGGTTTTGCAGGTGCGAGAAGCTTTTAGCCGCATTTGTCATGATTGCAAAGATGTGATGCGGTAGGATGGCGGCCTGTCACGTTACTCAAGCCGGAGCCCAGTCACATGGTTTATGCCGTCATCGGAGTCATCGTAGTCATCGTCGGCTGCGTCGTCGCTTACTACGCCGCCCGTTTTATGAAGGGCAAGCTGGAACTTCAGTTGACGCGCGATGCAGCGAGTTCTGAAGAACTCATCAGTGGCCGAGTCAACGTCGAAGCAAAGAAGCCGATTCAGGGCCTGCTGAAAGTATCACTGGTTGGCCGGGAGAAGCGCAAGAAGCGCAGTTCCAGCAGTGACAGCAACTCGACCGAATGGGTCGAGGTCTATCGCTATGACAACGTGCTCGAAGAAACGCGCGAGTTCGAAGCGGGCTTTAACCAGTCTTATGACTTCGACCTGCTCGCCCCGACCAGCAGTGAGGTTCGCTCCGGCGCGGCGGCATTGCATGGCATAGCTTCGGCCGCAGGTGACGGTGTCGCGGGTGGGCTACTCAAGGCCGCTGCCGGCGCCGCGAGTTTCATGGCTGGCCGGGTCCACTGGCACGTCGAAGCACGCCTGGATGCCAAGGGTGTGGACCTGTACAGCAAGGAAAAGTGCCAGGTGAACCTGAAGGGTTGAATGCTCTGTGTAGCTGCTACTGGCCAAGACCAGAACGCCAATGATCGCTGATGGCCTCGGGATAGGCGTCGCATTCAAGCTCAAAGACGCGGTCGGCGAGTTTGTCAGCGGTGTCATCGGGAAGGACGGGGCATATTTTCTGAAGCAGCGGCGGGCCAGTGTCGTAGGTGTTGTCTGCAAGGTGGACGGTGCAGCCGGAGGTGGCTTCGCCTGCTGCGAGGACGGCTTCATGAACATGATGGCCATGCATGCCCTTGCCGCCGAACTTGGGCAACAGAGACGGGTGGATATTCAGCACACGGCTGGAAAAGTCGTCAGGGATGACAAGCAGCGAGAGGAAGCCAGCGAGGATCAGCAGGTCAGCGTTGGCTTCTCGGCAGACGCTGAACACGGCATCGGAGAAGGCATGCTTGTCGAGGTAGGTCTTGCGGGGCATGACATGGACGTCAAAGCCACGGTCCTTGGCGCGTTCAATACCCTTGCAGTGATCGTTGGATGCGATGACACAGGCAATCTCAGCGTCGAAGGTGCCTGCCTTGATGCGGTCATCGAGGTTGAGCAGGGTTGTGCCCCCGCCGGAGAGCGCGACTGCGAGGCGGGGTGTGCGTGATGTGGCTTGTTCATGTGCCATGGCGGTACGATAACGAGTCGTGGCAGAGCTTTCTGAAACAACACGTGTAACCCGGCTGGCGCCGTCGCCTACGGGGACGCTCCACCTCGGTAATGCACTGACATTCATGGTGAACTGGGCCCTGGCGCGTAAACTCGGTTGGCGGGTCATTCTGAGGATGGAAGACTTGGACGCCGGGCGTGTGCGCGCGGGGGCCGACGAGGACGCGATCGATGTGCTGCGGTGGCTGGGGATGGATTGGGACGAAGGCCCGTTGGTGCAGAGCAAGGACCTGTCACCCTATCGCGTGGCATTGGAGACATTGCGAGAGCAGGGCTTGATCTATCCGTGCAGCGCAACGCGCAAGGAGATCGAGCAGGCCGCATCGGCCCCGCATGTATCCGATGGTGAGACGCGGTACCCGGGGCTTCATCGGCCAAAGCCCGGCGGTGAGGTCGCGGCGGCCCTGTCCGTAGCAGATGTACTGGCGGATGATCTCTATGCCTGGCGTCTGATCGTACCTGAAGGCTCGGTCAATTTTGTGGATGCGCTGCACGGGGAACAGGCCGTTGACGTGCAGGCCCAGGTTGGAGATTTCGCATTGGCGACCAAGTCCGGGCTGCCCGCCTATCAGTTAGCCGTGGTGGTGGATGACGCCAGGCAAGGTGTGACCGACGTGGTGCGTGGCGATGACCTGCTGACCTCAACGCCGCGGCAGGTGCTGCTGTATCGGATGCTTGGGCTGGGCGAGCCGCCCCGCTATTGGCACCTGCCGCTGGTGACGGGTGCCGATGGGAGGCGGATGGCGAAGCGAGACGACTCGGTCCGCCTGACGACATACCTTGATGCGGGTGTGCCGGGCGACCGTCTGGTCGGTTTGCTCGCCAAGTGGGCCGGGCTTGCCGATGGGTATGAGGCGTTGTCGGCTCAGGCATTTGCCCAACAATTGGACCCGTCGCGGATCGGGTATGCTCCACCACGTTTTACTGAAGAGGATGAGCGATGGCTGACAGGCAGGGATTGACACGGTTTGTTTGGCGGGCTGCAGGCGTGGTGTTCTCATTTGTACTGCTGCTTTCTTTGAATGCGTGCGGCAATGGCGGTGAAAAGACGGGGCCATCTGCAGAGACGCTGCAGAATGAGCCGGCAGTTGTAGAAACAGTGGCCTTTCCGCTTAACGGTCAAATATTCAACCTCGAGTTAGCGCTGGACGATCTTTCACGCATGCAGGGGCTGTCGGATCGCCAGTCAATTGCAGATGATGGGGGGATGCTGTTTAAGTTTGTCTCGCCGGTGAAGACGCAGTTCGTGATGCGGCGGTGCTATGTGCCGATTGATCTGATCTTTATCGATGAGGACGGTTATATCGATTCGCTCCACGCGATGGAGGTCATCGAGCCGATTGGTGGGGCACGCTGGAAAAACCCCTTTTCGGGCTATCCCACGCGAGGTTCGGTGCTCTACGCGGTTGAATTACAGGGCGGCAAAATCGAAGAACTTGGTCTTAAACGGGGTGAAAAGATCGATCTGCCTGAGGCGGTACTTCAGTTGAAGGCCCAATAAGTCGATGTCTCCGATAACTGCCGGGCCTGTCGGCCTTCAGCAGTGTTTGAGGAGGCGTATCGATGAGTCGCATGTTGGTGGTTACAGACGGAGGAGCCGCACAAGACCGCGTACCCAGCGGGGTCCAGAAGGTGCTTTCCTATTGGCGTGGGATGGATCGGCCGAGTGTCGAGGTCCAGTCACTTCGTGCGGTACTGGATGATCCGAGCGAACTGGATGATGTCGAAAGCGTCTGGCTGCTGTTGGATAACCCCACTGCCGGAGATCTCTTTGCGATTACAGGCGAGTGCGAAGACAGGCACTTGCCGACGCTATTGACGCGGCCTGGCGGCAGCGAACTACTCGGCGAGCAGCACGCGGAAGGTATTGTCGCCTGCCCGCCCGGCACCGCACCAGAGCAGGCCTGTGTTGTCCTGCAAACACTGGTAAGCCAAGCCCCGACGCTCGCTGCGATGCGTCGTGAGGTCAAGGTTCTCACGGTGCAGCACCAGGGGTTGTGCTCGCAGATCGGCAAACTCGATGAAGAACTGCGTATGGCGGCTCAATTCCAGCGTGAGTTTTTGCCCTGCGAACTACCGAACCTCGATCCGATCTCGTTCCACGTGCTCTACCGCCCTGCTGGGTATGTGAGTGGTGATATCTATGATGTCCAGCGCCTGGACGAGCACCATATCGGGTTCTTCGTTGCCGACGCGGTGGGGCACGGTGTGCCTGCGGCGCTGATGACGGTCTACATCAAGCGGTCACTGCGTGGCAAACGAATCGACCCGAGTACTCCCAGTGGCTATAGCCTGTTGACGCCCGCACAGGCGCTTGCCCAACTCAATGCCGACATGATTGCGACACAGAACGGTAAGGTCCGCTTCGCGACCGCATGCTATGGCGTGCTGGACATGCGGACGATGCAACTCACGATGGCCCGCGCGGGGCACCCCTTCCCGATGTTGTTGCGCGGCGAGGATGAGCGTGTCGAAACGGTTGAGCCAGAGGGTGGCCTGCTCGGAGTCTTTGAGGACGAGGTCTACGAAGAAGCGACCGTCCAGCTCCATCCTGGCGATCGTCTTCTGCTGTACAGCGACGGATTCGAGTGCGCTTTCCCTGATGAACAGTTGAATCAGGAAGGCAAGCGTCGTGTCGCCAACGAGAACTATGCCAAGGAATTTATCGACTTAGGCAATGGCGATCCCGGCGAAGCGATCCAACGCCTCGAAGACAAGCTGGATGGTCAAGCTGGCTCGTTGAACCAGAAGGACGATCTGACGGTGCTGTGCCTCGCGGTGTCGAAAGAGGCTGGCTCGCTGCGACTGACGCACTCAGACGTCGCTTGAATCAATCAATAAAGCCGGCCTCGCGAAGCAGGTCCATCGTGACGGATTGCTTCTTCACGGTGTTGCCGCGCAAGCGTGACATCTGATGCACGATCGTTTTGGCGAGAATATCTGCCTCGATGTTGACATGATCGCCGACCTTGCGTTGGCCTAGTGTGGTCAGTTCCAGCGTGGCTGGGATGAGTGCGACATCAAAGCTGTCTTCACTCACGCGGGCCAGGGTGAGTGATACGCCATCGATCGCGACCGAGCCACGTGGGATGATGTAGTCCATCAGCCCCTCGGCACCGTGTTCGGGCTTGAGCGTGATGCGCCACTCGCCCGCATCAGTGTGAATGGTGTCAATCACGGCCAAGCCATCAACATGCCCCTGCATGAAGTGGCCGCCCATGGGCTGGCTGGGGGTCACGGCCGGCTCGAGATTCACGAGATCGCTCACCTCCAGCGAACCGATGGACGTTTTCATCAGTGTCTCGTGGATCACATCAAAGCCGAGTGCCGTCTCGCTGATTTCGACGGCGGTGAGGCAGACGCCGGAGACGCAGATCGAATCGCCGTGGTTGATCGAGCCGGTGAGCTTTCCACGCCCGATGGACAGGCGTCTGCCGGTCTCGTTTGGCGTCGAAGCAAGGATTTCTGCGGTGGTTTGGACAATTCCGGTGAACATGGTGAGATAAGTGAGGTTTCGGATTCCATGAGAATGGTATCATGCCCCGCTCGAAACAACCCCGAACCCCTGACCCCGGACCCCATGCAACGCACCCACCACTGCAACGAACTGCGCAAAGACCACGTTGGCCAAACTGTCACCCTCGCGGGTTGGGTCAACAACTACCGCGATCTGGGCGGGGTCCGCTTTATCGATCTGCGCGACCGTGAAGGCATCACGCAGATCGTCTTCCACCCGGAATCGAAGGAAGCCCATGCAATGGCACAGCGGCTTCGCCGAGAGGATGTCATCACCATCACCGGTAAATGCATCGACCGCGAGGGCGGTGCGAACCCCAAACTGGACACAGGCGACATCGAGGTCGACTGCACCGAGGCTGAGGTCCTTGCCGATGCGGCCACCCCGCCTTTCATCCCGGACGAGGCGGAGAAGGTTGGCGAAGAGACGCGCCTGCGCTATCGCTATATCGACATGCGTCGGCCGCGTGCGTTGAACATTCTCAAGACCCGGCACCGCGTCGCCAAGCTGATGCGTGACTACTACGACGAGCAGGGCTTCTACGAAATCGAGACGCCCTTCCTGTGCCGTTCGACCCCCGAAGGCGCGCGTGACTTCCTCGTTCCTTCGCGATTACAGGCGGGCGAGTTTTATGCGTTGCCCCAAAGCCCTCAGATCTTCAAGCAGATCTGCATGGTCGGCGGCGTGGAGAAGTACTTCCAGATCGTACGCTGCTTCCGCGACGAAGATCCGCGTGCTGACCGCCAGGCCGAGTTCACGCAATTGGACATGGAGATGTCCTTCGTCGATCAGGAAGATGTCATTTCGACCAACGAGGGAATGATCCGCAAGATCTGGAAAGAAGTCCTGGGCATTGATATCCCCGACCCGATCCCGCACATGACCTATGCCGAGGCGATGGACAAGTACGGCAGTGATAGGCCGGACCTGCGCTTCGAAATGCAATTGATTGATGTGACCGAGGTCGTCTCGAAGACAGACTTTAAAGTCTTCAGCGGCGCGATCGCTGCGGGCGGAATTGTCAAGGCGATCCGCGTGCCGGGCGGTGCAAAGATGTCTCGCAAGGAAACCGACGCGCTTGCTGAATTCGCGAAGGAGTTTGGTGCCGGTGGTCTGCCCACGACCAAGATCGAGGGTGGCAAACTGGCGACAGGGATCGCCAAGTTCATGGAGCCGATCACGGACGAACTGATCGCAGCGACCGGTGCCGAGGATGGCGACCTGCTTTGCTTTGGAGTGGATGCCAAGGCCGCGACGGTCCATCGCGTGTTGGGCGAACTAAGGGTCAAGCTTGGTCACGACCTTGGGATGATCAAGGAAGGCGACTGGAAGTGGGTCTGGATTGTTGACTTCCCGATGGTCGAGTGGGACGAGAACGGCAAGCGATGGAAGTCGCTGCACCACCCCTTTACCGCCCCCAAGCCTGAGGACATTGACAAGCTTGAGTCCACCGATCACGACACGATTGCCTCGATCAAGTCCAATGCCTATGACCTCTGCCTGAATGGCAGCGAACTTGGTGGCGGATCGATCCGAATCCATCGCTCTGACGTGCAGGGCAAGGTGTTCAAACTCTTGGGCATCGATGAAGAGGAAGCCCGTGCGAAGTTTGGATTCCTGCTTGATGCATTGAGCTACGGTGCCCCGCCGCACGGCGGCATTGCGTTTGGTTTGGACCGGATCGTCATGCACCTGTGCCACACGACGAACATCCGTGACGTGATCGCGTTCCCCAAGACCCAGAATGGTGCGGACCTGATGACTGAGGCCCCATCGCCCGTGGATGATGCTCAGAAGAAAGAACTGCACCTGCGAACCGTTCTGCCTCAGAAGTCGCCGGTGGGTACTTGACGATTTGCTCCGAACCTTGCGCAGGTTGGCGGCGTAGAGCATGGACTGACTTGTTTGCTCTGGAGCCGTCCGTGACCCGTCTACTAAAATTATTCGTCCTCGCTGTGATTTTGCTGCAGGTTTCCTGCCGGTCGCTGCCGCTGTCCGATGAGCAAGCCGAGGCTGTGACAGCCTGGCTTCAGGTCGAGCAAGAGCACCGTGACGACCCTGCTGAGTTGGGACTTGCTGCTGGGATGGATAGGCAGGAGTCGGAACAAAGCGCGCAGGCACTCTGGGCTTTGTATGCCGAACAGGTAGAAGACCCCGATCTGGGCGAATTACCCATGAGCCTGCAGGATGCGGTTGCGAAAGCCGAGGGCGGGCGAGTCCAACTGCAAGGTGGCCAATTACAGCTGGGGGATAATCTGAACATGCCCTATGCGATTCTTCGCAAGGAAGCGAGTCCCCCAGCAGAGGCAGGACGTGCGCTGTTTATCTGTACGCACGGCGGCGGAGGCAACGGCAAGGTAGATGGGCCGCATGCATGGCCGGTGAACACGCGCGAATGGCAGACGCAGATCCAACTTGCCGCCAAGGCCTACGCCCCCGAGGGTATCTACTTCGTTCCACGCATGGTCGATGACCGTAAGGGGCGGTGGTATCACGGCTTTAACCATGTCGCATTCGAACGTGTGATCGAGCACGCCATTGCGCATTGGGGCGTTGATCCGAACCGCGTCTACAAACTTGGTATCTCACAAGGCGGGTTCGGCTCGAACAAACTGGTCACGTTTATGCCGGACCGTTTTGCAGGGGCAAACCCCATGGCGGGCGGCGTAAACCCTGACAAGCATCCACCCATGAATCTGCGCAATGTCGCGTTCCGTAACGACGTAGGCGAAAAAGACACGATGTTTGATCGTGTTGGCAATGCCATCAAATTTCATGATCGGCTTGATGCACTGTATGCCAGCGATCCGGATGGCTATCAGCACGCGATCAATGTGCAGAAGGGCCGAGGTCATGGCATTGACTACCGGCCGGGTGTTGCTTGGATCGCCGAGCATACACGCACACCGTGGCCCAGTCGCCTGGCGTGGGATAGCCGCGAACTTGGCGGCGAGCGTCGCACGCGGCATTACTGGATCGAGTTGAATCCCGAGCCCGCTGATGTGCGTACCCTGCTGCAGGCGAGCGTTGATGCCGACACAAACACGATTGAGATCACCCTCCAGATTGCCGAAGACGACAAGCTCGCCCCGTTTTCATCCGGTCGTTTGCGGGTTTTGCTCCACGATGCATTGCTGGATCTGGATCAGCCAGTCAAAGTTCTCGTTAATAATCGCGTGATGCATGATGGGCCGGTCAAGCGTGATGCTGCCGTACAACTGCGAACGCTTGCGGGATATGGCGACCCTTCGATGGTCGCTGCCGCCGAACTTCTGTTCGACTTTGATGAGTGATCGCACGTCTTGGAACCACCGCGTTATGATCTGGAGCATTAAGGAGTGCTCCAATGATGTATACACGAAGGGTCCTGTCTGTTTTTTGGGTCGCATGCTTTGTCGTGCTGCCTGCACTTGGCAAGCCTGTCACGGTTATGAGCTACAACGTCGAGAACATGTTCGATGTGTTCGACGATCCTTACACCGGAGATGACGGGACAGATGTGAAGCAGCGAAGTGAGATCGCTGCGATCGCTGCAGCGATCAAGTCGGCTGATGCAGACGTCGTGGTCTTTCAGGAACTGGAGAATGAGCATCTGCTGCAGGGCATGGTCGAGACGTTCTTGGCTGATCAGGGCTATGCATACGTCGCTTGCCAGCGAACGAATTCAGGCCGGGGGATCAACCTCGGCATCATCTCCCGGCTGCCGATCAAGTCGCTGACGAGCCACCGATTCAAAACTTTGACTCATCCCGATGCTCCCGGGAAGACATGGAATTTTGCTCGGGATGCAATGCAGATCACGCTGGATGTGCAGGGCACGCAACTGCACCTGTTCAACGTCCACTTCAAGAGCAACAGTTCACGCGATGGCGACCCGAATTCCAAGCTGTGGCGAACGTCTGAAGCGATTGGGCTGAAAAGCCTGATTCGTGACATGGTAAAAAAAGACCCTGACAGCCTCATTGTTGCGCTAGGCGACTTCAATTCCAATATCGAGACGCGGCCAGAACAGCAACGCCCCTGGCCAGCGACAGAATATCTACGCAAGCCAGAGGCTGATGGAACGCTTCTACTTAATGATGCCCACGACGAGATCGAAGATTACGACGCACGGATCACGATCCCGGGTTCCGGCCGATACCCTCCGGCGATCTTTGATTACATCTACGCTTCGCCCAAACTGCACACGATGCTCGTCGAAGGTAGCGCCAAGGTGATCAGTGACAGCAGGCTGGTATCTGGCAGCGACCACTACCCGCTGTATGCGAGCTATGACATCCCGGGCAATCCTGAGTGATGCGAATTAGCCGACCAGGCCGTCAGGCGTGCTGGTCGGTTGGTTGAGATATGGGTTTGTTGCACGTTCATGGCCGATTGTTGTGGCTGGGCCATGGCCTGGCAACACTTGCGTATCGTCGGGAAGACTCATCAACTGCTCGCTGATGGACTGCATCAGGCGTGGTCCATCCGAAGTCGGGAAATCGAAACGTCCGATTGAGCCGGCAAAGAGTGTGTCCCCAACAATTGCGAGGTTGTTCTCAGGCTGGATCAGCGTGATCCCGCCAGGGCTGTGGCCAGGCGTATGCCTGATTTCAAAGGTGACGCCATTGAGTTCCAGTTGCTCGCCATGGTGCATCAATGCCGTAGCCTCGGGTGCGACGACCGGATCGATGATGGCAGCGCTGAGATTGAGCCTTGTGTCTGTGAGGAAGTCTTCCTCATCCGCGTGGACGAGGATGGGGACGTCCGGGTAGCGGTGTCGGACGGCATGCAGGCCAGCGATATGGTCCAGGTGTGCATGTGTCAGCACGACCTTCTCAACATTCAGGCCTTCAGCATCGATCGCATCAAGCATCGGCTCGGGGTCAAACCCTGCATCGACGATCCAGCAGGACTTGCCAACAGACAGCACGAAGCAGTTGGTCTGCCACTGCCCGAGGGTGAACGCCTGGATTTTCAGAGGGGTGTCCGACATGGGGGAAATAGTCTACCCCTGCGGGCGGGAGCGTGCGAACGGAGTACTCAGGTGATAAAGCTCTTGTTCTTCTTGCCCGTCAGATAGCTCTCGACAACGGTGGAACTCAAGTCGTCGCTGGCGCAGTAAAACGCCGTCCCACGTGTCAATCGGGTCATACGCTCGATAAAGTCAACCCAGTCCATGCCCCAATAATCCTCGATAAGGGCAAAGCTGGCGAAGCGAATACCAGACTTGGCACAGAGCATCGCCTCCTTCAGGGTCTCGCTGGCGGTGCGCTCATCCGGCGGATAGAGCAGGTACAGCATTTCCTCGCCGGTATCGAGGCTTGTTTCGATGTGGGCGGTTGGCTGGCCGTCCGTGATAATGAAGACCTGCTTGTTTGCCGCCCCGCTTCGCCTCAGAATGCGCCTGGCCTCGCGGAGTCCCAAGTGAAGATTAGTGAAGTGCAGGGGTAACGTCGATGGATCTGCCTGCTCCAGCGGCACGCGGATGCGCACCTGGTAATCACGGATGCTCACCGGCTTGGGCATGATCAAGGGCACATCCTTCTCCGAGACCCGCTCTGCCAGCGAATAGAACGAGACGAACTCAAGCGTGTCCTGTGGGAAGCGCTGTCGAATGAGTTCGCTCAGCCCCAGGCACACGCGCTTGGCTTGCAGGAACCGTCCGTAGCGATACATCGAGCCTGACAGGTCGATCAGCACGACCGTTGCACAGTCGCTGCGCCCTTCGGTTTCGTGAACGACGAAGTCATTCATGCCCAGCTTTAAAGGCAGACTGCTTTGACCTTGTGCGATTGTCTCGCTGTTATTGGCCAGTGCGTTTCGCAAGGTTGCATTCAGATCGATATCAGAGAGCGGGTCACCAAAGGTATAGGGCCTGTTGCCCTCGGCCCGCTCGCTCGTCTTGCCTGATTGCTGGGTTGTGTGGCCATCACGATTGCCACGCTTGAGGTTCTCGAAGATCTGAAGCAAGGCCTGGTGTTGCATGCCATGCACCATCCTTGCTGTGAGTTTGAGTTGGGTGTTGCCGTTTTCATCGGTGACCTCTTCCAGCAACCCCGCATCGATCATCTGCTGGATGAGGTCCTGCTCATCAGGGTTCTCGAGGTTGTTCAAGGCGTCCATGGCCTGGTCGCCATATTGCAAAATGAACTCGATCAGCTGCGGCGAGGGGAACAGCTCGTCCGGGCCGAGGAAGGGTTTGCCGTCGAATGGGCCGTAAGTGTGCTTCACGGATGGATTGTAGGCATGCCAGAGCACGAAGCGTAAGCGCGTGGCACGAATCTTCTATCACTCGATGCCACTCGCTGACGCTTCGTGCTCTGA
>JBMZAP010000119.1:0-11996 GCA_049611445.1 Phycisphaeraceae bacterium | reverse complement strand
CCGGGCACGTCGATCTCAACGAAGACTTCGTCCGTTTTTTCTTGGAGTTGCCAGTAGCCATCCATGACGTTCGGCCCGGCGATGAGGATCTCGCCTTCTTCGTTGGCCCCGAGCACGCTGTTGCTCTCGTCGACGATCAGGTTCGTCACGCCCGGCAGTGCCCGGCCGACGGCGTGCTGCTTGTTCTGCTGCGGCGTGGACCAGTTGGTCACCGGCGCGGTCTCGGTCAGGCCGTAGCCCTCTAAGAGGTGGCAGCCGAACTTCTCCTGATACGCGTCGAAGACCGACTGCGGCAGCGGCTCGGCCCCGCTCACCGCAAACTCCAGCGGAGCAAAATCGTCCGGCGTCGCGCTCTTTACGCTGAGCAACGCCCCGTACATCGAAGGCACAGCGATAAAGATGTTCGGCTTGTGCTTGCGCATCAGCTCGACCAGCTTCCTCGGCACGAAGCGTGCGGTGTAGATCACCTCTGCACCAAGCGCCAGCGGCATGAGCGTCAGCGCGGTAACGCCGAAGGCATGGAACTGCGGCAGCACGCCGAGGAATTTGTTGGTCTTGCTGAGGTGGGCGTGCTGGATGATGGCGTTGACGTTACTGGCCAGCGCACGATGGCTGAGCATGACACCCTTGGGTCGGCCGGATGTACCGGAGGTATACAGCAGCACGGCCAGGTCGTCTTCGTTTGGTGAAGCGGGCCAACGCACGGGAGGCAGGCCTGAGAACTTCATCTCGTCGAGCTTGATGACCTTGACGCCTTCGGGGATCGCGTCCTCGCCGATGACGTCCAGCAGTTTGCTCGCGGTGAAGACAGTGTCGAGCCCCGCATCACGGATCACGTGGTGCAGGTCGTCCTTGCTGAGCAGGTAGTTCAACGGCACGGCGACTTTGCCGGCCTGCCAGGCACCCAGCAGTGCTGCGGGGAAGGCGCCGGAGGTCGGCAGCATAAGCCCGACGTGCGGTTTATCGGTGGCCTGGGCAATCGCCCGGGCCATGAAAAACGCCCCGCCTGCCAGCTTGCCGTAGGACCAGGTGCGCAGGTCATCGATAACCGCGGTACGGGTCGGGTGGAGCAGGGCCTGTTTGAAGATCGTTCTGAGCAATGCCATGGGGATCATCATAACTCCAAGCATTCGTGGGGCAGGCATTCCTGTCTGCCAAAAGGCCGCAGGCCTTATCCGACGACTTTTCTGGCTTTGCCAAAAGGCAGACAGGAATGTCTGCCCCACTCATGAATCGTCGCTGAAAAGAACTCGCGTATAACACTGAACCACCGCATGGCGTCATGCTCTAAAATAGAGTCAAGCCAAAAGGATTCCGCCATGAACAAGCTCGCTTTCACCCTGCTCGCCGTCCTTCCCGCTTTCCTGCTGCTTACGGGCTGCAAGAACTCGGCGTTGAAGGGCACGTACCTCGAAGATACGTACGTGGATCAGGCCCCCGCCGCTACGATCGAAGAAGTCTCCGTGGCATATGCCCAGAGCGACTACCAGACGGCGTACGACATGGGCAGCGCGATTGCATGGGACCGCTACCGCGACGATCGTTACGAGGCTGCGTATCTGGCCGGTTTGTCCGCTCAGACGCTGGGTCAGCTGCCCAACGCTGACAAGATGCTGAACAAAGCCATGGCTTCGCCGGACCCTTCTCTGGCGACGGATGCTGCCGACGCACTCGGCTTGGTCTACTCACAGCAGGGACGCTACGCCGAGGCGCAGCGTGTTTTACTCTGGGCGGCGGAGCGGTTGTCTGGCGAACGTAAGGCCCGTGCATACTTCTATGCCGGTATCGCCCAGCAAAAACTTGGCCAGTGGAGCCAGGCCCGCACGACACTGGTGCTTGCCCGTGGCCTGACCAAGGACGCCGCGTTCAAGACCCAGATCGATCAGCAGGTTCAGGTCACTGGCTGGACGCTTCAACTGGGCGCGTTTACCGATCGCGAGTCTGCTCGCAGCTTGGCCGAGTCGATCGCCGCCCGGTCCCGCGACATGAAGCTCGGCCTGCCACGCTTGGTCAATGGTAAGACCGGTTCAGGTGAGGCCGTGACCTTCGTGCATGTTGGTCAGTTCACCAGCTACCAGTCGGCCACGCGCTATCGTGATGCACTGGGCAGCCCGGGTGTGATCATTCGGGCGCTGACGCCATGATGCCGGCCTCATTTCACCGTGACGTATAGCGCGATTGCGCCGACCATCATTGCCGCGGCGACGCCGCGTTGAAGCACGACGCGCAGCGGCGCGTGTGACTCGATGTGATGGTGGCCGAGTTTGACGATGAACACACCCAGCGCGATCGACATCAGTCCTCGGGTGGACTGAAGGATGTTGCCGAGGATGATGTTGGTCAGGGCAAAGCAACTGAACAGGCAGATCATGGCCGTGAGCCAGGATGCCGCGTAGGGGGCTGAGCCTTTCCAGTGCCCGCGTTGCCAGGGCTTTGCGGCCGGGAGAAGTGCAACTGCGAGGACGCCGCACCAGACGTAGACCAGCGTCATGCCTGTCATCGAGGCTTTGACTAGCGCCGGGCCGTCAGTTTGTTTCACGACCTCATAGTCGGCCCCTGCGGGCAGCCAGGCGGGGACCATCTTGCTGATAAAGATGTCTGAGCAGACGAAGCCCGCGCATGAGCCCAGTGCGATCGCCATCGTCGAGACAGGTAGCCGCCCGCCCGACGAGCCGAGCACCCATGCGGCGGCGGTTGCCAGTACGACGGCGACCCATTGCTGGGTCTGCAGCGTGTCGCCAAGCACGAACTGTGTTGCGAGGGCCAGCAGCACGACCTTCATCCCCAGCAGCGGCGCGATGCGCGACGCCTCGGTGCGGCGGAGCGCAAAGAACAGCAGCGTGTTGCCCGTGAGATAGAAGAGCGCGACGAAGATCGTAGTCGTGATCGCCCAAGGGAGATCTGCAGGCTGCGCGGCGCTATCGCGTGGCATCAGGATCAAAAACGCCCCGCCGCAGACGATTGACAGCATCACGTGCGAACAGACCATCAGCCGAAGTGGTCCGCGCCAGCGTGGTTCTTTTTCCTCGTGCCCGGCATGCCGCACGGTGAATCGGCGCGAGGCGAGATAGGCGAGTGACGAGCACAGCGCACTGCCGAGGCCGAGGATGATGCCGATCAGGACCATGGCGAGGCAGTGTAACGGGCGATCTCTTTGAGTGTATCACAGTGAAAAGTGGGGCAGACATTCCTGTCTGCCTTCAGGCATAGCCTGAAAATCGAAGTTGGATAAGGCCTGCGGCCTTTTGGCAGACAGGAATGTCTGCCCCACTTTCAAATATTTATGTGATAAAAGGAGTAGTCACTAGCTCTTTGAACCAATCCGGCTCGCACGGGGTTCTCCAAGATGTAACGAGCTTTCTCGAGGGCTTCCTCTTCATCCCTCATGATGCGGTCGTGCGACTCGTCCTGCCAGATTGAACCATTTGTTCCACGCGACTGATTGATCAGTTTTGCCGACACACCTTTGATCCCTTTCATGACCCGAGATAAATCGTATGCAGGCTTGGGCCTGATCAACAGGTGGCAGTGGTCCGGCATCACGATTGCGATATCAATGCTGTAAAACTTGCCATCACCTTCAAGCAGATGGTCAAACACGATCTGGCGTTCTCTTTCTGTCAGCAATCCTTTCAGCAGCCTGAATGTTACGAAATAAGTCGCGCCGTTTAGTTCCCAGTGTGGGAGCCGACGACGCGACTTATTTAACTTTCCCCGGGGTTCGTTCATGGCTTCGCCATGAGGCAGACAGGAATGTCTGCCCCACTTTCTGAGGCGTTACATTAGCACATCAGGATCCTTGCCAGTCCACGCCGGTGGCCTGCCAGGACTTCTCGGCCGCGGACTTAAGGACGGCGTCGCAGACCTTGGTGGTTTCCAACGCGTCGCGGAAGGTCGGTCGGCAGGGCTCGCCTGCTTCGATGGCGGCGAGGAAGTCGGCGACCTGGTGCACGAAGGTGTGTTCGTAGCCGATCTGCAGGCCGGGCACCCACCACTTGTCCATGTACGGCATGTCGCCGTCGGTGCAGTGGATGTCGTGCCAGCCGCGGATGAGCGAGTCGTCGCTGTGATCGAAGAACTGCAGGCGGTGCAGGTCGTGCAGGTCCCACTTAAGCGAGGCCTTCTCGCCGTTGATCTCGAGGGTGTACAGCGCCTTGTGGCCGCGGGCGTAGCGTGTGGACTCGAACAGGCCCAGTGAGCCGTTGCCGAACTTGCAGTGGAAGAGGCAGGCGTCGTCGATGGTGACGGCCTCCTTCTTGCCGGTCAGCTGGTGTTCGCGTTCCTTGATGAAGGTCTCGGTCATGGCGGAGACCTCGTCGATACCGCCGTTGAGCCACATCGCGGTATCGATGCAGTGCGCGAGCAGGTCGCCTGTGACGCCCGAGCCCGCAGACTTCGCATCCAGACGCCACAGCGCCGCGCCGCCCTGAGGCAGATTCGCGTCGATGGTCCAGTCCTGCAGGAAGTTGGCGCGGTAGTGGAAGATGCGGCCGAGCCGACCCTCGTCGATCAGCTTCTTGGCGAGGGTGACAGCGGGTGCGCGGCGGTAGTTGTACCAAACCGTGTTGGCGACGCCGGCCTTCTCGATCGCTGCGACCATTGGCTCGGATTCGGCCGCGTCACGGGCGATGGGCTTCTCGCAGAGAACCATCTTGCCGGCTTCGGCGGCCGCGATGGAGATCGGCGCGTGGGTGTCGTTGGGCGTGCAGATGTCGATCGCGTCGATATCGTCACGCGCGACCAGGGCTTTCCAATCGGTCTCGACCGACTCGTACTGCCACTGGCCTGCAAATTCCTTTGCCTTGTCTTCGCTGCGGCCGCAAACGGCCTTAAGAACCGGGCGGGTTGCGAGGTCAGGGAAGAAGTCGTTAACGCGCTTGTAGCCGTTGGAGTGGGTCCGGCCCATGAAGCCGTAGCCGACGAGGCCGATGCGTAGTTCTTTGCTGGTTGCCATGTTGTTGATTCCTTTTGTTCTTCTCTAGTTTGTTTTGATTTACCACCCACACGCGTCGCGGACCTCGACCATCTTGGCGAGGATCGTGTTCCACGTTTCGGGGTCTTCCATCTTGGCGTTGGGGAACATGCAGCCGTCCCAGCAGATGTGCTGGATGCCGCGCTCTTCGGCGTCCTGCAGCCAGTACTTGGAGCACTCGACGATGTCGAGTTTGCCGTTGGGGTCGTCGGCCGGGCAGTGCTTGCCGGTCTTGTCGTGGTTGCCCGAGCCGTGGACTTCGCCGTCGTTCTGAGCGACGTGGAAGTCGATGGTCCAGGGGCGGAGTTTGTCGGTCATCTCCTTGTAGGCGGCCCAGAACTCGTCGTCGCTGTAGCCTTCCTTGACCAAGGCACACTCGGGCGCGTTGTAGCCAAGCAGGTAGAGGTAGGTGTGTGCGAGGTCGGCCTGGAAGCCGACAGTGTCGGACATGTCGACCAGTTCCATCAGCTCGAGCACGTCCTTCCAGGAGTGCATGCCGGCCCAGCAGATCTCGCCTTCGATCGCGAGTCGCTCGCCGTGGTCGGCTGCGATCTTGCCGGCCTTTTTGAAGGTATCAGCGATACGGGCGGTGCCGGCCTTGGGGTCTTCGCGCCACTTGTCGACGCCGAACTCGGCTGAGTCGATACGGAGGACGCCATACTCGCGGACGCCGTGGTCGTTGAAGACCTTGGCGATGCGGCAGGACTTCTCGATGGCGGTGAGGAACTTGGCCTGCTGCTCATCGTCGCCCATGGCCGAGTCGCCGACGGTGCCGGGCCAGACCGGGGTGACCATCGAGCCGATCTTGAGGTTCTTCGCGGCAACCTTGTCCGCGATGGCCTTGAGGTCGTCCTCGGAGGCGTCGGGGTCGATGTGGGTGTGGAAGAGGAACAGGTCGACGCCGTCGAACTTCGCGCCATTCGCGTTTGCGTGGGCGGTCAGCTCGAGCATGCGATCGAAGGAGATGTCCGGCTCTTCGCCGCCCTGGCTCTCTTTGCCGACCAGGCCGGGCCACATCGCGTTGTGGAGTTTTGGGGATTCGTTGCTCATGGGTTCGCTCCTTAGCGTTGTCGTTATGTTTATTGAATCTGATTAGAAGTTGTGCTTGGCGAGCATGTCTTTGATGAACTTGAAGCCGCCGCCGTAGATGTTTTCTTTGGGGTCGTACTCGCGCCAGACGTGGATCGCCGCGGCGAAGTCCGGATCGTCGGGACTGAAGGCTTCGATGACCATCCAGCCGTCGTAACCGATCTCTTTGATTGCCGCGAAGTTGTCGTCCCAGTTCACCAGGCCGGTGCCGGGTTCGCCGCGGTCGTTCTCGGAGATGTGGATGAGGTTGATGTGGTCCTTGCCGGAGACGATCGCGTCGCGGACATTTTTCTCTTCGATGTTGCAGTGGTGGGTGTCGTAGAGGTAGCCGAAGTTGGGCTGATCGACGAGGTTGCACAGCTTCTGCGCCATCGCCCCGTTGTTGAGCATGTAGCACTCGAAGCGGTTGATCGGCTCGACGGCGAGCTGGATGCCAGCATCTTGTGCGTAGATCGCGGCGTCGCGCATGACGTCGGCACACCACTTGTACTCGTCTTCGGTCGGGCCTTTGCCGGTGAAGACCTTGTACGCCGAGTGGAACGGTCCGCCGAGACACTCGCCGCCGGTCGCGACGGTCGCGTCGATGGCCCACTTGATGAAGTCCAGGCCTTTGGCGCGGACCGCCGGGTCGGGGCTCGGTGGATTGGCTTCAGGCGGCGGGCAGGTGACGGTGGTACAGGCCAGGCCGAGGTTCTTGAGCTCTTCGCCGACCTTCTTGTGGTGGTCCAGGTCGAGGTTCGCCCCCAGGCTCAGTTCGACGCCGTCGTAACCAACCTCTTTCATGGTGGCCAGCAGTGGGAAATGTTCTTCGCCGATATTCGACGACCAGAGCAGCATGTTGAAGCCGATTTTCACGATCGCGGTCTCCTGAAATGAAGCGACTAGGGCCAAACAGCATACCAAGATGCCGGGCGTTTCTGGGGCGGATTACACGCATTGAGCGAAGGAAAATCAACCGGTTGCGATCTCACACCCCTCGCTGTGGGATTCTCGACAACTGCTGCACGCCCGGTGTTCGCAGCCGCCCCGCTCAATCATGTCCGGAGTGCCCCGTCGCTTATGCACGCAGTGCATCGAGTGACCCGGTGCTGTCGGCGAACCTCTTCTGGTTCATCCCCAGCATGTTGGCCTGCGTCAGCCAGAGATTCGCCAGCGGGGTCTTGTCGGCACAGTGCAGGTGCCGGCCATTCCTCAGGCCAAGCGACTTGCCACCGGCCACGATGACCGGCAGGTCGTTGTACTGGTGGGTTGCCCCGTCGCCCAGACCCGAGCCATAGGTCAGCAGCGTGTTATCCAAGAGCGTTGAGCCGTCCGACTCGGTGATGCTGTCCATCTTGCTGACGATGTAGGCGAACTGCTCCATGTGGAAGCGGTCGACCTTGAGCAGGTGTTCGGTGAACTTGTGCTGGTTGTGCGACATCTGGTGATGGCTCATGGGCTTTTCAAACAGCCCGTCGAACATGTAAGGCGTGTCCCAGCGTTCGGGCCCGACCATCATCGTCGCAACGTTGGTCAAGCCGGTTTGTAATGCGATGACCATCAGGTCACCCATCAGGCGGATGTAGTCGCCGCGCGGCAGCCGGGATGCGGGCGGCTCTTCGATATCGGCCTTGACCAGTTCGTCGCGCATCGCATCAAGCTTTTCAATGCGCCGTTCAATCGCTCGGACGGCTTCGATGTATTCGTCAAACTTGTACTGGTCTGATTTGCCAAGTTTCTTCTGAAGACTGTTTGCATCTGCGAGCACCAGATCGGTGATGGCTTGCTGGTGTCGGCTCGCCTTCATGCCGAAGAGTCGGTGATACGCTTTGCGTGGGTCGCGCATCGAGGGGGCGACGTGCCCGGTGCCGTACCACGAGATGTTGTCGAAGTAGATCGACTCCTTGTTGTCTGTGTGACTGTTGCAGCTCAGCTCAAGCGTTTTGAAGGGGGTGCGCTCGCCGAAATGATCGGCGACGAGGTGGTCGAAGGTCCGGTCGAGCGGCCAGGCGGAGTTGGCGATGCTGTTGTCGTTCGGCGCGGCACTGCTGAGGAAGCAGGATGCGCACTGGGCGTGGACATCGGTGCCGTTCTGGAACTCGCGGTCCATGCCGGTAATGAGGGTGATTTTCTGATGCACGTCCTGGAGTGGTTCGAGCGTTGGCGTCATGGGCAGGTCGTGCCAACCCTGCTGTTTGAACTTGCCTTCGACCGCAGCGGTGAGGGCACCGCTGAACTTGGGGGTCGGCACGTCGGCCTCGCCCGGGAAGAAGCCGCTGCGAACGACACCGATCGGGACGTAAAAGACCGCGACGCGCTGTGCAGGCGCTGTGACTGGAGCCGCCAACGCAAGGCTCTCCAGCCAGGGCAGGGACAATGCGGCCCCGCCGGCCCCCTGTAAGAATGCGCGTCTGGATAATTTCTTCATCGTGGTCCTTCTCTCAAATCTACAACTCGCTCAGTGCACTTTCAAGATCTTTTCGGGGTTTCCCTTCTCCAGAAAAGGCGGGCTCTTCGCGACTTCCTTGATCAGGGTCCGCAGTTTGTAGCTATCTTCCAGAGCGACCCGGACAATGTCATCGATCGCAGGCGAATCGGCGACGCTCAATTCCCGTCCAAGGGCATAGGACAACATGTGCCCGGCGAAGGCACGTACGAACCGATCCTTCTCAACCAGTACCGCGTCCTTGAATTGGATCGGGTCTTTAAATGCGTGGGTTCTGAACAGTTCGCCCGATGCGTCCACGTCTCGCCCGTTCTCGTAATTCTCTCGCCAACGCCCGGTTGGCCCGTAGTTCTCCAACGCAAAACCGTATGGGTCGATCTTCGCGTGGCAGGCACGGCAGTCGTCACGCGTACTGTGGGCATCGAGCCTTTCACGAAGTGTGAGGTGCTCAGTGTCGGCACCTTTGCCTTCAGGCAATGGCGGGACATCGCCCGGCGGTGGGTCAGGCGGGGCATTGAAGATGACCGTTGCGACCCAGGCGCCACGTGTGATCGGCTTGGTCTCGTCCGCGCCGGATGTCATCGTCAACACCGCAGGGTTTGTGATCACGCCACCCTCACGACGGTCGGTATTGGGCACGCGGTTAAAGGTCATCGCACCCGGCGGGCCCGGCTTGACTGGACCACCGCTCATCCAATTTTGCAGCAAAGTACTTCGGTAACTGAACGGCGGGTCGATCAGTTCGATGATCGATCGGTTCTCGAGATACACCGCCTCAAACAACAACAGAGGCTCGGCCATCATGTGCATGCTTGCGCGGTAGCGGCCGTTGATTGTGAAACCCTTTGCCGCCGGACCCGTCGGCTTGGACGAGACGATCCGCTCCAGTTGCAGCCACTGAGCGGGGAACGCGTCGCAGAAGCGCTTCGTCTTCGGGTCATTGAGCATCCGATCGAGTTGCCTGTCCAGTTCGGCAGGGTCGCTTAGTCGGCCGGCCTCTGCCAGATCCAGCAGTTGCTTGTCCGGGATGCTGCCCCAGAGATAAAACGAAAGACGTGAGGCAAGCTCGAAGTCATCGAGGGGTTCGGCCTGATCATTGACACCCAGTTCGTAGAGATAGAGGAAGTTTGGCGATGCCAGGACCGCGGATGCCGCCTGTTTCATCGCTTCAGTGAAGCTCTCGCCTGCCTTGATCTGGCCGAGCGTGTAGGCCGCATAACGCTGAAGGGTTTGCTCATCGACGGGTCGGCGGAAAGCACGTGTCAGGAACTTGTTCAGCCTGCTGTGAACTTCTTCCTCAACGTCAGCATCCTTGCGGGGCTCCTGGAACATCCAACCCCAGGCGCCGCTGGTCTTCGGACCCATGTCCCGGCTGAACATGATTGATTGGCTGAGCTTGAGGAACTCTTCCATGAGTAAGGGCGACAGCGAGAGGTGGTCTCCGCGGTTATCGAAGCCATGCTCGGCACGCAGGTCCTGCGGGAAAGGCGCGACCCCTTGCAGCCGCTTTTGTACAAGCTGCGACTTGCCCAGCGGTCGGCTCCCCACTTTGACGGTGTCGGGCATCTTGCCACTTGCCGGGTCAAAGTAGTTGCTGTGCGAACGTAGCATCCGCTCAGGTAGTGCGAAGAGGTCAACCTTCAACTCAAGCAGGTCAACGACCGCGTTGTTGTATTGCAGCCGGGTCATCCGCCGGATCGGTATATGCGGATACCTCGCGTGTTTTGAGATTCCGGCAGCGAGCAATTGTTTGATCTCACCGACCGCCGCGTTGCGGACCTCCGCCTTCATCACCGGCTCGCCCTCCGGGGGCATCTCATTGGCCTCGAGCACCCACAGCACATCGTCCCAGCGCTCGGCCGAGGCCTGATCGGTGATGGTCAGGGGCAGGTCGTCAAGACGGACTTTGCCTTTCTGCTTCTCGGGGCCATGGCACTTGATGCAGTGCTGCTCGAGCATCGCCCGGGTTGGTGAAGCGTGCTTGTTCTTATCAGTGGCTGGAGCACTTGCCGGAAGAATCAGAGGAGCCATATTGGAGTCGGGCGTTGACGTGGGGTCCGATCTCGTATGACTTGATTTTGTAGCCGAGATCACAAGCAGAGAAGTGACCCCGATCGCAGCCACGCAGACCAATCCAGACAGCGAGCATCTTGTCATTGTTGTTGCCACTGAGAAGGCCTCCAACACGATTGTGTGGCATGAGATGAGAATTGCCAACGGTAGTCTGACGACGATGCCAACCCGTTGTTACGATGCCGCAACTTGTCCATCGTAGGAGTTGTTTTTGATGATTATTGGCGTCCCCAAAGAAATTAAAAGTGATGAATATCGTGTCTCGATGCTGCCTGTCGGCGTCGAGGAATTGACCAAGCGTGGGCACACCGTGCTCGTTGAGAACTCGGCGGGTATCGGCAGCGGATATGAAGACGAGCGATATACCAAAGCGGGTGGCACGCTCATTGACTCGGCAGAGGAAATCTTCGCCAAGTCAGACATGATCGTAAAGGTCAAGGAGCCTCAACCGAGCGAGACCGTGATGATGCGGGACGGCCAGGTTGTCTTCACTTACTTCCACTTCGCAGCGGACGAGCAGTTGAGCAAGGGCTGTCTGGAGTCGGGCGCGAGTTGCGTCGCCTACGAAACGCTCGTTGATCGTCAGGGTCGGCTACCGCTACTGACACCGATGAGTGAGGTCGCGGGTCGCATGGCGATCCAGGAGGGCGCGAAGTATCTCGAGAAGCCTCAGGAAGGCCGCGGCATTCTGCTTGGCGGTGTGCCGGGTGTTGAACCAGCAAAAGTACTGATCCTCGGGGGCGGCGTGGTTGGTACGCAGGCCGCGATCGTTGCGGCAGGTATGGGCGCGGATGTCACGATCATGGACGTCAACCTCGATCGTCTGCGTTACCTCGACGAGATCATGCCCGCGAACGTCACGACGATTTACTCTGACCTGCACGCGATTCGTGAACACGCGGTGATGTCGGACCTCGTGGTCGGCGCCGTGCTGATCCCCGGCGGTCGAACGCCGGTGTTAATCAACCGCGAGATGCTCAAAGACATGTTGCCGGGCAGCGTGATTATTGATGTGGGTGTTGACCAGGGCGGATGCATCGAGACGACACGCCCGACGACACACGCCGAGCCGATCTATATCATTGATGAGGTGGTGCACTACTGCGTGGCGAACATGCCTGGTGCCGTGGGCCGGACATCGACGCAGGCGTTGTGCCACGCGACCCAGCCGTATGCGATCGAGTTAGCCGAGGCGTTGGGTGGCGACGGGTTGGAGGCATTGGTGCGGTCGCGTGCCGACTTCAACTCCGCACTCAATATGCACGCGGGCAAGGTCACTCACGAAGAAGTGGCCCACGCGATCGGGGTGGACTGTGACGACTCGCTGCGGCTGACGGACCGACGGGCCTGAATGGCCAAGAGTCACAAGCCCGGCGATTCAAGACTTGCCGTGTTGTATCGCCCCGCCGATACAGGCGCCCGCGGCGAGGATTGAGC
>JBMZAP010000118.1:0-12154 GCA_049611445.1 Phycisphaeraceae bacterium | reverse complement strand
CTGCGTGCCGACGAGGCCGCTGCGTTTGTCACCCCGATGCTCTCGGAGAACGGTGAAATCACCGCCAGCGGTAACGTCGAAGACGGCATCGACCCAAGCCTCGACGACGGCGGCGCTGACAAGTACGCCGGCCCGCCAACGCTGGTCATCCGCGACTACGAAGACTCGGTTGAAGAAATCGTCAGCGTCCTGGACGACCTGGACATACAGCCTAAGCAGGTGATCATCGAAGCGACCGTGCTCCGCGCAACGCTCACTGAGAACAACCAGTTCGGCGTCGACTTCTCGCTGTTCACCGACCTGACGGGTGCCAGCCCGCTGGACATCGTGGACGGTCTGGTCACCGGCGGTGCTCCAACCAATGCCCGTGCTGGGGCCATCGAATCTGGCGGCAATTTCTCCAGCGACAGCGCTGTGAAGCTCGGCTTTGTGGCCGGCGACGCGGCCGTCTTTGTCTCCGCACTGGACAGCGTGACCGACACCACCCTGATCGCGACACCCAAGGTCACCGTTCTGGACCGCAACCGCACCAGCATCCTTGTTGGTGACAAGATTGCTTACCTGTCGACGACCGTCACGGAAACAAGCGAAACCCAGACCGTCGAGTTCCTCGAGGTTGGTACCCAGCTCAACGTTCGACCGTTCGTGGCCAGCGATGGCAAGGTCCGTCTCGAACTCAAGCCCAGCGTCTCCGACGCAACGATTCGTACCATCGGCACGACCGATGCACCGGACGAATCAACCGTCGAACTGACCACCAACGTCATCGTCGAGTCCGGCCAGACCATCGTCCTCGGCGGCCTGTTCACCGACGACACCTCGGTCAACCGCAACCAGGTCCCCGGCCTGGGCGATGTGCCGCTGCTGGGCGCCGCCTTCCAGGGTCAGGACGACACCGTCGGCCGCTCCGAAGTCATCTTCCTGGTCAAGGCCACGGTTGTTGAGAACGAAACACTTGTCCAGCTTGGCGAAGAAGGCATGGCCCGCGTCGACGTGGCCCGTGTTGCCGAGCGTGATCAGACGCTACCTTGGTCGCGCAGCAAGCTGACCGCGACCCACTTGGTCAATGCTCGTAAGCACTACGACGAAGCACAGACTCTGACCGGCGATGCTCGCACAGCGAAAATGGCCGACGCCCTCTACGCCGTCGATATGGCCCTTCACATGAACCCGTCGATGGTCGACGCCTTGATGCTCAAGGAGAAGATCACCGGCGAAGCGTCTTACATCAAGTACGAAGAAAGTCTGGTCAACCAGACTTACGACGCGGTGCTCGACGCAGAGATGAAGGCTCTGGGCCTGGACGCGCTGCCCGAGCCTGAAGTGCAAGCCCCCGAGCTACCGACCACGGAAGAATTGGTAGAGCCCGAGGCTTTGACCGAAGCAGCTGAAGAAACTGCCGAAGAGGCGCCTGAAGAAGCTGCTCAAGAGCAGACCGCAGAGGCTCAGACTCCGGCCGACGAAGCATGGCTTGAAGAAGCGCTGGCCGACGAGTTCGGTGAAGCGACTCAAGAGCCTGCCGCGGAAGAAGTCGCCGAGGCGACCGAAGAAGCTTCGGAAGAAAGCGACATCATCGTGATCGAGCTGGAAATCGAAGGCGAATCGGACACCCAGGCCGACGCGTCAGAGACGACCGAGCAAGCCCCGGCCGAAGACGACATCATCGTCGTCGAGGTTGAGACCGAGACCGAATAAGTAGCGGTGGGGCGATAATGCCTCGCTTAGCAGACTGATACATCTTTCAACGCCGCTCCAGGAATGGAGCGGCGTTGTTTCTACCCCAGGCGCTACAAACGGAGTCTACAGACGCCGATATAGCGCTACAGACGTTTCCCTCAACCCACCGGAGTTGTTTGATGAAGTTGTCACCCCTGACGCTCGCCGCCCTGTTCGCCACCGTCGTTTTCACGGTGCTCCCCGCATGCAAGAGCGACGCCCCGAGCAACCACGACAAGTGGGTCGAGGACGCTGACCAGCGCTGGAACACCGTCAAGTCGTCGATCGCCATCCAGATGGCCGAAGACCAGTTCAACGGCGGTCAGCTCGGCTTGGCGCAGAAGACCATTGAAGAAGCAATGGTCAAGGACATGGAAAACCCCGAACTCTGGCTACTGGGCGGGCGGATCTCTCTGGAGAAATCCGAACTCGAGACCGCCTACCAGCGCCTTGCCAAGTCCATCGAATACGGTGAAGACAAAAAAGACTACAGCCAGAAGAAAAAAGCAAGACCCTACTACTTCCAGGGCATCATCGATCAGCGCTGGCAGCGCTTCGACTCGGCTAAGGCAAAGTACAGCCTGGCCTACGAGCGTGACCCGGAGAATGTGGCTTACTTTCTCGCGAAGATCGAGATGTATGTGCACCTGGACCAGCTCGATCAAGCCACCTCCGAGTTGGAAAGCAAGACAACCTATTTCGATCAGAACGCGACGGTGCGTGCATTGCTAGGCCATGTGTACCGCAAGAAAGGCAATCACGACAAGGCCGCCTTGTGGTTTAAGCAGGCTTCGATGCTCGCTCCCGAAGACATGAAACTCAAGGAAGAAGTCGCCCGCTCGCAGATGCAGGTCGGCCGATACGATGAAGCAAGCCGAGGCTTCAAGGAACTGATCCAAAGCGAATACGGGAGTAAGCGCACCGATCTGTACCGCCTGCTCGCGGAGTGCTACACCAAGGCCGGTAAGTTGCGCGAAGCCAAGCAACAGTACAACGACCTGACCAACCTCGACCGCACCTCCGTACACGACTGGTCCAAGCTCGGGGAACTGAGCTACCGCCTCGGTGATGAGGGCACCGCGTTGCAGGCCGCCAACCGTCTGATCAACCTGGCACCCGACGACCACCGCGGTTACCTGCTCGCCGGCATGGTTTGGAACAAGCGTGATCGCCTGGACCGGGCACTGAGCATGTTTGACCGTGCGGCCGAGTTGGCCTCTAACGACACGACCCCGCTGATCCTGCGTGGCATCGCATTGCAGAAAAATGGCCGTCCCGCGGCCGCGGCCGATGCTTACAAACAGGCTTTGTCGATCGACCCGGAGAACAAGCGGGCCCAACACTTGCTGACCAGCGTCACCGAGGGCCTGCGTTAAACCGTTTTATCCGGACGACAACTTGAGACCTATAACGGCGATTCTTAAAAGATCGCCGTTTTTCTTAGGGTCTTAACCGGTCACTCTACCTGACCGACATAACTGATAGACCTCATACCCATGGATGGGTATGCGCAGTAGTAAACAGCCTCGTGTAGTTGAGGCGGAGTAAGAATCATGAGCCGACCACGCATCCTTGTTGTTGATGACGAACAGCACATCGTCAGCCTGCTGTCGATGACGCTGCGGAAAGAGGGCTACGAAGTCGTCTCTGCCAATAGTGGTCAGAAGGCGCTCGCCCTCATGAGCGTGTTTGAGTTCAAACTCGTCATCCTCGACCACTCTATGCCCGGCATGGATGGGATCGAGCTGTCCAACAAGATTGATGAAGACATCCCCGTGATGATGATTACCTCCCGACCACAGATCCTCAAGGAATGTGTTCATCGCATCCAGGACGTGATGCACAAGCCTTTCAGCCCGCGTGAGGTCGCGGCCAAAGTCCAGGCACTCATCGGCACGGGCAATCCACCCAAGGAGCAGATCGCATGAAAACCTCCTACGAAGACAAAGGGCCCGTCACCGTCTTTTCAATCACGGGCGACCTCTCCATTGATGAAGCCGACCGCTTCCAGCGTGAAGTGCTGCAGCGTTTTGACAAGAACGTGCGCGACTTCGTGCTCGACCTCGAGTCGCTGGAGTTCATCGACTCACGCGGCCTGGAGTCGCTGCTCTGGCTGCAGGACAAGTGCAATGAAATGCTGGGGCAGGTCCGCCTGGCGAGCTGTCCGGAACACATCTACAAGGTCCTCGAAGTAACCCGGCTGAACACCCGCTTCGAGTGCCACACCGATGTAGATGCAGCCGTGAGCTCACTAGGCCACACCGAATTGAAGTAAAGAGCAGCTCAATCAGTCGCCGCATGCTGAATACCGAAATCGACCGCTAAGTCATTACGATGCAAGAAACCAACACACCACCGAGCACACCCGTCCGCGTCGGCGACCTCCTGGTCGACCGTGGGATGATCTCGCCCGATCAGCTGTCGCAGGCGCTGGACTATCAGCGCAACTCCGACGGCCGAAAGCTGCTGGGTAACGTGCTGGTCGAGTTGGGCTTCGTGTCCAGTGAACAGGTGATGGAGGCTGTCGCCGAGAGCTATGGCCTGCCCTTCGCGAAGATCGATCCGTCGGTCGTGGACAGCTCGCTATCAGAAGTCCTCCCGCTGGATTTCTGCGAGAAGCAGTGTGTTGTCCCAATGTTCCTGGTCGAGGGTCGGCTGACTGTCGCGGTCAGTGACCCGTCCAACGTCTTCATCGCTGAAGAAATCAGCCGGATGACCGACCACCAGGTCCAACTTGTGGCGGCGACACAGGAAGATATCCGTGGCGTGCTGTCAACAATGCGGCAGAGCGAAGAAGAAGTCTTTGTCATCGACGAGGCAAGCGAGAACCTCGACCTCGACATGATGCCCGCGCACAGCATCGACATGAATGATGCGGAAGTCACCGGCGATGACTCACCGATCATCAAACTGGTCAACCATATCATCCTCAGCGCCGTGCGCGAGTCGGCCAGTGACATCCACATTGAGCCTGACGACGGCGCGTTGCGCGTCCGTTACCGCGTCGATGGTCGCCTGTACGAGAAAATCGAGCCGCCTTTCAAGATGCTGGCCCCACTGGTCTCGCGTATCAAGATTATGTCCGCGCTGGACATCTCCGAACGCCGCGTCCCGCAGGACGGTGCGATCACCATCCGGGTGGACAATCGACAGATCGACCTGCGTGTCTCGACGATGCCCGGCAAGTTCGGCGAAAAGGTCGTGATGCGTATCGTGGACCAGAAGAACGCGGTCGCCTCGCTGGACAAACTCGGCTTCTCCGAACACATGCTCAAGACCCTGCGCCGGCTGATCGGTCAGCCCAACGGTGTTGTGCTTGTCACCGGACCAACCGGCTCGGGTAAGTCCACAACGCTCTACGGTGCACTGTCAGAGATCAACCGTGAAGACATCAACATCAGCACGGTAGAAAACCCCGTTGAATACAACCTCGCGGGCATCAACCAGTTCCAGACCCATGACAAGGCAGGCTTCACCTTCGCTGCGGCGTTGCGAGCGCTTCTGCGTCAGGACCCGGACGTCGTGATGCTCGGTGAGATCCGTGACGAGGAAACCGCGACCATCGCGACGCAGGCAGCCCTCACAGGCCACCTTGTATTGTCCACGCTGCATACCAACGACGCTCCGTCAGCGGTCACGCGATTGATCAATGTCGGCGTACAGCCATACCTCGTTGCCGCAGCGCTTCGAGGCGTGCTGGCTCAACGCCTGGTACGGAAGGTCTGCCCGCACTGTGCAGAGCCAGCCAAGTTTGAAGACGATCGTGACAAGCGCCTGCTCGAGCACCTGGCTGAAGAAGGCTACGAGATTACCGGCGCGGTTGAAGGCGTTGGTTGCAAGAAGTGTCGCCAGAGCGGATTCGCCGGGCGGATGGGTCTCTACGAAATCTTCGTCCCTGATGCAGAGTGCATGGACGCGGTGAGCAAGGGCGCAAGCCTGCAGGAGATCCGACGACTCGCCGGGCAGGGCTCGGAGTACGTCACACTGAAAGAGGACGGCATCACGAAAGTGATGGCCGGTTTGACCACGCTACAGGAGGTGTTCAAGGTCGTTGCGGTGTAAAGCGGCGGCACTTGGCTGATGGCACAGTTCCAGTACAAGGCGAGAGACGGACAAGGCCGACTCAGCGAGGGCACGGTTGCAGCGCCCAGCGCGTCGCAGGCCGGTGCGATCCTGCGCGGTCAGGGCATGTTCGTCATCGGGGTACAGGAAGCGGTTGGCAAGGCCGTCAAAGCCGCACGCCACAACAAGGCGCAGACCTCGACCAAGCCTGCGGCGAAGGCGCGCACTGGTGATGATGACGATGATTGGGAACCGACCGTCGGCCGACAGAAGATCCGTCGACAGGACGTGATCACCTTCGCCCACCAGCTTGCGGTGATGGTAGATACCGGCGTGGCGATCAGCGAGGCGCTGTCCTGCTGTGCCGATCAGTCCGAGAGCGATGGATTCAGGAAGGTTCTGCAGGAAGTCGCCGACGAGGTGCGTGGCGGACGAGAATTGTCAGCGGCACTGGCGATGCATGAAAAGGTATTCCCGTCGGTCATGGTCTCGCTGGTGCGCGCCAGTGAGTTGTCCGGCACGATGGGGCGCATGCTTGATCGGATCAGTAAATACATGGCCAAGGAAGCCGTGACCTCACGCAAGATCAAGAGCGCGCTGACCTACCCCGCGATCATGATTACCGCCGTGTTCATCATCACATCGGGCCTGCTGCTGTTCGTGCTGCCGAGGTTCGCATCGATCTACTCAAACCGTGGTGCAGCGTTGCCCGCCCCGACACAATTTCTGCTTGGGCTCAGCGACAGCGTTCAGAACTACTGGTGGGCATATCTCATGGGGATTGCCGCGATGATCTTTACGGTCGTGCTTGGCTTTACGACCGAGACCGGCCGACGCGTCGTAGACCACCTCAAACTCAACACGCCGATCATCGGATCGCTTTTCCGAAAGCTGTATGTCACCCGATCGATGCGGACGATGGGCACCATGCTCGAGGCGGGCGTGCCGATCCTGGACATGATCCCGATCACCCGGTCGGTCACAAACAACAGCCAGTTCGACGAGCTATGGGATGAGGTGGACAACCGCCTTCGTAACGGCTCACAACTGTCCGCACCGTTCTTCTCCAGCGACCTGATCCCACGCAGCGTTGCGCAGATGGTCTTTGCCGGCGAGAAGTCCGGCCGACTGGGCGATGTGATGTACAAGGTCGCCGAGTACACCGAAGAAGAGTTCGATGAAGAGGTCAAGGCCGCCACGAGCTACATCGAGCCAGCCATGGTCGTCACGCTTGGTGCAATCATCGGCTTCGTCGCAATCGCACTGCTGCTGCCCATCTTCCAGGTCTCCAAGGTCGCGTCCGGCGGCTGACACCGGGTTTTAGGCACTCTAAAACACGTTTTCTGCTGAAACCCAGCAATGTCTCTTTGCAAAATCCTGTTGGTGGCCTAGTATTTAAGTACTAGAGATCTCTTCTCATTCCCGCCGATTCCGGTGGGTGGCCACTTGAAGGTTTTTGGATATGCGAACAAGTCGTGCGTTTACGCTGATTGAATTGCTCGTGGTGATCTCGATCATCGCGCTTTTGATCGCGATCCTGATGCCCGCCTTAGGCCAGGCAAGGGAAGCCTCGATGCAATCGCAGTGTCTGTCTACCAAGCGCCAACTGCTGCTGGGCTATTCCGGCTACTCCGTCGACAACAAGGACACACTCATGATCGGTGTGCCCGCGAATAACCCCCAAGCGTTCGTCTACCCCGGTGGGGATGAATCAGCGATCACCCGCGGTGCGCTGTTTGACTACATCCCCGCCATCGAAATTTATCAGTGCCCCGAGGATCCGTACGGCAACCTCCGCTCGTACTCCATCGTCGGCGTCCTGCGCGGCGAGGGCTGGACTAACTCGTGGCAGTACGGCACCGACGATATCGCCGACGTCATCGTCCCCAGCGACCAGATCGTCTTCGTCGAAGAATCGGATCACCGCGGGTACAACGTCGGCTCCTGGCTCATGCACGTGACCGATGGCAGTGATGGTCGGTTCGTCGACTACCTCTCATTCTTCCACTACAACGGCACCGCGGACAATCTCGCCTTTCTGGATGGTCATGCCGAGACACAGATCTGGAAAGACCCAAACACCCTCTGGGCAAAGCAAAACAAACGGTTCTTCCTGAACGACCCGGGCAACGAAGACTGGGCCTGGCTGCGACCACGGTACCGCCAGCTGCCTGAGCGGGGGACGATCAAGTACCTGAGCGCGAATTGAATCGCTGCCGGCTTGCATTACGGACTACAAATCAAAATCAACAATGATCGTGCGCTTGGCGATGTCGATCGATTCGACCGATGCAAACGGGATCTTGTTCGCCAGCGCCCGCACGTCCTTGATGTTCGTCACCTCGATTTTGATCTCGCGGTTATTCGGCGACTGGACCTGCTTGACCACCTGCGTCTTGCGGAGCACCTGTTGCAATTCGTAAACAAGCAGCTTGGGGTCCCTGGGCCCCGCATTCTGAATGACAACGTAGGCGGATGCTGCGACGGGGTCTTCGGGAGGGACCGGATCAGTCACCGAAGTATCCAACGATTCACCGATCCGCACCGGCGCCGTCTCTGCTACGGGCTCGTGGTTCATATCCTCAACAGCTGCCGAAGGTGCGGGATTGGGATCGCCAGCCTCCAGAGCATCAGCGTCGGCCTTGCCGCAGCCCATGAGAAACGTCAGCGTCAACAGCAGCGTGAGAAACATGTGTAGTTGCGTGCGGATCATGGCGTCTCCTTGAGTGATAAGCTTTCTTCTTCAAGTCTACCTCCCATGTACCGCGATCCCAAGCGAATCTCCCGCTACGCTATCACTGTGCCCCGACTGACCGACAACGCGATCTGTATCCGTGACCTGGACTGGTCCGAGTCCAGCCAGGTCGTTGTGCTGCTGACCGAAGCGCATGGCAAGGTCCGTGGGCTGGCCAAGGGCTCGCGTCGCAACAGCCCGTCGGCGATCGCCAAGTTCTCCGGCGGGATTAATCTCCTATCGGCCGGGCAAGCCGTTGTGACCACCAAGCGTGCGACTCAACTCGCGACGGTGACCGAATGGGACCTGCAGGACGATCACTACCACCTGCGGACCGATCTGCAGGCTCAGTGGTCGGCGATGTACGCCGCAGACCTGACCGACGCGATGCTGGCCGAGGAAGACCCCCACCCAGGGGCATATCAGGCGCTGCGCATGTTCCTGCAGCAGCTCGCCACGCCGGCCAACGCACCACATGCACTCTTGCGTTTCCAATGGGACCTGCTGGTAGATGTCGGGTATCGGCCCGAACTGATGCAGGATGTCGAGACCGGTGAAGCGCTGCCCGATGTCAGGGCCTACAGCTTCGACCCCAAGCTCGGCGGGCTCACCACCCGTAACGGCATCCACGACGAGGACTGGCGCGTCCGTGCCAACACCGTCAAGCTGCTGCGGGCGATTTCCGACGAGGAATCGACCGAATCGTTTAACCACCAAGCCGTCTCACGAGCAAATCGCCTGCTTTGCACGTATTGCCGGGCCACGATCGACAAACACCTGCCTACGATGGGCTTTATTTTGAATGATTCTAAAATTTCTCTGGGCAATAGATGATGCCTACGATATGATCGTGTATTGACTTCTTGTTCCCATCTTTTGCAATGGAGCCCGACAATGAAAATGATCCTCCCATTTCTCGCTGTTTTCTGTTTCGCCCTGGCTGGTGCTGGCTGCAAGTCAACCTGCTGCGGCAAGTGCGGCGGTGACCACGGCCACAGCCACGCTGATGGCGAAAAGAAGTGCTGTGGTAAAGACGGCAAATGCTGCAAAAAGGCTGAGTAAGCCCTGCACAACAACGACCACAAACAACGCCCGCGAAAGTGGGCGTTGTTGTTTATAGGCGGATGTTATAGCCAGCCACGTCGCTTGAACCAGATCAGCATGAAGACCACGATGCCTAGGCAACTCATGCAGAAGAACACAAATGCGGCGGGGTGGTGCAATCCGGGGATGTCATCGAAGTTCATGCCGAACACACCGGCGAGGAACGAGATCGGGATAAACAATGCCGCGACGATCGTCAGTACCTTCATCGCCTCATTCATTCGATGGCTGGCCATGCTGATCCAAGCCTCGGCCAAGCCCTGGGTCAGGTCACGATAGGTTTCCAGCAGCTCGAGCGCTGAGACCGCGTGGTCGCCGACGTCGCGGAGGAACACGCGCGTCTGTTCCTCCATCAACGTCGTATCCTGTTCGCAGATCGAGCGGATCAGCTCACGCATCGGCCCGGCCTCACGCCGAAGCAGCATCAGTTCACGCTTCAGCCGGTGAACATCATGGATCACGTTGTCGTCGTTGTTCGGGTTCGCATCGAGGATGCGGTCTTCAATGGCGTTGATACGTTCGGCATAGCCATCAAGCAGCGGGAAGAGCGCGTCGATCACCGCATCAAGTAGGGCATAGAGTAGGTAGCCGGGCCCACGCTCGTGGAACCGGCTGGTAGGGTTCTTTATGCGCTCGCGTACGGGCTCCCATACATCACCTCTACGCTGCTGGAAGGTGATGATGGTGTGTGGCCCAGCGAAGAGGCTGACCTGCTCAGCGATGAGTGTCCTACTTCTCTCGTCCTGGTAGAGCATGCGCGCGGTGAGGAAGTAGCGGGGCTTTCCGATCTCTGGCTCGCCGTAGGTCTCGACCTTTGGCCTGGCCGAGGCGTGGATGACATCTTCCATCGCGAGGGGGTGCAGTTCGTAGTACTCCGCCAGCGCGGTAAGCACATCCGGATCGTTGAGGCCGACGACATTGATCCAACGGACTGTGGCCCAATCCGGTCGGCCGGCCTTCAACACATCGGCCAGTCCAGTCAGGTTGTCCCGACGCTGGGTTCTTCCGCCGCCGTAGTCAATGATGGTGACATCGGCAGGCTCGCGGTTGTGGGCCAACTGTTCGGCGATCTGCTGAGGGGTCAGGCCCGGCACGCCACCGACCTTGACATTTCGACGCGGTTGAAGCAGGGTAAGGGGGTTGGCCTGCTTGATGATGTTCTCAATGGCGTCAATTGCGTCGGTGGGCTTGGGCATGCCACGATGATAATCGAGCCGGCGTAGATTGCCGGGATGTATTGCCCTACGATCTATAATGTCTACTGACCTATGCCCCGGAGCCCATGATGAAAGCCCTGATCGCCGCTGTCTGCCTGCTCGCCCTTACCGCCTGCCACGTCCATCAGCCGATCCAACCCAAGGAAAGATCCGGTGAAATCACACTGCGCGGCAACCCCATGACGCTGCTGGGTGAGCCGGTCAAGGTCGGCGACACCGCGCCCGATTTCGTTGCGGTCAAGCAGGACATGAAAGAAGCCAGGCTCAGCGACTACGCGGGCAAGACCGTTGTGCTGTCAGTCGTGCCGTCCGTTGATACGAAAGTCTGCGCAATCCAGACCAGGACGTTCAATGAGAAGGCTGCAGCGCTCGGCAAGGACGTGGTCATCCTGACGATCAGCATGGACCTGCCCATGGCTCAGAAGCGATTCTGCGCCGCGGAAGGCATTCAACAGGTGGTGACGCTGAGCGACTACCGCCACTGGGACTTCGCCAACAAGTACGGCCAACGCATCAAGGAAAACGGCCTGCTCGCGCGTGCGATCTACGTCATCGGGGCTGACGGGGTCATCAAACACAAGCAGGTCGTGCCGGAGCTGACGACCGAGCCGGATTACGACGCGGCACTGAAAGCCATCTCTTCATGAGCGATGGTTTATAGTGGTGTGGTTCACTTTCCAAGGAGACATGCCATGCGATGGTTTGGACAGGTCTATATCCCGATGATGGCCGTGCTGGGTCTGCTGTTTATTGTGCTGTCGTTCTTTGATGGCGCTGAAGACAGCTTTGACGGCACCACGATGTTGATCGCTGGCTCAATCCTCGCCGCGGGCGCCTGTATCGGCGGGGCGATACAACACGGCAAGTCGTAGCAGCGACACCACGACAACAAACGATTGACGCCTGGCCGGTTTCACTCGGGAGTTGGACATGCTGGACTGGCTGATCGATTGGCTTTGGCTGCACACATGGTGGTCGTATGCCGGGTCGGAGGACCCGCTTCACGCGAATATCTATCGCGGCATCAATATCGTCGAAGGGTTGTTCTGGGTTGGCTTCACGATTGCGGTACTACGCAGGCACTTCAAACAAACCGCAGAGAAGCGGGGCAGCATCGAATGGCCCTACGCCGCGGCGTTCCTGTGCTTCGCTATCACCGATTTCCGTGAGGCGGTCGCGCTGCAATCCTGGCTGATCGGGTTGAAGTTGGTCAACCTGATTGTGCTGCTCTGGCTTCGGCACCGCGTGATGAAGACGCTGTACCCCAAAGCAAAGCTGTATTAGTGCAAAGCCGTCGAGCAACGCCTCGACGGAAAAGCCG
>JBMZAP010000117.1:0-12376 GCA_049611445.1 Phycisphaeraceae bacterium | reverse complement strand
CGCGACGTGGAAGACGAGCAACACATACGCGACGTACACGCCCATGTGCAGCGTCTTCCACCAGCGTGGCGAGAGGTTCTTAAGCCAGAAGTCGTGGCTCGTCGCTGCCATGAAGAACAGAATCGTCAGCGCCACGATGCCGAAGACCTCGAACGGGAAGCCGACCCATGAGTCGTAGCGCGGGTTCATCGTGAACATCGCGGTGATCGGGTTGACGACGCCGAAACTGCCGTACCAGAGCAGGACGAGCACGCCGTGGATCAGGCCGACGAAGAACATCGTGACGCCGAAGTGCCGTCGGTTATAGAGAAGCGGCGCAAACTGATTGGGAAACAACCGAGCCAACGGCCCGATCGCGAGGATCAGGTGCAGCATCAAAATCGCACACGACCCGGTCGCACGGATGAGCAGGATCAACGGGCTGGTCGCCTGGCCGACGGGCGTCGTCGCAACACTCACACCGATATACGCCGCGATGAACAGCACGATACCGAGTAGCAGCACCATGTCATACACACGCTTGTGCTTGTTCCACTGGACCCAGGTGTAGCGTACGCTCATCGCTGCGCCTCCGGCTCTTCCGCAGTCTCTTGCGACGGCCCTTCAACCCCGGGCAGTGGCCCCTCCTGCACAGGCTCAACGGGACGCCCTTGCAATGCAAACATCAGTCCGAGTGCCGCAAGCGGGCCCAGCGCCAGCCAGAGCAAGAAATGCATCGTCCGCTGCCCCTTCGT
This sequence comes from Phycisphaeraceae bacterium, assembly GCA_049611445.1. Lineage (GTDB taxonomy): Bacteria > Planctomycetota > Phycisphaerae > Phycisphaerales > Phycisphaeraceae > JAHQVV01. The sequence goes on along the minus strand of JBMZAP010000117.1, from coordinate 11,642 downwards.
CATGCTCCCCCCGCCTTCCCGGCCCGCAGCCATTTCAACAGCACCACCGGCCAAAGCCCAACACACCCGGGCAGAATCACCACGCGGAACACCCAGGGCGAATCACCCGCCACCGGATCCACGCGATTCACACCACGCAGGACAAACCAAAGCCCGACGATCAGCCCGATGACCACATACAGACCTAAGATGCTCAACAGGGCTGGCATAAAGACCGCCTCATTACAAGAACCCACAAGACTGGCACACAAAGCCAACAAATGACTCCACTTGTGTTCAGTCTAACACCCCTGCCGGCTCGACTATTCCATACCCAACGCTATCCTTGTCGGGTCAGATCCCCCGGAGTGCTCTATGTCAGCCCAAAGCCCCGTCTCGAATAAGCCGCCACGCCTGATCTTCAGCCTGCTGGTCCTTGCGATCGCCCTGATTGTGTCGCTGGTCTTTGCCAAAGCGTTTGAGCAGGCCCCTGCCTACTCGATCGATCCGACACTCTGCGGCAACCCTGCGCCGCTGGATAGCGCTAAGCCAGAACAACCCGACGAACACGAAACGCACGAGGTAAAGAAAGCCAAGCCGATCTACTTCGTCGGCGGGCTTTGGACGCCGAAGTATGGCCTGGGCCCACTACTCGATGCGGGCATCACGGGTGCTGCGAAAGAAGGACGCCCCATCATTTGCCTCTCCGCGATCGCCGCTGGTGAAGAAGTCGTCATCATCGATCACACGCCGATCCAACTGCAGTCTGTCGCGAACAACTCCAAGCCAGATTTGATCCTCTCGATCGACTACACCGGTGGAATCTCGAGCATGGAGTACCCCGCCGCGGCGGCTCTTCAGAAATACATCACCGATGAGAAAGGCAAATACCAGAACATCCTGATCATCGAGCCCCTGCCCGGCCCGAAACCCGACCCCGACGAGGACTGGACCTACCTGAACTTCGACGGCGATGACAACATCAATTTCATTACCCCCAAGCGAAAGAGTTCGCCAATTGAAGTTGCAACGGCACTATTGGATTCACTCCAAAGCGCGGCAACATCATCTGACCTGACCGACCTGATCGAGCAACTTGGATCAGCGGATACGGCCAAAGCTGCACAGGCTCAACTGCAGCTAAGCAAACTCAACCCATATGAAGTCATCCCGGCAATTGAGAAGTGGCTTTCGGAAGCTAAAGCGGGTGCACCCCGCGACAAACGACTCTATGCCGCGCTGATGATCCGCCGAGCCATGGGCATACATGCCGACAGCCTTATCGCCGAGGCCGCCGCTTCGGAGAACGTGCAGTTGCGTGCTCTCGCCGCAAGGACGATCGGTGATCTGGCCAACGTCACCACCGACCCGATCGGCAAACTGACCCCGTTGGCGGAAGACGATGAGATGGCTGTTCGATATGAAGCACTCATCGCGACGCGTACGATGCCCGGCCGACGCGCTGCAGGCGTTGCCGAACTCGTGGAACCCTACGAGATGACCGATGCCATGCGCAGCGTTTACCAGGGCACACTGGCCGAGTTGTTGACCTATGGCGAACCGATCGCGGCCGACAGCAAGGCCAACCGCCTGCGTCGCATGACAATCAACGACCTGCTCAACGAAGAACGCGCCGCACTGGTCTGCATGATTCTGCTTGAGCGCGAAGACCTGCCCGACGACAAGATCGACGAGGTGCTTGGACAACTCGCCAAGGCCAACGGCCAAGGACCGCTCGTCGCACTACTGAATCTGCTCGAAGCGATGAACCCACGCACGCTCGCGAAGCGTGAGGTACTCCTCGAAAAGCTTGTCGCCTGGAAGACCAACGAACTGAGCGCCCAGACGCCCCGCCTCAAAGAAATGGCACTCGGCAACGGGCAGGACAACCTGCGACGCGCCGCAGCAGCGGCCTTGGCCATGTCTTCGGAACCAAAAGCTCTATTGACTGAGCTTGGCAACAGTCCGATCGCCTATGAGGGGCTCAGCCGCGTCCGCAATCAGGATGTACTCAAACGCTGGGCAGGCCCGATCATGGAACAGGTTAAAACGGGATCGCCCGCGGAAACCACGATTGCCGCCATCGATGCTGTCCGCCTGATTCCTGCTGACAGTCTCACCGCAGAAAACGGAACCTTGCTGCTTGGGCTTGCAAAAAGTTCTGACGACACCAACCTTCGCTTCGCGGCGATCCGAGCCGTCAACGCGCTACCTGCAGGCATTAAGCCGGCAAACACCGAAGACCTCACGCTCACATCGCTTGAGATCACGGCCCAGGCAGGCATGAAGTACGACAAGCTGTCGCTCACCGTCACAGCAGGTCGCCCCGTCGAACTGACGTTGATCAACCCGGACACGATGGAGCACAACCTTGTGATCACACTGCCCGGTCGGGCACAGGAGATTGGCGTCGCAATGAGTGCCGACCCAACCGCCGCCGCTGCAATCGGCTACGTGCCGAAGGATTCGGATGCGGTCCTGCACTACACCCGGATGCTCAAGCCAGGAGAGTCAGACACGCTCCGCTTCATCGCGCCGGCCAAGCCCGGCAAGTATGAATATGTCTGCACATTCCCCGGCCACTATGGATCGATGCGTGGCGTGCTGGAAGTCAATGCACCATAAGTCGCCTTCGCCATAGCCCTCTGCGTTTGCGGTAGACTCTTGCACTCGATTCGACCCGCTTACGACTTAGGAGCGACACATGGCCCTGCTGCTCGGCATCGATATTGGAACATCCGGCACGAAAACCCTTCTCTGTAATACCCGTGGCAGTGTCGTTGCGACCGCGACCGCACCACACAGCATCTCCAGCCCCAAGCCGGGCTGGTCTGAACAGGAACCCGCCATGTGGTGGGCCGCTGTGGGCAAAGCGACCAAGGCCGTCCTTCGCGAAGCTGGTGCCAAAAAAGAAGATGTCATCGGTATCGGCCTGTCGGGCCAGATGCACGGTTCGGTCTTTCTCGACAGCGATGACAATGTCCTGCGCCCCGCCCTGCTTTGGAACGATCAGCGCACCGCCAAGCAGTGCGACGACATCGAAAAAGCCGCCGGCGGACGCAAGAAGCTGATCAATATGGTTGGCAACCCGGCCCTGACCGGCTTCACTGCACCAAAAATCCTCTGGGTCCGCGACAACGAACCTGCCGTCTTCAAAAAGACCAAGCGTGTCCTCCTACCCAAAGACTACATACGCCATTGCATGACCGGCGCGTATGCGACCGAAGTCTCCGACGCCTCGGGCACGCTGCTGCTTGATGTCAAAAAAAGAGCGTGGAACAAGACGCTCATGAAGAAGCTCAATCTCGACCCTGAGCTGATGCCACCCTGCTACGAATCGCATGAAGTCACCGGGCATCTTCATGCAAAAGGCGCTCGGCACCTCGGACTTGCCGAAGGCACGCCCGTTGTCGGTGGCGGCGGCGACCAGGCCTGCGGCGCCGTTGGCAACGGCGTCGTCAAGTCAGGCATCGTCAGTGCGACCCTCGGCACCTCCGGCGTCGTCTTCGCACACGCTTCCGAACCCGCCTATGACCCCGAAGGCCGCGTCCACACCATGTGCTCTGCAGTGAAAGGCCAGTGGTGCGTCTTCGGCTGCATGCTCAGCGCAGCCGGTTCACTGCAATGGTTCAAAAACGAACTGGGCCAGCAGGAAGTCGATGAAGCCGCAAAACGCAACGCCGACCCCTACGACCTGCTCACACGAAAAGCGGCCAAGGCCCCCGTCGGCTGTGAAGGCCTGTTCTTCCTGCCGTATCTCACCGGCGAACGCTGCCCGTACCCCGACCCCGATGCTCGCGGCGCATTCATAGGCCTGACCTCACGCACCGACCGTGGAGCCATCATTCGATCCGTCCTCGAAGGCGTCACCTTCGGCATGAAAGATCAGTTGGTCATCTTCGAAGAGATGGGCGTCAAGGTCACCAAGGCCCGGCTCTCCGGTGGCGGAGCGAAGAGCGGCTTCTGGCGGCAACTTCAGGCCGATATCTACGGCAAGCAAGTCGCACTGATCAATGCAGACGAGGGGCCCGCTTACGGTGCCGCGCTGCTCGCCGGCGTCGGCGTCAAGACCTGGCCCAGCGTCCCCGCCGCCTGCAAAGCTGCGATCAAGGATGTCCAGATTATCAAGCCTGTCCGCAAGACCGCCAACGAATACACCCGCTATCACGCACAGTTCCAACGCCTTTACGCAGCACTGAAGGACGAGTACAAAGCCATCGCCGCACTCTAATCCGCAACACCCCGATCACAACAACAAATCCAGAAAGAAAAGAACCATGGCTGACCAACCGACCGTCAAAGTTAACGACGCACAGATGACCACCACTTACGCGAACGCGTTCCGACAACACTCCAACCAGCACGAGGTCATTCTCGACCTTGGTGTGAACGTCGCAACGAAAGATCAGGTAAGCGGCGACACGACCATGAACTTCACGGTCGACAACCGCCTGGTGATGAACTATGTCACCGCCAAGCGCATGGCGGGCATGCTGATCCAGATCGTTCAGGCCCACGAAAAGCAGTTTGGTGAAATCAAGCTCGACTAGGCCGAAACTGTAATCACGTTCGTCTTGTGCAACTTCGCGATCGCATCGACCGCGTGGGCTGGGGCGCTGTCATCCGTCACAAGGTGATCGACCTCGTTCCAGGATGCACATTGAAAGGCAGGACGCCGGTCAAATTTGGTGTGGTCTGCAAGAACGTAGACAGAACTGGCCGCCTCGATCATGCACTGCTTGAGCCGCGCCAGCTCATCGCTTGCCTCTCCGACGCCACGTTTGGGGTCGATGCCTCGGCAGGAGATAAACAATCGATCGAAGGTGAAACGTCTGATCGTTCCCTCCGCGATAGTTCCGGTGAACGCCATGGTCTGCGGATCGAGCACGCCACCGGTTGCAATGATCGTGACATTGGGCCGACTGCCAAGCGACTGAACAATCGCAGCAGAGTTCGTCACGACAGTAATCGCGACATCCGGCAATAAGTCTGCAAGCACCGTACTGGTCGAACTCGCATCAAGACCAAGGATCTCCCCAGGCTTGATGTCATCAACAACAGCCCGCGCGATCGCGCTTTTCTCATCCAGCCGTTGTGTGCTGCGGTCACGAAACGGACGGTCGTGATGCAACGCCTCTGTCGCGACAGCTCCGCCGTGCGTACGAGAAACCAATCCGCCTTCGCTGAGCTGCTCAAGGTCACGGCGAATGGTCTCGGTGGTCACGCCAAACTCGCGCGACAGATCGGCGACACGGACCATCGATTGGCGTTCGAGACGTTCTAAAATCAGGTTCTGACGGTGGGCGGGCATCATGGCTCGGTCCCTGCTTGGGTTTCTGCATATCGACAGCGATCTTCTGTACATAGACCCCTGTTCCAAGCCAAATCATACACAAAACCCAAATAAAACCAAATAATAATTATTATATTTGCGATTCGATTGGATTTTGTGTTATATTTTCACCCAGCTTGAAGACATTCATCCCCGGCCCAAGGAGGCCAAAATGACCACCAAGACCGACCTGCAACACGTGACCCGCTACTGGAAAGATGAGGAAGCCGCCTCGCTCGCCGACGGCCTGGACCGCCTTGTCTACCGCTCCAACTCCCTGGGCAACGACCAGCGTGTGACCAACACCGGCGGGGGCAACACCTCCTCCAAAATCGAAGAGACCGATCCGTTGACCGGCGAAAAAACAGAGGTCCTCTGGGTCAAAGGCTCAGGCGGCGACCTGCGAACCTCCAAGCGAGCCAATTTCGCAGCGCTGGAGATGGCAAAGCTCAACCAGCTGAAAACCGTCTACGCCAACATGCCCAACAACGGCATCAAGACTCCGGCCGAAGACGAGATGGTCGCCCTCTACCGCCACTGCACCTACAACCTCAACCCCCGTGCCTCATCGATCGACACCCCGCTGCACGCGTTCGTCCCGCACAAGTTCGTCGACCACACCCACCCCAACTCGCTGATCTCCGTCGCGGCCAGCGCCAATGGCCCGGAAGTCATGAAAGAGATCTTCGGCGACGACCTCTTCTGGCTGCCCTGGATGCGCCCCGGCTTTGAACTCGGCCTCGCCCTCGAAAAGGGCTGTGCCGATCACCCCAACGCAAAGGGCGCGATCATGGGCCAGCACGGCCTGATCAACTGGGCCGACAATGACCAGGAATGCTACGAGCTCTCACTCGATCTCATCAACAAGGCCGCCGAGTACATCGAAGAGCACGACAAGGGCGAAGACACCTTCGGCGGCGCGAAGTACCAGTCGCTCAGCGAAGAAGATCGAAACGCCCTGCTCGTCAAACTTCTGCCATGGCTGCGCGGCAAGGTCTCGACCCACAAGCGCATGATCGGCACCGTCCAGGCCGACGACAAGATCCTCCGCTTCGTCAACTCCAACGACGCCGCACGCCTCGCCGACCTGGGCACCTCCTGCCCCGACCACTTCCTCCGCACCAAGATCAAGCCGCTCTTCGTCGACTGGGACCCCGCCTCCGGCGACCTCGACAAGCTTAAGAGCATGATTGAGTCGGCCATCGAGCAGTACGTCAAGGACTACACCGCGTACTACGAGGCCTGCAAGCACGACAACTCCCCGGCCATGCGCCAGCCCAACCCGACCGTGGTCCTCATCCCCGGCGTCGGCATGATCGCCTGGGGCAAGAACAAGTCTGAGTCCCGCGTCACCGCTGAGTTCTACAACTGCGCAGTCGAAGTCATGCGTGGTGCCGAGGCCATCGGCGGCTACATCGCCCTGCCCCAGCAGGAAGCCTTCGACATCGAATACTGGCTGCTCGAAGAAGCCAAGCTCCAGCGCATGCCCCCCGACAAGCCCCTGGCCGGCCACATCTCCGTGGTCGTCGGCGGCGGGTCCGGCATCGGTCGCGCCACCGCACACCGCCTCATGCCCGAGGACGCCCACGTCGTCGCGGCCGACCTCGCCCTCGAAGGTGCGGAAGAAACCGCCAAGGAAATCACCGACCAGTACGGCGTGGGTATCGGCGTCGCCGGCACCGGCATCTCCGGCTGTGGCCCCGCGATTGGCCTGGGCATCGACATGACCGACCGCGCCGCTTGCAAGGCCATGCTCGATCAGGTCATCCTCGCCTACGGCGGCATCGACGACATCATCATCACCGCCGGCCTCTTCGCCGCACCCGATGACAACGGCGTCGTCGCCGACATCCTCTACAAGAAGTCCTATGAGGTAAACGTCGTCGGCCCGACCTTCCTCTCCGAAGAAGCCGGCAAGATCTTCGCCGAACAAGACATGGACGGCTGCGCCATCGTGATCACCACCTCGGTCAACGCCGTCGTCGCCAAGCCCGGCTCGATCGCCTACGACACCTCCAAGGCCGCGTCCAACCACCTCATCCGCGAACTAGCCGTGACGTTCGCCCCCAAGGTCCGCGTCAACGGCGTGGCCCCGGCGACCGTCATCGAGGGCAGCAAGATGTTCCCCCGCGAACGCGTGATGGCCAGCTTGAGCAAGTACTCGATCGAGTTCGATACGAGCGAGTCTGACGAGTCGCTGCTGAACAAACTCGGCCGGTTCTACGCCTCCCGCAACCTGCTGGACGAGATCATCCGCCCCGCCGACCAGGCCGAGGCGATCTTCCAGATGCTGGGCCCGGCCTTCAAGAAGACCACCGGCTCGATCGTCCACGTCGACGGCGGCCTCAAGGACGCGTTCCTGCGGTAAGGCAACCTCACAACCCAACTCTCAAGCCCGGCTCTGTGCCGGGCTTTTTTACATAGCGCGAATGTGCGTAATGGCTCATTGGTCGACTTCAATCAATGAGGAACCGGGGCCCCCGCGCATAATCAGTGCGCTGCGGCGCACGCGCATCCCTGAAGCCCACGCCGTCACGGCGTGGGCTTCGACAACTCTTCCCTCATATAAACCCCAACCCACATCCCCGCGCGCACAAACACGAGCACCACCCCACCCGGCCAACGCCCGCCAGCGCATTGACTACTCGTAGACCATGGGGCCCGCCCCATTCCTGCTTCGCATGTGCAGTCAACGCCACAACACAAAGGATAGAAAAAGGGGACTGGATAGAAAAAGGGGACTGTCCCTTTTTCTTGCCTGGATAGAAAAAGGGGACTGTCCCTTTTTCTTGCCCTGGTTGGATGCGCATTGGATCCGGCGTGCCGATTCGCGCGCGCTGCTTAGCGCAGGAAGCAGGATCGCGATCAAGAGCGCGATGATGGAGATGACGACAAGTAATTCAATTAGCGTAAACGCACGTCGCATGGGTTGTCTCCCTGAGGAGGGTTATGAAGATGAGCCGTAACAATGGCGCCGCATCCCTTTCAGGACACGGCACCACTTGAAGGAGAAAACAAAGTCAGTTTTGAAGCCGCCGACGACGTTTGATCAGGCAAATCCCGCCTAACCCAAACAACATGAGTGTGCTTGGCTCAGGAACTAAGTAGCCATAGTTGGCTTGGTAGTTGTTTGCGAAACGCTCGCCTAGCGTTGTCATGCCCGCCGCATCAAAGTGCACGCTGTCGCCAAATGTCAGGTCCGATCCGGCCACGAAGCTCGCGTAAGGGTCGGCGGCGGCTACAGCCGATTGTGCATTGATGATTTGCTGAGCATCGGGCCCCGTGTTACGGATTTCACCAATCATGAAGGGCAGGTTCGCCCCATATCGGCTCCTGACATCACCGATGAAACCCGTCAGCATCGTTTGATAGTTCGCTTGTGTCTGGCCGACATCGCTCTCGCCCTGGTGCCAGAGCATGCCGATGATCTCGGGGGCGTAGTTGGCATTCGTCAGTTCTGACAGGCCATTGGTCACGGTCTCCAGGAACTTCGCGTATTCAACGCCCGTTGTCGGGTTCCAACTACTACTCAAGTTTGTGCCGCTGGCCGCATACTTGATCAAAGCAATATCGGTACCGGGGTTCAGGTTGGCGATCGTCCGCCCGAAGGTGACTTCGGGGCCAAACTCATCGGATTCCTTACCATCGGGACGGAGGAACTCAAGCGTGGTCCCTGCCGTACCGTTAGACCCACCTATAAACAAGACATCTTTCTGAGTACCCTGCAACTCGATCGGCAGGCCGGAGACCTGTGCCCTGCCGAGCATATTGGATTGACCGCCGAGCAGAAATACCTTGATAGGCGTTGTTTTTGCGTGGGCGAGCGCAGAGAGGCATGTCAGGAAGACCCCAAGGGACAAGCAGCGTAAACAATCGCGGGTGGCATTCATCAAATCGTGCTCTAGAGAGGCGTTGCCAAAGGCCGCCGCCCCGGCTAAAGGGCGGCGGCTAAAAGAATCACATGTTTGGTTAACGACGGCGACGCAACAGACAGATGCCGCCCAGGCCCATCAGCGCGAGCGAGCCGGGCTCGGGCACCGCGTCGAACCGGACTTCGCTCAGACCCGCAAGCGGGTAGGCAGAGAACCCGTGGTTGGTCGTGATATCGAACTTGACCAGGCGTGCGTCATCTGCCGCGGCAAAGCCGCTCAGGTCGATGACCTGGCCAAAGTCAACATTGTCAGCACCGGGTGCGATCGTAAGCACGAAGGCTCCGAGCGAAGTAAAACTCCCGCCTACGCTAGAGGCGACACTGATGGTGACATCTTTCACACCAGCATCAAGCGTGTCTAAAGTATTCCAGTTCCACACTTTGACGGAATCCAGGTCGTAATTCGCTTCAAGGTCAAACGTAACAGAGTGCGGAAAACCGGTGTTGAGGTCATTAATCCAGTTAATGTTATCGCCGCCCGCGTTCGAGTGGAAGCCGTTGGCTTCGTCGAACCCGCTGCCGTTAATGAGGTTTTCGGCATTGCGCAGGCCGTTACCAAACTCGGATGAGACAGCCTCGATGGTCACGCCGGTGATGGTGGCCGCATCGGCAGACACCGCGGTGAGGGTTAATGCGGCGGCTGCCGCAAACAAGGGTTTACGATGCATGGATATTCTCCTGTTAGGGTGAAAAGGGTTAAAAAGTTTTGTCGTCATGAATCCTCCTATCTGAGGGTGGGTTGGTTCAATGCGTGTTGGAGTCGGGCATGCCGCTCGTACATTGCGGTTTATTCCTGCGCTTCGATCAGTACACGGAGTTGGTCAAAACCCGTTCCGCTTCGCAGATCAATCGTGAGTGTTTTGCGGTCCTCGCTCAGGTGGAGGATGTCGTCCAGGTCTTTGCCATCCACCTGCTCGAGGCCGTGAAAGGCCGGACGAGTTGGAGTGCCCCCACCCGGATACACCACCCCGGGGATTGCGAGGACAGAGTGGCTCTCTTGGAGTCTAGTTGGTTCCGCGATGACGCCAAGGACCGGACGTGAGAAGTTGATCGATCCAACGCGGCGGGGATATTCGCCGGGCTTGGGCTCCCCGGGTGGGTTCAAGTGCAGGAAGTAACTATCGACGCTCACGCCGGCGGGAATCACTGCACTGCGATTGAACGAACGATAGTTGCCCGGGGTATCGATCGTGACCTTGAGCGGGGAATGCAGTTGAAGTCCCGCCCGTTCACGGAAAGCAAGAATTTGATCCGATTCGATTGACTTGCCGCCGGACGCCTTAGGCATGCCTGACATAAAGTGGATGTCGCCTTGAAACTTCGGCGAGTTGATTAACGCCTGCCAGTTCGTTGCGTCTTGCGTATGAGGCACCTCAAATGCAAATTTATCAGAGAGGAGCCCCACTTCGAAGGTCGCCGCATCGCCTGCCGCCAAGATTGAGGTGCTTGCATCGCCGTTGTTAGGTGATGAGGCTTTAACCTCGCCCTCAAATACATACAGCTCGATGTTTCCAGCCTTGGATGACTCAACACTGAATCGTGTGCCGAGGTCGACGATGTCCATGTGCGGGGTGCGGACTAGGAAGCCCTTGGAGGATTTGGTTTCGCAGATGCCGACGAGCTTGCCGTTGTGGAGTTGGATGGCGTTGTCATGATGGGTCAACTCGATCGTGGCGGGTGCTTCGAGGATGGCGACAGCGTTGCGGGCGGTGGTGATCTCGGCGAATCCCCCAGTTAGCGTGAAGCGTTGGCCGGCGTAAAGGTCTTCACCCGGTCGGCGATCCCACTCGGCATCATGCTCGTCGGTCAGCGTCGCGACAATTGAGGGCGACTCTATGGTAGGCTTGTTCGTTGTGTCGTCGGCGATTTCGGGGGTTTCCGGGCTGTCGCTACCGAAGCCGAAGACCGCGAGATAGAGCACCACGCCAAGAACGATCACCGCCGCGATCGAGCCGATGAGGGCGGCCTTGGTTCGCAGGCCCTTTGCGGCGAGGTAGCCAGTGAGCTTGTACAGGTCATGGATCGAGACGGATCGCTCGGCGGGATCGATCGTGGTGAAATCAGACGCCGGTAAACTAAGCAGCGAAAAGTCCGGCTCGGCCTTGTCTTCCGCCTCGCGCAGGACCGTCAGGATCGCGGTCGCGTCGGCTTTTTCGTGCTCGTTGAGCATCTGCCACTCGATCATGCCGTGCTCGGCGAAGGCCTTGACGTTCAGTTCATCCTCGCGGAACCACTGCTCGAGCGCGGCGATGTCATCGTCGGTCGCGCGCTCGGCGTAGTAGGCCTGGATGGCCTGCTGGATGTGTTCGGGGATGTTCATGATGGTGGCTAGTGCTGGTTTCTGGTGGCTGGTGGCTGGTAGGGCGAGGCTCCTGCCGAGCCGGGTGTTGGAGAGGGTTT
>JBMZAP010000116.1:0-12509 GCA_049611445.1 Phycisphaeraceae bacterium | reverse complement strand
CAGCATCGATGGACTTTGCGACACTCAACAGCAAACCGCGATCCGACCAGCCGACCAAATACGTGGTCGCGCAACAACTCGCCGCGGCCTTGACAACCCTCGCCATCCGGCAAGGCGACCGAGCCGCGCTAGGGGTCTTCGACCAGCAGTTACGTTGCCTGCACGCGCCGACCGGATCGCTTCGGCAACTGCAGACCATGCTGGCCGACCTTGAACAAACCGCCCCGGCTCCGGGTGAGGTCGATCTTGCGAGTTCCCTTGAGCAACTGGCACATACCCTGCGTGGGCGCAAGGCCGCGATCGCCGTCGTCAGCGACCTGCTTGATGAGACCGAGCCAATGATGGCTGTGTTCGATCGCTTGCGATTCGCCGGCCACGAGGTGCTGGTATTCCAAGTGCTCACACCCGATGAACTGGCGCTGCCCAGCGAATCGCGCGGGCTGCGCATGATCGATCCGGAGTCAGGACCATCCATCAACACACGACCCCAACAGGTTGCCGGGAGCTACCAGGCACTGATGCAGGCGCACCTCGACAAACTCCGCCGATCACTGCAAGCCCGCGGGATGGACTACACGCTGGTCAACACAGGCAAGCCACTCATCGGTGTGCTGCGACAGTACCTGCAGCAACGTGCCGCAAGGTTGCGTTAATCTCATTTCTTCCAGAGGACGCGCTGATTTGAGGCAAACGGGGGCTGTACCACCTGGCCATACCAGTCTTCGTGAATCTCGGGATACCGCCGCCCCAACTCTTCACAGAGCTCGGAAAAACCGTGATCCTCTTCGGAACATTCATACCACTGATCTTCGGCGCAAAAGGCCAGAAAGATCAGATCATGAACGAAGCAGTCAACTTTGTAGGCTTGGATTTCTTCGACATCTGCCCAATCGAGAACCGTCTTACGATGTCCGTCGGTGAGGCAAAGAGCATGTTCTTTTGTCGCAATCCCAATCGCAATAGGCTCAATTCGACGATCAGCCTCCGGACTTGGCTTTGTCGGCTTCGAGGAGGATGTTGACCATCAGGTCACGAGCACTATCAACGCTGTAGCCGTTGATGCCGTACTGCTTAACCCCGAGCATACCCAGCGAAATGTCTTCGTAGGAAAGGATCACCGGGACTCTGCCGTCCTTGGTCCAGCCGCGGAGCAGTAGTCGGCCATCCGGGTTGGCACGCTCGATCACCAGACGACGGTAGACAACCCGGCGGTTGCTCTTGGCACCTTCGGGAAGGTTTCGGCCGGTGATAATGTCGCTTCGGGTACTGACGCGGTCTTCAGTACCGGGGAACAGCGGGTTGAGCTGATCACGCAGTGACGTCGCAAAGTCGCCTGTGCCGCCGACGTTCTCTATGAGGATCGTGCCGCCAGCCGTGACGTAGGACTGGATCGCGTCGCGCTCTGCAGCCGTGAGGCTGACCGCGTTGACACCCATCATGTGCAGCAGTGCAGGGTCTGCCGTGGCCAGATCAGACAGCGGTCCTTTTGTGACCTCCAGCCCCTTGCCGGTCTCGTTGGCCATGTAGTTTTTCATCACGCGATACACGTCTTGTTCGTGCACCTTGCCGGCCCCATCATCCCATTGCGGAACAAAGACTTTGATGGTGCCGTTGGTGGCATTGCCCTTCTTGGCAACCCATGGCGTGGAGAGGCGCGGGGTCAGTTCGCCACGGTCCGTTACGACGCCGTAGATGTTGACGATGTCGCGCCAGGCAGAGACCTTGTCCGGGTCGGGCTTCTCGTCCTTCTGGAAGATCATGCCCCAGTCGTTCTTGGGCATGACCATCAGCACGCGTGCGCCGTTGCTGAGGATTTCAAAGTCGGGTGCCTTGCCGCCACGCGGATCCCCCTCAAGGAGATTGGCCATGGGGTGTTCTTTATCGACGCGTTCAAACTTCAATTCGGGGTACATCTTCTCGGCAAGATCTTCGATGCTGGCACGGAAGCTGGAAGAACGGTCTTCGGGGTTGACCAGGACAGTGCCCCCCAGATCGATGTACTGCTTGATCTTAGAAACCTGCTCATCGGTCCACTCGATGGCGCCGTCAGAGCTGATCCACATCAAAGGAGCGGCCATCCATTCCTTGGGGTTGGACTCAACACCGACCACCTGCCAGTTCACTTCGTGCTCGCGGTACTCAGAGATGAAGCGGTTGAGGAAGTAGACATCATTGGGCCGGTTGTTCCAAGCGGTACCCGGGATCTGCAGCTTGTTGATCCAGACGGGAACGCGCCCACGGGCCAGGAACATCAGATCGAAGGCGGCGGTGTGGATCTGGTTGCCGTAGTTGCCCTTCTTGGCGACGATCTTCTTAGCGATTTCCTGGAACCAGTCCTTGCCGTTGAAATACTTGATGCCCGAGGCCAGGCCGACACGCTCATAGCCGTACCACATGTAGCTCGATCCGCCGTGAACGCCGGCACCAACATTGAAGTGCTTGTTGAGGTATTCCAGCCCCTTCTCGATCGACGCGGTGACCTTGGGGTTGGCCTTGCTCTGATCGCGGAAGAGTTCCTGCTGAGCGACAAACATGACGGTCAAACCAGCAAGGGTCATCGACTGCGTCGTATTGCGATTGCCGGAGTAGGCCCAGCCACCGTCAACGTCAGACTGTAGGCCCAGGAAGTTTTCAACAGCATCCGCCCAGAAGCCATCAGGAACGGGAAGGCCTCGCTTGTCAGCCTGCCATAGCGCGAGTACGCCGTACTGCGTGGTGGAGTTATCAATGCGGCCGCCGTTTCTCTGCTGAAACGATTCGCCTTCTTTGGCGACGGGGTAGTTGAAACGTGATTTGTCGTATGAAGAACGCAGCATCAAGTCTGCATCCTTCTGAAGTAATTTGCCAAAGATGTCCTGAGGCAGGTAGGACCAGACGTGTGCACGCATCGACAACGCGTAGACGCCAACGATCTCAACCTCGGCCAGTTTCTTCAGTGCCTTCTTGATCTTGGGGTTCTGCGGCGACTCGCCAGCAACAATCAGAGCCAGCGCGCCCATCGCGGTCGGGCCCCAGTTGTTCTTGGCTTCGGGTTCTTGCGGGCCAGCGTGGTAAGCCCCGTACCAGCCGCCGTCATCGGCCTGCGCCTTGTAGAGAAAATTCTTGATCTGCTCGATGGCGGTATCAACCTGCTTGTCGGTCAGTTGGCCACCCTGTGCATGCACTGAAGTACATACCAACAGGGATCCCACTGCAAGGAGAAGGGCTAGCAAACCACGCAGAGACAGACTGTATTTCATGTCAAAAGTATACCCCTGCCGACCGTCATTCAGCAAGGGCCAAGGGTGAAGAAAACCCCCGTAATCCCAATGAATCAGCGTATTTGGCGCACGTAGAGCCTGTCCTCCATCAGGCTGTACGCGCGGGATTCTCCGCCAGCGTTTGGTCGTTGACTTGACCGGTTTTTGACTCCGATTGCGCGCGTTTCGCCTGGCCTGCGGCAATCTCGACACGGTCCATCACCGACTGCATGTGATCGGGTCGATCGTTCGGGTCCTTGGCCACACACTCGAGGATGAGGTTGGACAAGGCCGGCGGACAATCCGGACGCAATTCAATCGGCGGCTGCAAGGTCTTCTCCGGCTCCTCTGTCCGGAGTTGGACCGTCTCGCCACGATCTTTTTTGCGGGGCATCATCGTCGGCACGCGCTTCTCGGTCAGCAGCCAATACATCGTGGCGCCAAGGTTGAACATGTCTGTCTTGGGCGTGATCGGCTGACGCTTGACCTGCTCAGGGGCGATGTAGTCCGGAGTGCCCTGGATCCGCTCCTTGACCGTGCCGTTCTTACAGCTCTGGCCGAAGTCGATCAGCTTCACCGTGCCCTGCTTGGTGACCATGATGTTGTTGGGCTTGATGTCGGCATGGACAAAGCCGGCATCATGCATGCATTTGAGGCCCTTGGCCGCGGCGTGGAAGAGCTTGCAGTAGCTCACCATGCCATTGAACTTGATCGATTCAAGGGTCTGGCCCACGACCAGTTCCATCAGAACAAGAACCTCGCTGGTACGCAGCAGGGCTCGTTGCCGGATGAGCTTGTGGACTTTTCGGATCAGGGGCGAGTCGAGCTGCTTGCTGATCTCGTACTCGGTGACCGCCTGGTCAATGAAACGCTGTTCACTGGGGGAGTTCTTGACCACCCGCTTAAGGCAGTACTCTTCGCCGTGCTTGTCACGGACACGGTATAGCTTGCTGGCAGCCCCTTCTCCTAGGGTTGCTACCACATCATAGCCCGCGATCTGGTGGAACTCAGCCATTTTCGGGCAACGCAGGTAAACATAAACCCCTGTAGAGGGCTAATTTACGCCGCGATGCATTCCCTGATTGTCTCGGTATAACCGTATAACGTATGCACATACTGTACGCCCTGACAGACCCTCGAGCAATAAGGTCTGATCAATTTGTTCATTGGGGACAGAACGGGCCACCCTCCGGAAGTATCGACTAAGTACTTAAGCTGGATAAGCTTAGATCAAAAAACGACCTGTAAGTCAGGTCGTTGGTTGAAATTGAACGTTTTGGGACGTTTGCCCTACTCGCGGATCTGCTTACGGAACTCGCCAGCCGGGAAAAACGGGGCCAGAGAGTCGGCAGATCGGCCGGTATGCAGGAAGACCCTGCTGCGAGGGATGTCGTAGGCCTGCTGAAGCAGACGGACAAGC
The DNA here is from genome assembly GCA_049611445.1 of Phycisphaeraceae bacterium. Lineage (GTDB taxonomy): Bacteria > Planctomycetota > Phycisphaerae > Phycisphaerales > Phycisphaeraceae > JAHQVV01. Next base: position 7,850 of record JBMZAP010000116.1, on the reverse strand, counting down.
TTGACTGTCGCGTCCATCTGGTCGTCCGAGAAGGGGCGACTATCGGCATCGCCCATCAGGCAGACCCCGATGGCCTCACGATTCCACTTGTCGGCCTGCTCGCCGGTGATGTAGTCGCCTGCGAGCTGATCCTTCCAGCGGCGGGCGATCTCGACTTCACCATCAGATCGGCCTTCCCGATCGTTGATGACAAAGTGGTAGCCCGCACCGCGCGGAGTAGGCATACCCTGACGGGCGTATTCCCGATCCCAGGCGGCATTGAGCTCACGCTCACCACCAGCGATGCCGCGGGAGTCGTGAATGATGATGTAATTCCATTCCCGATCGTCCGGGACGCCAAGGATCTCATCACGAGCGTTATCGCTGGACATGTCCAGTGCGGAGAGGGACCAGGCGTTGGCACGGTATCCGGGGTCTGGCTCAAGAGCGAGGAGGATCGCACTGACCAGCGTCATGCCGATAACCAGTGATCCTAAAACTCGGATGGTGCGTTGGTCGAGCAACCGCTTCTTCCCGCTTGCGAGTCGATGAAAGGCGACGCCATGTTCCACCCGGCGTCTTGTAACCCTACGTTTCATCGTCAGTTGCTCGTTTTATCTTTGAAACTTATGAAGGAAAGTGCGATAAAAATCGCGCGATCAGTACTCTTGGCCCAACCTTTGCAGGTCACATAAGCTGGGTAAGCTGTCTTAAGGCCGATCCATCGGCCGCAGTCGAGCACGCAGTGCGGGGCGTTCGTTGCCAAACGAATCAAGCTCGACCTGAGGCGGCTCACCGCCCCGCAAGGCCTGATATCGCCCATAAGGCGTGCGAGGCAACTCGCTGTGGAGCGGGTTTGTGCCACATCCGGCAAGCCATACCAGGCCCGCCAAAGCCCCAAAAAACACCCGTCCCAACCTGATCATCGCCTGTTTTCCCTAGGTGCTTGACCTTATCCAAGTCTATCCCACGCGTGCAGGTGTCACAACCTGAACAATACGAAAAATCGGATTATTTGTGTCCGTTACACTCCCTGACATGACACCGCCCGTCTCAAATGCCCGACTCGCCGCCGTGCAGATCATTGCCCGGCTGAAAGACCAGGGCCACACCGCCTATCTGGCCGGGGGCTGTGTTCGCGATGCACTGATGGGTGCCCAGCCCAAGGACTATGACGTAGCGACGGATGCGACGCCCGAGCAGGTCCAGGCGATCTTCCCAAAGTCGGCAGCGGTCGGCGCCGCCTTTGGCGTCGTGATTGTCTACACGTCCGGCCCCAAAGGCGAGGGCCGATATGTCACCGAGGTCGCGACCTTCCGAGCCGAAGGGGCCTACTCCGACGGACGACGCCCCGACGAGGTCCGCTTCACGGATGCCAAGGAGGATGCCAGCAGACGCGACTTCACGATCAACGGCCTGTTCGCCGAGCCCGATCTGGACCAGCCTGATTTTGCCGCCGCTGACCGCGTCATCGACTACGTCCACGGCCAGGCCGATCTCAAGGCCGAGGTGATACGCGCGATCGGTGATCCCGACGAGCGGTTCGGCGAGGACTACCTGCGCATGCTGCGGGCAGTGCGGTTCGCCGCTCGACTTGGTTTTGAGATCGAGCCAAAGACCAGCGCGGCGCTGCGGGCAAACGCGCGATATCTCGGGCAGATCAGCCGGGAACGTATCGGCCAGGAACTGCTTGCCATGCTCAATGGCCCCAATCCCACTTTGGCTCTGGACCTGCTGCAGCAGCACAAGCTCGATGCGCCGACACTCAACGAAGACCCCAACGGCCACACACTCGATACGAGCCGGCGGCTGCCAGACGCAGCGGAAGTACCCACGCGTTTGGCGGCGTGGCTGATTGATCGGCACGGGCTGGAAGAACCCACACACAAGACCGTAAGCCGCTGGCGCCGGGCCTTGTCGCTCAGCAACGACCACCGCGATGAACTCAACCGCCTGCTTGCTTTAATGCCGAAGCTCGAGACGTGGCATGCGACAAGCGTTGCTGCACGCAAACGCCTGGCCGCACATGCCAACTGGGACCAGTCGCTGCTGCTGTTCGAGGCGATCGGCAGTGATGCCCAATCAATACGGCACGATACCGAACGCTTATCGAATGACGGAGTCGGCCTGACCCCGGCCCCTCTGCTGGCTGGCGATGACCTGATTCAAGCCGACCACAAGCCCGGGCCGAATTTCAAAACCTTGCTGGATCAGGCCTACGACCTGCAACTGCAGGGCGAGCTGCAATCGCGTGAACAGGCCTTGCAGTGGCTTGATTCCCAGCCGCGGTAATCCACCCCCTGCTCCTCCCAACACAAACACGCCGCCGAGGGTACCCTACCCCGCGTGATCATTGACTGGCTCAACCAATACGCGCCGAACGCGCCTTACCTGATCATCTTCGGCATTCTGCTGGCGACCGGGTTTGGCCTTCCGATGCCCGAGGACATCCCTCTGGTCCTGGGCGGCTATCTCTGTGGCCAGGCCGCCGCATCACCCGATCACACCCACCCCGTGCTCTGGATCATGCTGCCCGGGGTGATGATCGCAATCGTCGGCAGCGACGTCATGCTCTTTTATCTGGGCCGGTGGCTAGGCCCGACGATCCACCGGCACCCGATCCTGAAGCGAGTCGTGGGTAGCCGCAACCTCGCGCGCGCACGCTTTGCCTTCGCCAAGCATCGTGCCAAGTTCGTCTTCTTCGCAAGGTTCCTGCCCGGCCTGCGTGCCCCGGCCTTCTTCACCGCTGGCACCTTCAAGATGCCCTTCCGCAAGTTTCTGTTGTGGGACGGGCTCGCGGCGTGCCTGAGCATCCCCCCCGCGGTGCTGGTGGGCTACTTCTTCCACGACAACATCGACTGGGCCCGTGAAAAACTCAGCCAGGGGCAAACCGTCGGATTCGTCATCATCGGGATCATCATCCTCGTATTTATCAGCTTCCACCTGATTGTCAGTAAGAAGTTCGCCAAGGCCGTGCCCGAGGCCAGTGAAGACGTTCAGGATCGGTCGTAGAGCGGTGCGGGTTCTTGTGATCGTTCTGGCCTCCTTTGACGGCTGGCTCAGGACTCGGTGAGTCGGCCTTGCATCGCCGGCGCTGGCAACTTACTCTTTACATCATGAGCACGGATCGCTCTTCAACTCTCACATCGCCTATGGACCTCAAGGACGCCTACGATCAGGTCTGCGACCGTATCGCCTCCGCCGCCGCGCGGGGTGGACGCAAAGCCGAAGACGTTGTCCTCGTCGCCGTCACCAAGTACGCCACCGTTGATCAGATCCAGAAGACTCTGGAACTGGGTGTCATGGACTTTGGCGAAAGCCGGGGCCAGAATCTCGCCCAACGCGTCGCGCAAATCGATGAGTTCATCCAGCGGAAGTCGCAACTTGCTGCCGCGGCACCGCGTTCCAAGAAACTCGTTCCCGAGCAGGTTCGCTGGCACATGATCGGCCACCTGCAACGCAACAAGGTTAAGCAGGTCGTTCCGCTGGTCTCGCTGGTGCACAGTGTCGATTCACTGCGGCTTGCCGAGGAACTGCATAACTATGCATCGCGTCACGACCTGACCATCGACATCCTGATGCAGGTCAACACCGCGGGCGAGTCGCAGAAAACAGGCGTTGCCGCGCCGGCCGCAATTCACTTGGCCGAGCAGATCGACACGATGATGCACCTGCGCCTGCGTGGATTGATGTGCATGGCCCCCTATACCGAAGAGCCGGAAACCACACGCCCCGTCTTCGCGAGGACACGCGAGATCTTCGAAGACATTTCCAAGTCCGGCTATGTCGACAACGCCTTCAACGTCCTGTCCATGGGCATGTCCGGCGACTTCGAAATTGCGATCGAAGAAGGCGCCAACGTCATCCGACTGGGCAGCGCACTCTACGGCCCCAAGCCGGCCGGCGTGACTGAGTAAAAGCTTCTCAAATGAAAAGTTCCGGGCGACGAATCATTGCGATGATTCGTGCTTTTATTTCGACACCATGCACTTTCGTGGGCATGTTCTCTCTCGACTGACGACTCGTTAAACCTGGGAGCAGGCCTCGAGAAGCAACGGCGATGGCTGTTGTCACCTTCATCGCAGTGGCCCCGGCGTGTCACGCGGGGGCAACAAAAAAACCCGGTGGGCGCCAGCAGTTGCGGCGCCACACCGAGCTTCCGGGGGCTGATTAGCTGAGGAACTATACGCAGTGTCTCATGGCTTGTCCAGATCAAAACGATCCAATTGCATCACTTTGTCCCAGGCCTTGATGAAGTCGTTGACGAACTTCCCGCCCGCATCACGGCCCGCATAGACCTCGGCGATCGCACGAAGCTGGGCATTGTGGCCAAAAACAAGATCAACCGACGTGCCAGTCCACTTAGTTACACCTGTTACACGATCGACGCCTTCGTATTGGCCTTCACTGGCATCCGATTTTTTCCATGACCATGTCATATCCAGGAGGTTCGTGAAGAAGTCATTGGTCAGCTTCCCGGGGCTGTCGGTGAAGACACCCGCATCGCCCTGGCTGACACCCAAGGCACGCAGACCAGCCACAAGGACGGCCATCTGGGGGGCCGTCAGTGTCAGCAGGCGAGCCTTTTCGATCAACAGTTCTTCGGCAGGACGCGAGTGCTCAGCACTGATGTAATTGGTGAATCCATCGGCCGTGGTTTCGAGGCATGCCATCGCATCCGCGTCGGTCATTTCCTGTGTTGCGTCGGTACGTCCAGGCGTGAAGGGGACGGTCATGTCGTGACCGGCCGCCTTGGCCGCCGCTTCAACTGCCGCACATCCACCCAGCACAACGACGTCTGCAAAGCTGATCTGCTTATCACCGCCAGCAGAGGCGTTGAAATCGCCGGCCACCTTTTCCAGCACAGGGATCGTCTTTGCCAGCAACACGGGGTTATTGCACGACCAGTTCTTCTGCGGCTCAAGTCGTATGCGTCCGCCGTTGGCCCCGCCACGCAGGTCCGTGCCACGGAATGACGAGGCGGCAGCCCATGCTGTCGCGATCAGTTCACTGGTCGACAGGCCGCTGTCAACCAGTGTCTTCTTAAGCAGAGCGATGTCGGCGTCGTCCACGAGCGTGCCTTCAACATCGGGCACCGGGTCCTGCCAGAGCTGGGGCTCGGGAACATCCGGCCCGATCAGTCGGCTGTGCGGGCCCATGTCACGGTGCAGGAGCTTGAACCACGCGCGGGCAAAGCTATCGGCAAAAGCGTCGGTGTCTTCCGCGAAGCGGCGCGAGATCGCTTCATAAGCCGGGTCGGTCCGTAGTGCCAGGTCACTGGTAAACATGATGGGCTTGTGGGTGACACCTTCGACGTGGGCATCGGGCACGGTCGCGACACCCCCGCTCTCTTCGGTCGGCTCCCAGAGCGTCGCGCCGGCCGGGCTCTTAGTCTGCTGCCACTCGTACTTGAAGAGGTTCTCGAAGTACTCGTTGTCCCATTGCGTCGGCTTACTGGTCCACGCGCCTTCCAGCCCGGAAGTCCACGCGTCCTTACCCACGCCGGTGCCAGAGCTGTTTTCCCAGCCGAAGGCCTGGTTCTCGATCGGTGCGCCATCGGGCTCGGGGCCGATGTAAGGCTCTTGCGGGTTTGCACCGTGGGCTTTGCCAAAGGTATGCCCACCTGCAATGAGCGCCACGGTCTCCTCATCGTTCATGGCCATGCGGCCGAACGTCTCGCGGATGTCGCGTGCGGAAGCCGCGGGGTCCGGCGTACCGTTGGGCCCTTCCGGGTTGACATAGATCAGGCCCATCTGCACCGCGCCGAGAGGCGTCTCAAGTTCACGGTCCCCCGAATAACGCTTGTCGTCGAGCCACTCGGTCTCGGGGCCCCAGTAGACATCTTCTTCGGGTTCGTAGACATCGGGCCGGCCAAACGCGAAGCCAAACGTCTTAAAGCCCATCTGCTCCATCGCGCGATTGCCTGCATAAAGCAGCAGGTCCGCCCATGACAGCTTGTTGCCATACTTCTGCTTGATCGGCCAGAGCAGCCGACGCGCCTTGTCCAGGCTGACGTTGTCCGGCCAGGAACTCAACGGGGGGAAGCGGTTTTGCCCGCACGACCCGCCGCCGCGGCCGTCGTGAATGCGGTAGGTTCCCGCGGCATGCCAGGTAAGACGAACCATCAGTGGGCCGTAGTTGCCGTAGTCGGCCGGCCACCAGTCCTGGCTGGTCGTGAGAACTTCGTCCATGTCCTTGGCGAGTTGCTGCACGTCGAGCTTCTTGACCTCTTCCGCGTAGTCGAAGTCGGCGTCCATCGGGTCGGACTTCTCAGAGAACGCCGAGAGGATGCGGAGGTTGAGTTGGCTGGGCCACCAGCGTTGGTTGTCGGTCACGGCCTTGGCCTGGGGACCAGCGCCATGACCAAACGGGCAGGTACCGTTACTCGATGCATCGGACATATGGAATTTCCTCGGTTTGAAAGTGGGTACAGGAAGTGCGAAACGTGCAAAACAATCTGGAATGATTCCAGTATAGGCACAGCAATCGCCCTTGTCCCACAAATTCATTGAAATGAAAATGTCATAGCAGTGAGACGGGGTCCACATCCACGGCAGTGTGGTTGTCGCTGATCAGTTTGCCGTGATTGCGCAGCTCGGTCATCAACTGCTGCAGGGGCGCTGCAGACTTGGCGAGCAGTTGCACTTCGAAGCGGTGATGGTCGGCGACCCGTGCAATCGCACAGGGGAAAGGGCCGCGGAGATGGACATCGAGTTTGAGCGCGGCCTTGGCGTGCTCAAGGTTGTGAGCCAACTCGGTCGCCCGGGTCAATGCCTTGACGTGGTCCACATCGCGCAACACCACGCGGACCATCCGGCCGACAGGTGGCAGGCCCATCTCGATGCGCGTCTGCAGTTCCATCTGTGCGAAGGCGGCGTAGTCGTGCTTGGCGGCCAGCGCGACGGCCGGGCTTTCCGGGGCAAAGGTCTGCAGCACGACCCGGCCAACCTGTTCGCTGCGGCCGGACCGCCCCGCCACCTGCGAGATGAGTTGGAAGGTGCGCTCGGCCGCGCGGAAGTCAGGCATGTTCAAAGACGTGTCGGCACTGATCACACCAACCAGACGGACGCCGGGGAAGTCCAGGCCCTTGGCGATCATCTGCGTGCCCAGGAGCACATCAATCTCGCCGCGACGGAACGCGTCGAGTATCGCGCGGTAGTCCTCAGCCCGCCGCATCGTGTCTGAATCCATCCGCGCGATGCGCAGGCTGTCGAACTTGTTGGCAAGTTCTTCTTCAACGCGCTGCGTCCCCAGACCAAACGTCGTGACCTTGTGGCCCGACTCGGGACAGACCTGTGGCAATGCCTGCTCTGCAAGGCAGTGGTGACAGCGAACGACGCCACCAAGCGGAAGCTTCTTGTCCTTGTGATAGACCATCGTCGCATCACAGTGGTGACAGGTCATCATCCAGCCACAGCGATGATCCGGGCAGGCGATGTAATTCGCGTAGCCTCGGCGGTTCAGCAACAGCATCGATTGCCCTTGGCCATCCAGTGTTTGCTGCAGACGCTGCTCAAGCCGACGTGACAAGAGGTGGACACCGCGACGGGACTTGCGTTCTTCCGCGAGGTCAACCACTTCCACGGTTGGCAGCTTCATGCCCGGCACACGGTCGGGCAGACTGTGATAGTGAAAACCCGGGCGCGGGTTTCCTTTTGCGTTGGCATAGGACTCCAGTGATGGCGTTGCGCTGCCGAGTACGACCGGCACGTTGGCCATTTGCGCACGTTTAATGGCGACGTCGCGCGCGTGATAGCGCGGCAACTGGTCCTGTTTGTAAGAACTGTCGTGTTCTTCATCGACGATCACCAGACCAAGGTTGTCCACGGGCGCGAAGATCGCTGAGCGTGCACCGACAATGATCGGCGTCT
>JBMZAP010000115.1:0-12579 GCA_049611445.1 Phycisphaeraceae bacterium | reverse complement strand
GCGGTCTTGTCTATAAGAAGTAACCCCGCCCGATGCGAAGGGCCGCATATCAATACTGCGGCCCACTCACTTTGCGCTGGCCCGTGCGACCTGACGCGCAACCGGGTCATCGTCCAGCACGTAACGCTCTACCGCCGTGCCCACCGCGCGTTCGTCATTGGACTTATCCAGCACAACGTTAGCGGCATCAAGCGCCTCGCCAAACGCATTGCTCACCGCCAGACCAAGCCCGGCCCAACTCAACATGCCGGCGTCGTTGGGCGCATCGCCAATCGCGCAGACCCGGCTTGCATCGATGCCATAACTATCTGCGACACGGGCAAGCGCTGCCCCCTTGTCCACCTCTGCGTGCACGACCTGAACAATCGTCTCGTCGCTTTCCGGAAACGCAGCATGCTCTCCAAACTCCGCCATGATTGCGTCGCGCACGGGCTTGAGCTGCTCAGCATGAAAAAGCAGCATCAGTTTCGTAATCGGCCGAGACAGCGGAACGATCAGTGAGCCGACGTAATCAGGCTTGAACCGCCGCGCCGTTGCGGTCTTGAACTGCGGATCGTCGTGGTCGGTAAACCACTTGTCCTGAGCCTCGATGGATACCACGACCGAAGGCTCGATCGAACGGGCCAGCTTAATGATTTGCCGCGCAGTCTTCGAACACAATGGCTCGTGGAAGACCTGCTCTTCTCTGGCAACGTTGTAGATCAGTGCGCCGTTGTAATTGATCAATGGCGTATCAAGGCCGAGCTTCTGGTGGATCGGCTTGGATGAGCGCGGCGGCCGAGCCGTCGCCAGCACAACCTTCACCCCGCGGCGCATCGCTTCCTTGACCGCTACCGCGTCGTACATCGCCAGTTGTTTATCCGATCGCAGCAGCGTGCCATCCAGGTCCAACGCGAGCATGTCGTAACGCAATTCAGGAACCGCTGAAGGGGTCGGCGGGTTGGACTCGGCTGGCTGGGGGATCGCGATTCTCCTTGAAGATTCCTGCTCGGCTGCCGCATGATAATCGGCAAGCTACACTTGGGTGTCGGCACTTTCGAGTTGCCTCGTGAGTGTCTTAAACCCTTGGGCCCTGCCATGACAACCACCCACACCCCCCATGCCAGCACGCAGGGCAGCAAGCCCATCACTGATGCCAACCGCCTCGGCCTGGACTTTGCCGCCGAGGCCGGCAGCTTTGGTTACGACGGGCCGATCATCGACATCCATACCCATATCAGTTCGCCACGCGCTGCCGAGGTCTTCCTCGATGTCGCTGACGCGTATGGCATCGAACAATGCTGGACCATGACCGGGCTCAGCAACGTCCAGCCCATCCGCGAATCACTTCCGCCAGAGCGACAAGGACGCATCCAGTTCATCTGTGTACCCGACTTCACCAAGCGTGAAGAGCCGAACACCTTCACAACCGATTGGCTCAAGGACATCGAGGACTTTTATGCTGCGGGCTCGCGCATCATCAAGTATTGGGCCGGCCCGCGTGGACTGGACTTTGAACCCGGCCCGGACAGCCCGATGCGCCTGGGCTCTCCGATTCGCCGGCAAGGCATGCAGCTCGCTTACGACCTTGGCTATCGGGTGTTCATGACACATGTCGCCGACCCGGACACCTGGTTTCAGACCGCTTATGCCGACAGCAAGAAGTACGGCACAAAGCTCGAGCAATACAAACCGCTCGAAGAACTGCTTGACCAGTATCACGACGTCACTTGGATCGGTGCGCACATGGGGGGTAATCCAGAAGACCTCGACTGGCTGCACGACTTCCTTGGCCGTCACCCCAACTATGTCATCGATTGCTCGGCCACCAAGTGGCAGGTGCGCGAACTTTCCAGAGACCCTCAGCGAATGGCCCAGTTTGTCGCGGCCAATCCCGGCCGGGTCCTCTTCGGCAGTGACATCGTGGCTTGGCCGACCAATACGGATCCCGACCCGGAGAATCCCGATGCGGACCACGGCTTTGATCTCTATGCCTCGCGCTATTGGTCACTGCGCACGATGCTGGAAACCGATTACGAAGGTCCCAGCCCGATCGTTGATCCCGACCTGCACAAAGTCGATCCCTCAGTCGATCCAAAATCCACCGCAACCCTGCGCGGCGCAGGATTACCCGCTGATCAACTCCAAGACATCTACTACGGCGCCGCGACGGGCGTACTCACGCGTGGCTGCGTCGTCTGACATGATTTTTGCATGGAATTCCAACCGAACCTGACGCACAGGCATTTCGTATCAGTCGCCACGGCTTGTATAATTCGGCCTCTGGTCTAGCGTGTTGAATTTCCGGGCCAGGCGAGACGATTGCCGACATCACACCAACGAGAAAGCCTTTCCAATGATCCAGAAACCCTTGACGCTGATGCTTCTGCTCTGCACCGCGGTGCTGCCCGCTTTAACGACTCTGGCCGAACCGGCCAAGACGCTGGAAGAGGCCGGGCTGAGCCGGGTCGGCATGGAATACGTGCTCGAAGAAGAAAACGAGATCATCCGCGCACGGACGGAGATCAAGAAGGCACAGAAAACGCTCAAGGACGCAGAGGACGACTTCCGCGATGCGGAACGCAAGATCGTCAAGGCCCAGTCCTACATCGCTCACCTGCAGCGTGAGATCGAGGAGATGAAGGACAAGGTCCGTCGCTCCGACAGCCAGAACGAGTATGCCCGGAACATGAAGGCCTACGACGAACTGGTCGCCCTGATTGAAAAGACGCAGGAAGATCGCAAGAAGTTCGAGCAGGACCAGCAGGTCAAGATCGACGACGCGAAGGCGGCTTATATCGCCACGATGGTGACATGGGTCGAGAAAGCCCACACCGTAAACAAGAAGTACGAAGTGCTCAGTGAAAACGAAGACGTGAAGGGCGCAATCGAAACGATCTCCGAACAGGACAAGCGCAAGTACGTGCTCGGGCCGAGCCGGCGCTTCCAGTCCATCAACCGCGAACTGACCAAGGCTGCGGGTGAATACCAGCGTGGTGCTGTCGATCTCCGCAAAGAAGGCAACGTGCTGATGATCGACGTGCGGATCAACGGCAAGCCGATTCGATCGATGATCCTCGACACTGGTGCGAGTTCTGTCAGCCTGCCCTTTATGTTCGCTAAGGACCTTGGTATTGAGGCGGCCGAATCAGACCCGGTTGTTCAACTCCAAATGGCCGACGGCAAAATCGTCGATGCCAAGCAGGTCTCTTTGAATTCGGTGCAGGTCGGCGAGTTCATGGTCAATGACGTCGAAGCCTTCATCCTGCCCGAGAACCTTCACGCCGCCCCGCCGCTGCTGGGCAATACCTTCCTGGGCAACTTCACTTTCGAAGTGGACCCCGACCGAGGCAAGCTGATCCTCAGCCGGTTAACCAAAGAAGAAGAGTAAAACGCTGATCGCCACAATGTAAAAAGAGCCACGGCTGAAACCGTGGCTCTTTTCAATTGCGATGTGCCGGCCTTCAGCCAGCGGCCTTTGCTGCCGCGATGGCCGCGTCGTAGTCAGGCTCCTGGGCGATCTCGGGGACCAGTTCCTGATAGACAATCTTGCCATCCTTGTCGATGACACTGACGCTGCGGGCGATGAGCGTCGCCAGCGGGCCGTCAGCCATCTCCAAGCCATAGGCGGCACCGAAACTGCGTGCCTTGAAGTCCGAGACGCAGACGACAGCTTCCGAGTCGGTCGCGCCACACCAGCGTTTCATTGCGAAAGGCAGGTCGGCCGAGACGGTCAGCACAACAAAGTCATTCTCAGCCGCTTCCTTGTTGAATCGCTTGGTCTGCAGGTCACAGATGCCGGTATCCAGCGACGGGACGGTCGAGAGAATGACGACCTTGCCGGCATAGTCGGAGAGCTTGACTTCGCCAAGATCCAGGCCGGTGCCTGCGAAATCAGGGGCGGTGTCGCCGACGCCGACCTCGGTGCCGGAGAGATTGATGGTGGTATCGCCTTTGAGGGTCACGGTACGGGCCATGTTTGGTCCTTTCATTTTTTTTGAAATCGGGGGAATATTTGGGATTGCCGCGGCATTGTAGAACAGCAAAAGCCGATGGCAAGTCGATTCAGCTTGGCACAGCAGCCAGTTGGCCTTACCATCGGTAACGCGAGGGACCGCAAAACAACCCAACTCACTCACCGACCAGGAGACCCCCATGTCGACCGCTACTGCCCTTCTGCACAACAAGACCTACGACAACATTATCGAGACCGTCTTCAACACCCCGCTCGTCCAAGTCAACAAAATGGCCCCGGACAACGGATCGAAGGTGTTCGTGAAGTGCGAATTCTTCAACCCCATGGCCAGCGTCAAAGACCGTATCGGCCGGGCCATGATTGAAGCAGCAGAAGCAGACGGCAAGATCAACGCCGAGACACACATCGTCGAGCCGACCTCCGGCAACACCGGCATCGCGCTCGCCTTTATCTGTGCCTCGCGCGGCTACAAGCTCACCCTGACCATGCCCGAGTCAATGTCGCTCGAACGTCGTGCCCTGCTGCGTGCACTGGGTGCAGACCTCGTGCTGACACCCGCCGCGGAAGGCATGAAGGGCGCAATCAACAAGGCGGCCGAGATCGTTGCGACCGGCGACAACACCTGGATGCCCCAGCAGTTTGAAAACCCCGCCAACCCTGCCATCCACTACAAGACCACCGGCCCGGAAATCTGGAACGACACCAACGGCGAAGTGGACTTCCTCGTCTCAGGCGTCGGCACCGGCGGCACCATCAGCGGCTCCGGCAAGTTCCTGAAAGAACAAAAAGACGCCATCCAGGCTATCGCCGTCGAGCCGGTCGAATCACCTGTCATCAGCCAAACCATGGCGGGCGACGATATTCAGCCTGGCCCGCACAAGATCCAGGGGATCGGCGCCGGCTTCGTTCCAACTAACTGCAATCTTGACGTCGTTGATGCTGTCGAGAAAATCACCTCGGACGAAGCCTTCAAAGCCTCGCGCGAACTCGCAGCAACCGAGGGGATCTTCGGCGGCATCTCCACCGGCGCCAATGTGCTGGCCGCCTGCCGCGTCGCTGAAGCCAACCCCGGCAAGACCATCGTCACCATCGGCTGCTCCTTCGGCGAACGCTATCTGTCCACCCCGATGTTCGCCGACCTGCAGAACTGAGCAGAGCGATTCATCACAGCTTGGAATATTGAGGCCCACGCCGTCACGGCGTGGGCTTCTTTGATGATCACGGCGCGTCTGGCCCCAACATCAGCAGCAGCAACTGTTCCATCGTCCGCGCGACATCCGCACGCTCTTCAATCAGGCTCGTTGTCTCAGACGGGTCCGACTCGAGGTCGTAGAGCTGATAGGGCCTGTCGAACGGCTTGGACCGCGGCGCACCACGACCACCCGAGCCGCTGCCCGCGATGAGTTTCCACTTGCCCATACGGATCGCGAACGTGCCATTGCCCGAGTGCATGATCACGGGGGCCCGCTCGTGTGCATCGGCCTCGCCGAGCATGAGTGGCAGCATGCTGTAGCTGTCGTCGGCCGCATCCGCTGGCACATCCTGCCCGGTAAGGTCGGCGAGCGTCGCGAGGAGGTCGACATGGCTCACCGCACGGTCCGCGACCGAGCCCGGCTCGATCGTACCCGGCAAGCGTGCCGCGAAATACACGCGGTGTCCCGACTCATGGATGTCTGCTTTCGTCCCGCGGTAGATGTGATTGGCCGTGTGCGTCGTTGCGCGGTACGCCTGGATCGTATCGTCGTCGGTGTGGTCGGGCTGGTCATCGTTGTAGCGGTACATGTACGAGCCGTTGTCGCTGGTGAAGATGACCAGCGTGTTGTCCTTGACGCCCGCGTCCTGCAGCGCCTGGTCAACACGGCCAAGCACATCGTCGGTCTGGATGATGAAGTCGCCGTAGGGCCCGATGCCGGACTTGCCGACGAAACGCTCGGCGGGCAGTGTCGGCTTGTGCGGACTCGTCAGCGGGAAGTAGAGGAAAAACGGCTCGTCCTTGCCCGCGTGCTCGGCGATATACCCAACCACCTTCTCGGTCAGATGGTCCAGCGACTCGCGGTGCACGAAGCCATCCCCCAACTCGCCCTCGCGCCAGAACGCGGGGAAGGCTTTCTTTTCAACACGCCCGGTCACCGGCGTCGCGAACTGGTCGTTCTCAACATAGACATAGGGTGGGAAGTCCAGCGACGCGGTGATGCCGTAGAAATAATCAAACCCATTAACGTTCGGCCCGTTGTTGATCGTGCCGGTCCAGTCCCAACTCTTGCCGTCGGCCTGCTTGGGCATGTCCATCCCAAGGTGCCACTTGCCGATGCAGGCCGTGTTGTAGCCAGCGTCCTTCATCAGGTCGGCGATGGTGTAGCGGTCCGGGTCAATAAGGTGGGCCGAGTACCCGTTGAGTACACCACGCTTCATTTTTGACCGCCAGCAGTATCGGCCGGTGACCAGTCCGTAGCGTGTCGGCGTGCAGACCGCGCTGGGCGAGTGAGCATCCGTAAAGCGCACGCCACCCGCTGCAAGCGCATCGAGGTGCGGGGTCGGGATCGGGCTGTTGGGGTTGTTCGCCCGAACATCACCGTAGCCTAGGTCGTCCGCGAGAATGATAACGACGTTAGGCCGATCGCTTCGTTCAGCGGCCTGACAGCCCCCGATCAACGTAGCCAAGACAACCAGACAGAGCGCAACACAATTAGATGCTTTCAAGACAATCCCTCATAGAACATGACACGGGTTGATCAGGACACAGACCGGCTCACCGGGTGGTGAATTTATACCACGCTTTAAGCAGGTCTTTGTCTTCAAGCCCGTAGACCTCGTTGACCGCGACGTTCATGAACTTCTTGTCTTCGCGCACCATCTTCACCGCCTCGGCGAACTTATCCGGGGCCTCGGCCAGAGTCGAGACCATTGACCAGCACTCCGCATAGTTCTCAGGCTTCATCGAGTCGGTGGTGTAGCCCCAGGGCGTGGTCGGGTTGTCGATCTTCTTCGCTTCAAAGAGTTTCCTGACCACTTCTTTCCAGCCGCCCTCCTGCTTGAGGTCACGCTTCTCATAGGAATAGATCATCACCGAAGGGGTCTTCATCGCCATCGCCTCGGCCAGGTCACCGAAGCCCGTGGTCAAACCCTTGGGTTGATCCTTACCGCCGGCCCGTGCCATCATCAGGTGGCCCTGCGCGTAAGTCGCAAAGCGGGCCACGTTTTCATCGCTGCGCATACCGGTCTTCGCCGATGCGACCGCAGGCAAGAAGAACCCGGACGTTTGCTTGAGGTGCGTCTTGGCGTCCGCCTCAGGTCCGAAACTGAACGTCATGCCGTCCTGCTTGTATGAATCCATCAGCGCGTCGACCCAATTACTCCACTCGGATTCGCCGTCCACGATCACGACATGTGCAGACTTGGGCGAACTTGCACTGGAGATCAAGGCAGGGAATCGCTTGATCAACGCGCCTTCCAGATTCTTCATCAGCGGCAGCAACTTACGGGCGCGGGCGTCGCTGCAGTACAGCGTCGCACGCGTCATCTCCATGCGCTTGTAGCCAAGGCCCGCGTTTTTGATCGCGCGCTCGATACGTTTCTGCTCAGAGCCGTGCCAGTGGTCCGGGTCGGTAAAACCGACTTTCAGTTCCTCGGCCTCGGCGACTGCTTCGGCTTCTTCACCATTGCCCTCGGCGTCGCCGCCAGAGAGATCGACTTCCTCTCCCGCGGCGATTTTCTTGATCAGCTCGATCTGCCCTTCGGTAAAACCGTACTTCTCCAATCGACCCTCTGCACTTGAAGAGACACGAAAGCCCACGCCACGCTTGGCAAGAACTTCGAGTACCTCCTGAGGTGTCTGGCCTTCGATCAGCCGAGCCAGCTCGCTCATCTTGACCGGCCTGTCGTCCGCAGCGATCGCAAACTCACTGACCACGATCACCATGGTCAGTGACAGACAGAGCGTCAAAACGCACCGGTAAAGATGCCGCATTGCTTTTCCTTTCGAGTACATACCGTGCAGCCATGCTACACGGCGATTCTCCCTCGACCAAGAAATCCTCGAAAAGCGTATCAAAAAACCCGGATCGGCCTCGCAAAAGACCGATCCGGGTTAGGAGGAATCATGATTGAGCCGATCAGGCAGGCTGCAGGTCAAGTGCCTTGCATGCCGTCTTCACGGTCTTGATGATCGCGGCGGCGACCTTGTAGGGGTCAGCTGCCGAGTTCGGGCGACGGTCTTCCAACCAGCCCTTGTAGCCGTTCTCGACCGAAGCGATCGGGATACGGATCGAAGCGCCACGGTCAGACACGCCATAGGAGAACTTGTCGATGGACTGGGTTTCGTGCAGGCCGGTCAGACGTTGATCGTTGTCGGCGCCATAGACGTCGATGTGAGCCTTGATACGCTCAGGCGTACCGAAGGCCTCGCAGATCTTGCCGTAGATTTCCTTGGAGCCACAGGTACGCAGCACTTCGTTGGAGAAGTTGGCGTGCATGCCGCTGCCGTTCCAGTCACCCTTGACGGGCTTGCAGTGCCAGCTGATGGACAGGCCATACTTCTCGCCAACACGCTCGAGCAGGTAGCGACCGATCCACATCTCGTCGCCAGCCTGAGCAGCGCCCTTGGCGAAGCCTTGGAATTCCCACTGGCCAGCCATCACTTCTGCGTTGATGCCTTCAACGTTCAGACCCGCGTCGAGGCACAGGTCCAGGTGCTCTTCAACGAGCTCACGGCCGATGGCGTTGGACGCACCGACCGAGCAGTAGTAAGGGCCCTGAGGTGCAGGGTAACCGCCGGCGGGGAAGCCGATGGGCAGCTGCGTTGCAGGGTCCATGATGGTGTACTCCTGTTCGAAGCCGAACCAGAAGTCATTGTCGTCGTCGTCGATCAGCGCGCGGCCGTTGGACTCGTGCGGCGTGCCGTCGGCATTGAGGACCTCGGTCATGACGAGGTAGCCGTTCTTGCGGCCGGGATCGGGGCAGACATAGACGGGCTTGAGCAGACAGTCAGAGCTGCCGCCTTCGGCCTGTTCGGTCGAAGAACCGTCGAACGACCACATCGGACAGTCTTCCAGCTTGCCACTGAAGTCTTCGATGATCTTGGTCTTACTGCGGAGACTCTGGGTGGGCTTGTAGCCGTCCAGCCAAATGTACTCAACCTTTGCTTTGCTCATGGTCGTTGACCACTCCTGTCATAAAGGGTTCTTAGTGTGCCGACCCCTGGTGGGTCTGGGCAAGAAGAACCGAGGTCCACTGTTTCGAACACCGGTCACCTTGGCTACACCGCCAAGTCATCGATGAACATCATAATAGTAGCAACGCAAAAGTTCAACGCCTAATCACGCCGCGATAAAATTTTTTATTGCCTATTTTTTGTGCAGAATGCCTGCGGATTCAAAAACAAACGTCTCATACCTGTTAAGCCTGAGAAACTGGCGGATCCTTATACAGTCATATGCTGGCTGGACAGTACTTAGCCTGGCAAATTTCCGATGTCCCATCTTGCTTGTGCAGGCTGATTCCAATTCGATGAGACGCGGACCTACTCTCTAATCCAACAGATGCCCCTCCAGCCACACGAGTCCCGATTAAATCAAGCAACAGAGAGCCAGCACCTCGGTAGAGACGAAATACAACGCACCCACTTTAGCCATCTTGCAGGATGACAATAGCCTGCAAATACCACTTAAATCCAAAGCAAACAAACGCACAAAGGCCGGAAAGCCTTACGCACCATCGAATAATTACATCCGTCCAATCACCCCGGTTCAGCACGTGGCGGTAGCCTCCGGACATATGACAAATCCAGCGTGGCGTGACAAGTGAGCGGGCGACCGTCGAGCACGACTCCGCAAAGAAAGATGGTCACATTTCATTGCAGTAGAGGAAAAGCGCACCGCTGAAACACTCCAAGAATACAAACGTCGCATAGCTATACTAAGGCTACCGTTTTCAGCTTTCTGAAGGATGATTCTCGTGCACAACCTCTATCGGTCCCTCGCACAGTTCACACTCGCCATTGCTATGCCGCTGCTTTTGACCAGCTGTGGCGGTGAGGCGGATGCGCCCCCACCTGCGGAGATCATTTCAGCCGCCAACAAACCCGCCGACGAGCCGATCTCCTTCAACAGAGACATCCGGCCGATCCTCTCGGAAAACTGCTTCTTCTGCCACGGACCGGATTCGAAGCACCAGGAAGCCGACCTGCGCCTGGACTTCTTCGAGCCTGCCACCCGCGATCTTGGTGATTACGCCGCCATCGTCCCGGGCGACAGGGAAGCGAGCGAGACCTGGGTTCGGATCAATGACAAGGCCGACCCGATGCCGCCCAAGAAGAGCCATAAGAAGCTCTCCAAGGAAGAGATCGAACTCATCGGCAAATGGATCGATCAGGGCGCGAAGTACGAGACCCACTGGGCCTACGCCCCGATCAGCAAACCTGTGTTGCCTGAGATCAAAAACGAGGCCTGGGTTTCCAACGAAATCGACCGGTTCATCCTCGCCACGCTAGAAGCACGCGGCATCCAGCCATCGCCCGAAGCGGACAAAAGAACACTGCTTCGTCGCGTGACCTATGACCTCACCGGCCTGCCGCCGACGTCTGAGCAGGCACAAACTTTCCTCAACGACAAATCCCCCGACGCCTATGACAAGTACGTGGCCTCGCTGCTCGCCGACGACACCTACGGCGAACACCTCGCGGTCTGGTGGCTGGATCTGGTGCGCTACGCCGACTCAAAGGGTTTCCATGGCGATCAGGACCGGACGGCCTGGCCTTACCGCGAGTGGGTGATCAAGTCGCTTAACGAGAACATGTCTTTCGACCAGTTCACGATGATGCAACTGGCCGGCGACCTGATGCAGGACGATCCGACACCGGAGATGCTGATCGCCAGCGCGTATAACCGCCTTGCACCACAGACCGAAGAAGGCGGCGCGCAACACAAAGAGTACGAAGCGATCTACAACGCCGATCGTGTCAGCAACTTTGGTGATGTCTGGCTCGGGTCTTCGACCGCATGCGCGCAGTGCCATGATCACAAGTTCGACCCCATCTCGATGGAGGACTTCTATACCCTCGCTGCTTTCTTCTCCGACATCAACGAACAGATCATCGGCCACCGCAGCGGCTACGCGCGGCATACACCGCCCTACCTCCTGCTCCCGCAGAATGATGAGCAGGCCAGCAAGCTTGAGCAACACGAAAAAGAGTACAAGGCCTTCATCGACAAGTACCCCATGGCGATGATCGTCGAGGAACGGCTGACCTGCCGCGATTACAAATCTCCGATCCCGACTGAAGAAATCAAGGCGAACGAGTTCGAAGCCGACCTCAAGAAACTGCTTGACGCTCGACACAAACTCGCCAACGAGATGCCCACCGTCGGTATCTCTCGATCCCTGCCCACGCCACGCACCGTTCGCATCCTCGCACGCGGCAACTGGCAGGACGAAACCGGCAAGATCGTCGAGCCCGCCACGCCCGCTTTTCTGGGTGGCCCTCGCTCAACCGAAGAGAACCGCCTGACCCGACTGGACCTCGCCAGGTGGACCGTCTCGCCCGACAACCCGCTGACCGCCCGTGTGGTCGTCAACCGCCTCTGGGGCAAGTATCTGGGCAGCGCGATCTCCAACAACACGATTGAACTGGGTAGTCAGGGCGCCCCGCCGACACACCCGGAACTGCTCGATTACCTCGCGAAGCAGTTTGTCGAGAAGGGCTGGAACCTTAAGCAAGTCATCCAGCAGATCGTGACCAGTTCGACTTACAAGCAGTCGGCCGACGCGCGTGAAGACCTCGCCAACATCGATCCGGACAACACGAAACTGTTCGCACGCCAGACCGCGATCCGACTCCCCGCCGAATCCATCCGCGACCAAGCGCTTGCGGTCTCAGGCCTGCTCAAGCCGCGCCTCGGCGGCCAGAGCGTCTTCCCCTACCAGCCCGACGGCCACTGGGAACCACTGAACTTCCCGCGTCGCCCCTACCCAACCAGCAAGGGCGACGACCTGTACCGCCGCAGTGTCTACACATGGGTCCAACGCACCTTCCCCCACCCGATGATGGTCAACTTCGATGCAACCGCACGCGAGACCTGCACCGGCCAGCGCATGGTGTCCAACACCCCACTGCAGGCATTGACCACGCTCAATGGACCGGCCTTTGTTGAAGCCGCCCGTAACCTCGCCGCCAAGCTGATCAAAGAACAGCCCAATGATGAGGTGCGAATGACCGAACTGTTCCAGGCTGTCCTTGCACGCAACCCTCGTGCGAAAGAGCGGGACACGTTAAACATGCTGCTGGCCAAGCATTTGGATCGTTACCAGCAATCTCCCGATCAGGCCGCAAAGCTGATCGCGGTCGGCGCCTCGGCGACTCCTGAAGACATCAAGCCCGCCGAGCTTGCTGCATGGACCTCTGTCTGCCGCGTCGTCCTGAACCTGCACGAAGCGATGACACGAAACTGATACTTAAACAGCCCTCCTCCGGGAGAGCGAGGCTCCCGCCGAGCCACATACAACCAAAGAACGCGCGGCTCGGCAGGAGCCTCGCCCTCCCAAAAGAGGCTCCACAAACGTTCCAAGACCAAACAGCATGAACCCAACCGCTGACCAACAGATCGACGACCTGATCAACCGCCACGAAG
>JBMZAP010000114.1:0-12723 GCA_049611445.1 Phycisphaeraceae bacterium | reverse complement strand
TCACCCAATCAGACGTTCTCAACCCAGTTCCGACAGCAGTTGCCTGGCCAGCGCCGCATCGTCGCCGTGCAGGCGTTGGCTGGCTTCCTGCAGGTGTGGCCGGGCCTGGTCCGGCTTGTTGAGATAGCGGGCGTTGATCAGACCGAGCATGAGCTGGGCGTTGCCGCGTTCGTCGTGCTTGGGGTAGGTCTTGAGCAGGCGTTCGTACGCGACCGCAGCATGGGCGTGCTCACCCTGTTGGAAGAGGTGGTTGGCGATGTCCAATTGCTGGCGCTGGTTCAGGGTCTGATCGCCATGCTCGTTGACGAGTTGGAGGTAGGTTTTTGTGGCGGCGTCGAGATCGTGGTTGGCAATCGCGCGGCTGATCTCCTGCCGGCGTGCCATGATCTGCTTGTCCTGCTCGGTCATCTCGGATGGCCCGTCCTGGCCGGGGTGGTGAGCCTTACCTTCCCAGACGGAGGCGCCTTTCTCGGTCAGTCGCTTGAATTCGTCGCGTCGTCGCTTGTGCCCCCACATCGTGAAGAGGTCGTAAGGCTCGCGTGACAGCACGCGCGATGCGAGCAGGCCCAACGCGACGACGAACCCGCCGACGTAGCCCGCCAGGTGCGCGGTGTACGCGGTGTTGCCCACGCCCATCCCCATGAAGAGGATGTCCTTGATGACGTAGAAGGCGATCACCCACTTCGCGCTGATCTCGAAGAAGCCAATGAAGAAGAACCAGTAGAAGAAGGCGATACGCGTGAGGGGGAACAGCATCAGGAACGCGCCGCTCACGCCTGCGACCGAGCCGGAGGCACCGAGGACGGGTGCGTCGGACGTCAGTGAGTGGCCGATCCCCGCGAGCACGCCCATGGACAGATAGAAGAAGAGGTAGCCGGCTTTGCCGAGCCGATCCTCGACCGCGTTGCCAAAGACCCAGAGGAAGATCATGTTGCCGATGAGGTGCATCGGGCTGGCGTGCAGGAACTGGTAGGTGATGAACTGCCAGATACTGGTATCAAATTCCCAGAGCATGAACCGGTGGACACTGTGGTACCGGCTGACCATCTCGGCATGCATGATGTTCTGCGCGGTGAGCCCGAAGATGACGACATTGACCGCGATGAGCGCGTAGTTCACGTACGGCGTGGTCCGCAAAGGCCGGTCGCTTCGGATCGGGAAGAAGAACATCGCTGAAAAGCTTAGCAGAGCGGCGGGGCGCGGGTCCGCAGGCGTGCCGCTTCTCCAAAGGCTGCATGTTCGGCCGAGGCTGGCGGGCCTCTGGTATCCTTTGCTTCTTATGACAAGCCCAACCGAGACCAATCCACCCGCCGACCGGCCCACTCCCGTGCGTGAGGAGGCCGAGCAGTTCGCGATCGCGGCCGCCCAGTTGTTGAACGACTACGACTGCGGCGATATCCGCGTGCTCGATGTGCGCGGCGTCAGCCCGCTGACCTACTACCTCGTCATCGCCTCGGGTACCAGCGATCGCCAACTCCGCTCCCTGACCAAGCAGGTCGCCAACCTGGGCGAGGAGCAGGGTTTTGAACGCTTCGGCGACGACACCGACGAAGCGGCAACGTGGATGGTCGCAGACTTTGTCGAGGTGATGGTCCACCTCTTTGAGCCCAATACCCGCGGCCACTACGATCTGGAGATGCTCTGGGGCGACGCCCCGGAGGTCAACTGGCGTAAGGCCTGATCGATGCAGCTCTGGCTGATCATCCTGGTATCGGGCGTGCTGGTGATGAGCCTGCTGACGCTCGTGCTCTACGCATGGGATAAGCGTCAGGCGAAGCAGCAGGGCTGGCGCGTCCCCGAGAAGCGGTTGCACCTGCTGTCCCTGCTCGGCGGCTGGCCCGGGGCGATCCTTGGCCAACGCCTGCTCAGGCATAAAACCATCAAGACCAAGTTCCGCATCCTTTTCTGGCTGACGGTGCTGCTGCACGTGGCGATCAGTGCGGGGATCACCTATCTCATTTGGCAATCGGGCGGTTCGGCTTAAACTCCCTGCATGCACAATTGCCCGACCGTCCCGTTTGAGGATCGCTTCCATCCCGACGTTACGCCCGAGGAGGCGGCCGCATCGTTTTATGACGTCATGCGCCGTCGCCGCTCGGTGCGGATGTTTTCTGACAAGCCGGTGAGTCGGGAGACGATTGAATCGCTGATCAAGACCGCGGGCAGCGCGCCGAGCGGCGCGAACAAGCAGCCCTGGCGTTTTGTCTGTGTCAGCGACCCTGCGATCAAGAAACAGATCCGTGAAGGAGCGGAGGAAGAAGAACGCGAGTTCTACGCCGGTCGGGCGGGTGAGCAGTGGCTCGATGACCTCAAGCCTTATGGCACGGATGAGAACAAGGGCTTCCTGGAGACGGTCCCCTGGCTGATTGTCGTGTTCCGGCTGACCAAGGCGGCAGACGGCGGGAAGGTCTACTACTCCAGCGAGTCCGTCGGCCTGGCCTGTGGGATGTTGCTGGCTGCCGCCCAGCACGCCGGCCTTGCGACGCTGACGCACACGCCCAGCCCAATGAACTTTCTTAACGCTATTTTGGATCGCCCCAGTAATGAGCGGCCGTATCTGCTGATCCCTGTTGGGTACCCGTCTGACGATTGCGTCGTCCCCGCGGCGGCGGTTGAGCGCAAACCACTTGAACAGGTCATGGAGGTGTTGTCATGACAAAGTTATTTGGATTGATCTTGCTGATGCTGACCATGCTCATCCCGCTGATGAGCTGCAGCGAACCCTCGCGTGCCGCCAACGGGCAGGCTGACGCGTCTTCGGTGTTCGATCGCGTCTACCCTGCCACCGCGACGGTCTTGCGTGATGGCCAGATCGCTGGAGCAGGGGCCTTTGTCAGCCAGTCCGGCCACTTCCTCACCGCGGCACATGTGGTGCACAACCCCACGGACCGGATTGAACTGCTGCTGACCGATGGTCGGGTGGTGACTGCAAAAACTCTTGCCAGTGATCTGGGACACGACATGGCGATCCTCAAAATTGAGCTTGAAGGTGCACCGGGATTTCGACCCCTTGAGCTAGCCGAAACGCTGCCACCCCCAGGTAGCCGGCTCTACCTCGTCGCCGCCCCGTCGATGCTCAAGGAGACCCTGCTGACAGGCACGTCCGCGCGTAATCGATTGGGATTCAATTTCCTGGGTGACCGTAAGTGCTACACCCACACCCTGCTGATTGCAGCCGATGCGATGCCGGGCAGTTCGGGTGGATGCTGGATGAATGAGAACGGGCAGATCGTCGGCGTTCAAACCGCTGTACTTGGCGATGGTAAGGCGTCGCACGGCCTTGCGATGATTGCCCCTGCCTCCGCGGCCAAGCGGTTGCTGAAACAGAAACGCGATCAACCGACGCCGACGCTGGGCGGCGAATTTGTCGGCCTGCGCACACAAGGATACGGGTTCAATAAACGCTTCCCGGATGGCGCGGCTGGCGTCGCACTTCACAATGCCTTCGAGGGTGGCCCTGTCGCCAAGGCTGGGATCCCCAAGGACCACCTCATCACCCATGTGGATGGTGTGGCTGTCGCAGATGCAGATGCGTTTCTGACGCAGGTTCGCCTTCGCTCGCCCGGTGACATGCTTCGGCTTACGGTGGTCTCGCCGGACAAGCATCAGACGAAAGAATACGACGTCAAGGCCGCTGCACTGACGTGGCAATGATGGTTCTGGCTTTTCGTTTAGTGGCTCTGTCTTGCCTGTCGTGACGATCTACAATGACGGATCCGCGGGGCCGATGATCAGGACCCACCTTTTTCCCCGCCGCGAGCGTATGGCCTCACAGCACCCGATTTTTGACCATATTTACCGCGATGCGAAGGGCCGAGCAGCCCGGCATGGCGATCGTGATGCGCTGATCCCGCCGCCACAGGCCTACCAGCCCAGGCAGTCAGAAAGCGCGCCGATTGCTTATCCGGACCAAACCCCGATCAATGGTCAGCCGATAGCACAGAAGTCTGGCTGGTTTCGAGGGCTGTTCGGTATGCTCACACTGCGACGAGGAGAGAGGGACCGCTTTGTGCCTACGCTTGGGGCGGTGCAGGACACGATCGCCCGGGAGGAAGGCGCGGCCAAGCATATCGAGCGGCTGGTCGTGATCGCCCAGCGGCGGTGGCTGCGGCAGGAAATGGTTGGCCGACTCGCCAGCCGTGCCAGTGAAGCGCCCCAGGGCAAGTTCGTCGATGTCCTTACCGCGACGCCCGGCGAGCCGAAACTGCCCGACGAGGCGTTCGCCCGTCTGCGCTGGGGGGGTGCCTTCCTCTACGTCGGCACCAACGAACGAAGCGTGCAGAACCTTGCCGAGGCCTACGACGGCAAACGCGGCTTCATCCTTGAAACGCCGGTCACCCCGATCCACACGACGCGGATGGGACTGCGCATTCCGGGCCTGACGTCCACCGGTTACGCTTTTGTTGCTCGCAAGATCTCGCTCATTCAGCCCGGCGAGTTCACCGAACGATTTACCTACCACGTCGAACTCACGCCTGTCCCCAAGTCAGAGATCGCGCCCGATGGCTACGTTGTCACCAAGCGTGTGCCGACGTTCGCTGACATCGTGCAGCGGCTGCGGCACAAGTTCCCGGAAGTCGAACAACGCGACATCGAGATCCGCGCCCATAAACTCGTTGACCACGTCTTCCCGACGTTCCTGACCCGTGAGGCAGCGATGCTCGGCATCCTGCAGC
Organism: Phycisphaeraceae bacterium; assembly: GCA_049611445.1. Taxonomy (GTDB): domain Bacteria; phylum Planctomycetota; class Phycisphaerae; order Phycisphaerales; family Phycisphaeraceae; genus JAHQVV01. The sequence continues at coordinate 8,047 of JBMZAP010000114.1, read as the reverse complement.
GCAACCTCGCCCCCCAGTTCAGACACAAAGTCCCCACGCCGATCGGCATCCAGAAAGACCAGCGCGGCTTTGTTCGAACGCTGCACATGAACTGGATGCGCATCGGCGGTGAACCGATCAGCCAGTTTGATTTCGCGATCCAGTCGGCCGAACTCCTGGCCGCCATCCACGAGCAGGCCAATGTCATGCACCTTGACCTTCGCATGGACAACATGGTCATCACGCCCAATGGCGTCGGCTTCGTCGATTTCGGCAGCGCCTGCAAGATCGGCGAGCAGGTCAACGAGTCCCCGATGCTCGGCGAACTCTTTACCGAGATGATGCGCACCAGCCAGATCCAACGCATGCTCGGCAAGATGATCGAACGCGGCCACGTGACCAACAACGCCATCGCCGAGGTCTACGGCAAGACCGACAAGACGGTGGACTCGTTCTATCTGGCCGTGCAGATCGCCAAGCCGCACACCAACCCGGACCTCAAGCAGCTCATCACGTACGAGCCCGAGACCGAGATGGCCAAGGCGCTCAGCGCACTGACCGCGGCCGTACTGCGCCCAAAGAACCCGGAGATGCAGCACTACAAGAGCGCAAGAGACCTGGTCCGCGGCCTCCGCCGGATCGAGCGGCGGCTGGCCCAGGCCTAGTCGATGGTCAATCGATCGGCACGTAGTAGTACACTGTTGCTCCCGGCTGGTTATTGATTGCCGGGATCCGGGCCATCCCGGGGTTCTCAGCGCTCAATCCGCCGAGGGTCTGCACCGACCCGTCGCGATACAGCAGGTTCCGGTCGATCAGCCCTCTTGTGCTCGTCAGCGTGCGGTACCGGCTTTGCGTCCGCGAGGCATCATCGCTCACAAACAACTGCATGCGCCGGTCCGAGCCAAAGTCAGGGTGCGAGGTGCTCCATACCCTGATTTGTTCATAGTCCCAGTCGGCGTCCGCAGCGAGAATGTTCACCTCAAACGATTGGCCCGTGCGCGTATCAATCGTCCGCACGATGTCTTCCGTATCCAGCATGTAGGACGCCAGGTCATTGCGATCAATGGGCGATCCGAAGTACAGCTCGTATGAGCCGTGTACAACGGTCGCTGTAGATTGCCTCAATTTCTCAGAGCTTCCAAAGCCGCTGAAGGGGCACTGCATCAGGTCGATCGTGAAGTAGTCTGCCAGCAGGGGGCGATCGTCACTGGTAAAGGCCCCGTTGTTGTAGGCGATAATGCTTTTGCGTGGCTGGATGCCGAACGCCACTTCGCGACGAGGATACAGCCCCTTATTGTCGGCGGTGTGTGCAAATACCCCGACACCGATTTGTTGCAGGTTCGTGCTGCACTGTGTCATTGTTGCTGAGTAGCGGGCTCGACTCAGCGCGGGTAGCAGGATTGCAATCAACAGCGCGATGATCGAGATGACCACCAAGAGTTCAATCAGCGTGAACGCCTTACGCATTAACTTCTACTTTCTTCAAGATGTCCCTTGTATCGAAAAACGCCGAGCCCCTCTCGGAACGCGGCGTCTGTGTTTCAGTTTGAAGAAGTCATCACCGGCGACGGCGAGCGATCAGCAAGCCACCAAGGCCCAACAGCGCAAGCGAACTTGGCTCGGGGACAAGGATGTTGGCGAGGGTGTTGTCTGCGTTGCCGCCGTCCGAGGCGAGGCGGTATGCGGAGAAAGTGATGTTGGTCTCGGGATAGCTGACCACGTTGGCAGTGGTAAAGAGTCCGGTTCCGTTGTAGCGTTGGGTGCCAGACTTTTGGCCGAGTTCAGAGCCAGCTTCACCGCCAGTCCAGTCGTTGGCCGTGCTCGCATCGCCCGAGCCGACAAGCGTGCCGTTGACGTAAATCGACAGCAACTCGTCTGTTCCAGTTCCCGCATCGATCTCAAACACGGTGACAATCTGCACACCGAGTTGGGTCGCGGAGAGACCATGGTTTGCTGAGACCACATCGTCGGTGCTGTTGCCCGCCCAGTAATGCAGTTGATCGTTGTCCAGGACCACGACCGAGCCAGTACCCGACCCACCGGCCTCCCAGAGCATGATCGGGTTGGTCTCGTTGTCGACGGTCGCGGTGAAGTCAATGGTCACCTCAAACGCGGAGGAAAAATTGCTGAAGTTGCCCCCGCCCCAAGTCTCGGCGTTGACATTCCCCATGCCACCGACGCCCGACGCGGTGTAGAACGCCACCGGTGCGGCAGATGCAGCCGAAACAGCCGCAAGTGAAAGTAGAGCTGGAGCGGCAAAAACCGTCGTTCGGGTCGTCTTAAACATCGTTTGGTGACTCCTCCAAGACAAGAAATTCATGTATACCTGAGCGTATATTCTATCACTTAATTGGATTAGGCCAAGAATTATTCGACTAGTTTTCATCAGCTGCGTGGCTACTAATTTAGGGTTAAGAGGCGGCTGGGATGCCTCAATAAGGCAGAACGCCCCCCGTATTGAGATAGCCGATGCATTGATCCCGATGGCCGCCTTGCGGAATTGATCGGCTCGTTGCACAACATCGCGAAATCCTTACTTCACAACTCAGGCATCCACGCGTTTATCAAGATCAGGCTCGCGTGGCGTTAGAACTGATCGAAGGCTAGAAATCTGTCGATGGCAGCAGGCTCCAGCGAACGCCAGTGGGGTTGCCGTGTTTGTAGGGCACTTTCTTGAGCCTTGGGTCTTCAGGTTTGACGCTGCCGATGGTGAAGCCCGAGCCGTCGGTTCGGGTGAAGTTGAGCTCAAGGCCGCCTCGCTCGATGGTGCCTGTCAGGAGATAGCTGGCGCTGGTCCAGGTTGCGTCGTCGCGGACGTTGGCTCCCATCCCGCCGGAGCCTTTGACCGGGTGGGCGGATCGTGTCCACGGGCGATCCGCGTAGACCTTGGTCATATCGCCCACGATGATGTCGAATTCATCGCCAGCGTAGGTCATCTTGTCGGTGAAGGTCTCCATCCGCTGCTCATCAGCCATGAACTCGAACCCGAAGTAGAAGTTGTAGCTGCCCTGGATCTGGTCGGCGGCCGAGTTCTCGTAGTCCATCGGCTTGTTGAACGGGCACTGGCCGACCAGATTGAGTTCGATGTAGTCCACGAGCGCCGGGCGGTCGTCGTAGGCCTTGCTCGTCTCGCTGGTGGTGAACTTCAGCACGTGCGGTGCCGACAGGCCGCTGCCAATGAAGGGCATCTTGCGCTCAGGCCAGAGCCCTTTGTTGTCGGCTGCGTGGTTCGTCCCACCGATCGCGACCTGCCGTTGATTGCTAAGACACTGGGCCAGCGTCGCGCTATGCTTGGCCCGCCCCAATGCAGGCAGCAGGATCGCAATCAGCAGCGCAATGATCGAGATCACGACCAGCAGTTCGATGAGGGTGAAGGCGCGTCGGGTGGGCATGCGGTCGTTTTCCATGAAGATCAAACGCCATTCCCCTCGCGTTGTCGGACGTGTTGGTTCAGCGGCGACGCCGTGCGATCAGCAGCCCGCCCAAGCCCAGTAGCGCGAGCGACGAGGGCTCTGGGACGGCGATGAATGCTACCGCGGCACTGATCGCGCCATTGGTGCTGCCACCGAACGAGTAAGAGGGGGAGCCCGCAGCGACGGCTTCGTCGTAGCCCGCGCCGCCTTGCGACGATCCGATGCTGCCGCTGTAGATCTGGGTCAGTGGGGCTTGCGAAGCGGCTCCGCCAGTGGTGGAATTAGCCCGGTGCCCGGCGAGGACAAATGTCTCAACCGTCGTGTTGAGACTCACGGATTTCCCGGCCGTTCGGTTCTCGTCGTGGACGTCGATATCCAAACCGCCCGCGTTCACGGACACGATGCCCACGCCGTAGCCGTTCGCGGTCGCTACGCTGGTCATGTCCAGGAAGAGGTTGGCGCTTCCGCCCGCGTAGGTTGTATCGCTCAAGTTCAGGTACCAGATCGAGGCCGTCGAACCGATGTGGTCTAGAACGGGCGTCAGTTCAACGCCGGCATACCAAATCTTCACCGAATCAGCCGCCGCGTTCGACTCACTGCTGAGCGAAACGATGATGGCGTCTGCGGTGCCGCCATCGTTGGCGTTGAAGCTGATGTTGGTCGACTGGCCGGAAAAGCTGCTGTTCTGTGTAGCCGAGTCCGTGTTGACCGCAACAATCGCAGCGGTGCTGACCGATCCATAAAGGCATAACCCAGCGAGTGTGGCTGTTAGCAGAATTCTGTTTTTCATCTAGTTATATCCTCCTTAAAAGACACGCAGAGTGAACAGACGCATCGAGACGACTATAGAAATATGACAAGAAAACTATAAAAGCTAGTCGGCATAACCACAAGGGGCATTGGGTGAAATTGCGAAATATACCCGAGTAGGGTTAAGTCTTTGGCAGGTTATTCTCCGATTGACATTGCCCAAGGTGTCGGCTTTGTGTGCTTGGGTCGCGACGCTGCGGGCCCATGGGGTGTCGTCGCATCACCTTGACCAGGGCCATCCATAAGTTTCAGGCAAAGGCGTCTTTTGGTGGACACGCTGCCGGCAAATGACGATGATGGCCTCAGATCAATGATCAGGGACTCTTCGATATGAAAGGCATCATCCTCGCCGGCGGACACGGCACACGGCTGTACCCGCTGACTCTCGCGGTCAGTAAGCAGCTCCTGCCGGTCTACAACAAGCCGATGATTTACTACCCGCTATCGGTGCTGATGCTGGCGGGCATCCGCGAGGTGCTGATCATCTCGACACCGACGGACCTGCCGGGCTTCAAACGCCTGCTCGGTGATGGCGAGAAGTGGGGGATGAGCTTCAGCTATGTGGAGCAGCCCGAGCCGAAGGGCCTGGCCCAAGCGTTCCTGCTGGACAAGTCGTTCACGTCTGACGCGCCCTGCTGCCTGATTCTGGGTGACAACATCTTCTATGGCACGGGCCTGTCCAAGCAGGTCAAGGCCGCCGCCGAGGTCGAAGATGGCGCGACCATCTTCGGCTACCCGGTCAAGGACCCGGAGCGCTACGGCGTGGTCGAGTTCGACGACAACGGCAAGGCAATCTCGCTTGAAGAAAAGCCCGAGCAGCCCAAGAGCCACTATGCCGTGCCCGGCCTGTACTTCTACGATCACAACGTTACAGCGATTGCCGAGTCGATCGAACCCTCGCCGCGCGGCGAACTTGAGATCACGGATATCAACCGCACGTATATGGATCAGGGCAAGCTTAACGTTCAGCTCTGGTCTCGAGGTACCGCGTGGCTGGATGCCGGCACACATGAGTCGCTGCTGCAGGCCGGCAACTTCGTCGAGACGATCGAGCAGCGGCAGGGCATGATGATCTCGTGTCCGGAAGAGATTGCCTGGAAGATGGGCTTTATCGATGACGCCCAACTCGAAGCGTGTGCCGACACGATGAAGAGCAATGACTACGGCCAGTACCTGTATGGCATCCTCAAGGACGGCACGGTCTGACATTATCGGCCCGTTGTCGGAACGGTTGATCGACTGAAAAACGTACGACTTATTGGTTAGTCGGGCGCTGTCCTGACCGATTATGCTTGTAGCGAACCGCACCGCAGAAGTTATAGCATGCAGATCCAAGCCCTCGATATCCCGGACGTCAAGCTGATCACGCCTAAGCGTTTCGGCGATGCGCGTGGGTTTTTTATGGAGACCTTCAGCGCGCCCAAACTCGCCGAGCACGGGGTCGAACGCGACTGGGTCCAGGACAATCATTCTCTGTCAGCGAAGCCCGGTGTCCTCCGCGGCCTGCACTTCCAGGCCCCCCCGCACGCACAGGCCAAGCTGGTCCGTGTGGTGAAAGGCCGGGTCTGGGACGTGGCTGTTGATATCCGCGTGGGCTCCCCAACCTTTGGCAAGTGGGTCGCCGCGGAGTTGTCTGCTGAAAACGACCAGCAGATGTTCATCCCCGAGGGTTTTGCGCACGGCTTTATCACGCTCGAGCCGGACACGGAGTTCCTTTACAAGGTGAGCAGTGTCTACGCCCCCGAAGCTGACGGCGGCGTGATCTGGGACGATCCTGAGCTTGCGCTTCCTTGGCCGATCGACGGGATTGAAGGCGGCCCGCAACTCAGCGACAAAGACACCGTGCTGCCGAAGCTGGCAGATCTCAACTCGCCATTCATATACGACCCTGTTGGAGGTGCGGCTTAAATGAGCGGCCTACCTACGATTTTGTTGATCGCCCCCGAGGGTATGCTCGGCACCGCCTGGCGCAAACTCCTCGAAGCCAAGGATATCCCGTACCGCACTGCGTCCCTGCCCGAGTTCGATATCACGGACCCGAACGCGATCAAGAAGTTCGTCACACCCGACATCGGCGTGGTGATCAACTGCTGTGCCTACACGAATGTTGACGGTGCAGAAGAAAGCGAAGACATGGCGACGCTCGTCAACGGAACGGGCGTCGGCTACCTCGCCGAGGCATGCAGTCAGGCCGACGCATTGCTGATTCACTATTCGACCGACTATGTATTCAACGGCAACGCCACGGCCCCTTATCCAGTGGATGGCCCCATCGAGCCTTGCAACGCTTACGGGCGAAGCAAGGCCGACGGTGAACGCGAGATCCGTGAGCACGACTGTGAGCACCTGATCCTGAGGACCAGTTGGCTTTACGCGCCATGGGCAAACAATTTCGTGCTCACCATCGCCAAGTTGGCGAAGGAAAAAGAATCACTTAAGGTCGTGGATGATCAGCGTGGCCGACCGACAAGCGCGGAGCACCTGGCTGCGACGACCTTGAAGCTCATCGAAGAAGGCGCACGCGGCACACTGCACGTTACCGACGGCGGCGAGTGCACCTGGTACGAATTTGCCAAAGTGATCGCAGAGCATGCGAACCCCGCCTGTCGGGTAGAGCCATGCGGCTCGGATGAATATCCCCGTCCTGCGGTACGTCCGGCTTATAGCGTGCTGGACCTTGGCCCAACCGAGGCGATCGTTGGCGAGATGTCCGGCTGGCAGGAGAATTTGAAGAACGTCTTAGACAAGGTCAGTCAGGAAGCACATAAGAAGGCTTCGTAAAGCAACAGGGTTTATTCATGCACATCCTCCTCACCGGTGGCAGCGGGTTTATTGGGTCCAATTTCGTACGCTATGTGCTGCGTGATCGGCCTGACTATTCCATCACCAACCTTGATTGCCTGACTTACTCCGGGAACCCGGAGAACCTGGCCGACGTTGAGAACGACCCGCGCTATACCTTTGTCCACGGCAACATCCTGGATATCGATCTGGTCACCGACCTGATGCGCAAGGTTGATTGTGTTGTTCATATGGCCGCGGAGTCACATGTCGACCGATCGATTATCGATGCACGTCCGTTTGTCGAATCCAACGTGCTGGGAACACAGACACTGCTTGATGCGTTGCGGCGTGTTGATCCTGAAAACACCAAAAAGTTTGTCCATGTCAGTACCGACGAGGTGTTCGGCGACCTGCCGCTGGATGAGCCGGACAAGCTGTTCAGTGAGACGACGCCCTACGCGCCGTCGAGCCCGTACTCGTCGAGCAAAGCCGGTAGCGACATGATCGCGCGTGCGTATCACCACACGTTCGGCATGCAGGTGATGATTACCAACTGCTCGAACAACCACGGGCCCTACCAGTTCCCCGAGAAGGTCATCCCGCTGTTTGTCACCAATCTCATCGAGGGCAAGAAGGTCCCGCTCTACGGCGACGGCCAGAACGTTCGTGACTGGCTTCACGTCGAAGACCACAACGAAGCGGTCCTGACCGTGCTTGAGAAGGGCACGGCCGGGGAGCAGTACTGCATCGGCGGCAACAACGAGCGATCCAACCTTGAGTTGACTCATTCGATTCTTGAACTGATGGGCAAGGGTGAAGACATGATCGAGCGCGTCACCGACCGCCTCGGTCACGACCGCCGCTATGCCATCGATGCGACCAAACTCAAGACCGAACTCGGATGGCAGCCGACGCGCAGCGCCTGGCCCCAGGCCTTGGAAGCGACGGTCAAGTGGTACGTCGACAATCCGACCTGGTGGCAGCATGTGAAGTCGGGTGAGTACCGAAACTACTACGAGAAGCAGTACGGCGGTCGGTGATCAGAGTGGCGTAGCCGCCGG
>JBMZAP010000113.1:0-12732 GCA_049611445.1 Phycisphaeraceae bacterium | reverse complement strand
TGTTCATCACTGTGCATGCCACCGCCCAGCAACCTGGGAGCGCGATCCCGGAGGACACGATCGAAGCGATGCGGACCGAGCTTTCCGAAGCCATGGCGGTCAGTTCATCAACGCGGCAGAAGCTGGCCCTTCGTCGCGTGGTCCGCGGGGCGGAGGCCGCGATCAAGGACAACCCGTCGGCACCCAACCGGTTCGAGGTCATGGATGTCCTCTTTCGGACCCAGCAGGCACTCTTCAAGCAGCAGGCGACGACCGAGAACCGCCAGGCAATTTTTGAGACCTGCCAGATGCTGGCACAGGCCCCGGATGCGTACGCGGACCTCCGATGGGATGCGGACCTGCTCCTGTCGCAGGTCAAGATTGCCCGGCAAGGCGGCGACGCGCAACAACGTGCTGCGGCCCTTCGCGAACTGGTCGACCGTTATCTGGGCACCTCCGTCGAGAAGAAAGCGGTGCGCACCGCACTGCTGATGGCGGTCGAGGCAGGCGAAGCCGGGCTGATCGAGTACCTCGATTCACTGATCGCCGAGCGCTACGCCAACGACCTGTCGATGATCGCGTTCAAGCGGGACCACCTGCCATCTCAGGTGTTCGGTGCAACCTTCTATGCCCAGCTGCGTGACAATCACGGCGGCACCATGCGCTTCCCGATGGACAGCTTCGGCACAACGACGGCCTTCCTGTTCTGGTCCAACGATAAGAACGGACAAGCCAACCTCAAGGAGATCGCGGAAGTCCTTAAGGAGCAGCCCGAGGACAAAGAGCGTCGGCTTGCGATCTACAGCATCAACCTCGACGAGTTGCCGGATGCGGGCGAATCCATCCTCCGCGAGCACGGGATCGACTGGCCCGCGCTGCACCTGCCCGGCGGGCGCGACAGCGATTTCTACAAAGCCTATGCCCGGGTCGATCCCAAGTTCGTCACGCTTAGCCCGGCAGGGATCGCGTCGCTGTTCCAGACCGGCGGGAACATGCATGGCAAGGGTTTTCAACGCTGGCTTGGGTCTTCCAAAGCACGCGACTGGGTCAATTCGGACTACTGCTCGAATCTTCAATCCCTGGCCAGCGGTGAGTTTTTGATCCTCGATCCGAGCGGGACGTTTGACCCCGCGATGCCGCCAGAGCTCAAGGCGCTGTCATCGGGTGCGCAGAAGGGAGGCCTGACCAACAAGCGAACAGAGCAATCCGTTCCCGAGCAAACGCTCCGCGCGATTCAGGCCTGCTTCACCCCTGCGCCCAAGCGGTACGGCCTCTCTTATGAAGAAGCGCTCGCGGGCTACCGCAAGGCCGAACAGCTCAGCGCCCAGGCGATCAAGGCACACCCCGATGCACCCGACCTCTGGCTGGTCCGCAACCGGCGGATGGTCGCGTTGATGGGCTTGTGGAAGATCATGATGGACCCCCGGCACCTCAAGGACGCCGCAGCCGAGGCACAGGCGGCACTCAAGGCCGGCTGCCCTGAGGGCACCGATGCCATTGCAAGACTCTGCCTTGCAAGGCAAGCCGTGCACGAACCGCAAGCAGATGCAAAGGCAATCATCCAATCGCTCGTCGAACCAGAGGGTGACAAGCCCCCTGCCGCGCCGAGGCTCGCTGCCGCTGCCCTGCTCGCGATGGAACTCGGGGAGCGCGACACGTATGCAGGCATCCGCCAGGCGCTGCTCGATCAGCATGGCAGCGAGCCCGTGCTCTGGCCATTGACCGCGTTCATGCTCGACCGCTACCACCGGTTCTGGCTCTACCAGATCCCATTCGTCTCGGGGTGGATCTACGAGCGACGTCACTTGCACGGCATCAGTAATCTTGAGCCTGAACATGTACGCCACTTCGACCTGCCCTTCAAAACACTCGAGGGCGAAACGGTCCAACTGCCCGAAGCGGCCAAGGGCAAGTGGGCAATCATTCGGCTCTATCGCCTCGATCAGTTCAGCGTGCACCGGGATCACGACAAGGCTTTTATCGATGCTCGGCCTATTGACAACATCCATGTCTATGACGTCGTGTTGCACGATGATGCCCAGGCCATCCAGGATGAAATCGCGAAACGCAAGACACCGCCAGTGGGCCCGGTGCACTATCTCGCTGCTGACGCACAAGACCGCCTGGACCGCCAGTTCGATATGCAGCACGATCCAAGGCGACCGAGCCTGCTGATCCTTCGGCCCGATGGATCGGTTGCGCTTGCCGCATCCACGCTGACCTATCGAGGCATGGGCCGGCACGGCCACATCATCCCAGCCTATTTCCTAAGGCAGGACGAGGCCGACGTTGACGCGGCACTGGCCAAGGGTGATCTGGAAGAAGCCAAGCGCATCGCTTTCGCCCACATGCCGCTCGGGACGCCCCACCCGCCTGAAGACAGACAGAGCAGCAAGGGGTCTCATCGCAAGCCCGTGAACATCGCGAACCAGCATCTCCGCGCCCGCGCGAAGGTCTTCATTGCGATGCAGGATTGGAAGGCCGCCCAAGCCGATGTGGACATGCTCTATACCGAACTGGTCAATCAGGCCAGCCTGATGGGGATGCGTACAGCCGAGCTTGAGGAGGCCGAGCAAATGCGGGCGCAGATCCGCGAAGCGATGAAACCGGCCGAGACGTTGCCCTGACTGGATCACTCGATTGGGGCTCTTTGTGTCATGATTTCCAAGGGGTTCTGTTTGAGCAAAGAGGATTAAAAAACCACCCCGCTGAAGCGGGGTGGCCGAGGGTGATTGGGTTTAGCGCGTTCGTGCAGGCGAGCAAGCCCGCCCGTTAACCGGGGGCTTCTACTTCAGTTCTTTGATGTAGATGTTGCGCCAGGAGACGGACCACTTGGGGTCGCCCTTGACGGAGTGGACCTGCAGGCCGATGACGCCCTTGGCAAACTTCTCCTGGATGTCGTCGGTGACGGTCAGGTCGGCAACAGCATGGCCGTTGATAAAGGTCTTGATGTTGTTGCCCTTCGCGATGATGTGGTAGCTGTTCCACTCGCCGTTCTTGAAGTGGCTGTGGGAGTTGACGGCCTTGTCTTTGCTCTTCGGCTCGGGGGAGAGCCAGCCCTTGCCGGTCGCTTCGCCGTAGATGAAACCGGATTGGCCCGGGCCTGCTTCGATCTCGCACTGTGGTCCGCCGAGTCGGCCGCCCCACTTGTTGTCGTGGTCCTTGACGACCTTGGAGCGGATCTGGACGCCGGAGTTCAGGCCGTTGTCATGAAGCAGGACGTCGAACTTGAGCTCGAAGTCGCCGTATTCCTTGGGCGTGCAGAGGAAGGTGTTGCCCGAACCCTTGGCGGTGTGGCCGGTGATGATGCCGTCCTTGACGGTGTACTCACAGAAGCCGGACTTCTTGACCCAGCCGCCGATGTCCTTGCCATTAAAGAGCGCGGTCCAACCCTCAGGGGCGACGTTGATCGGTGCTTCCTTGGCCTCGGTGGAAGTGTTGTGCTTGGCGCACTTCTTGCAGGCGAGCGCGTCGGTCGCGGTGTGGAACGAGAGCAATGCGATTACCGCGAACAGTGCGGCGGATGTCAGGATACGTCGGGCCATCATGGGGTCCTCTCTTGGGGTGAGTGTCTGGGATAAGGATTCCTTCACAGCGGTTTATGTTACAGGCAATAGACGATTCATAAAACGACTTGGCCTTTGCCCTCCCTGCGATCCCTATGCGTAACGATACCGGTAGAATCTGTGGATGCTCCCCACGATCACCCAGCGGCTGCTGATGCTCGCCGCGACCATCCTGAGCACGCTGTGCCTGCTGCCCGTGCTGCCGTACCTCACCTCGCCGGACGGCTCGCCAGGGCTTTCACTGCTGGATGCACGGGTGGGCGTTGTCTGGGCGTGCGGCCTGATCCTGCTGGCGGGGCTGCCGGCCCTGCTGTTGGGGCTTTATGTCTCCTCTGCAGGCAACCCGCTATCCGGGGTCTTCACGATCGGCTTTGCCCTGATGGTCCTCGCGGCCAATGGCGGGTCGATGACCGGGCTGATCTGGAGGCAGGCCGAACGGCCACGCGGCGCCCCCAGCGGCGGGTCCATCTTCATGCAACTGGAAGTCGAAATGGTGCTGTGGGCCCTGGCGTGGTGCCTGATGATGTTCCTGCTGCGTCGATATCGCCAGCGGATCCGAGATTTCCTGATCCCCCGGACGCTCAAAACCAACTTCTCCTCGCAGATGCCCATCGAGGAAGACGACACGCCGAGGTTCGTCTTGCACGTTCGACCGGGCATGGCGGGTCTGCTTTGTGCGGCACTGGCCTTTGTGCTCTGCAAAGTGCTGATGCAAACGCCCACCAGCGGTCAGGTGATCGGCGCGATCCTGCTGTCCTTTGCGATCGCGGGGCTGTCCGCCCGGCTGATCCTTCCGACCGGCAACGTTGTCTACCTGTTGCTGAGCCCGCTGCTCGTTGGCTTTGCGACTTATGCATTGGGGGCTGTGCTACACGGGTCGGCCTCGGCGGACGATCTGATCCTGCGGTGGCAACGCGGCGAGATCAGCGGGCCGATGTTCGCGATGCCGATCCACTGGGCATCGGCCGGGCTTATCGGCGTGAGTATCGGCATCGGCATGGCACAGGCGATCGACCGCGTGCGCGTGGCCGAAGCGTACTACCGCCGACAGCGGCAAAGCGACCAACAGCCAACCGGCAGCTAAACTCTGGTCATGTCCGCTCTGCTGCAAAAACTGTCCGACCGATTGGCCCGGCTTCGGCAAGCGGCGGGTTTTTCAGCGGACTGGTTCCTGATGCCGTTGGCCGCGTTGATCGGTGCGATCGGCGGGCTCGTCGCAGCGGCGTTCGCCACCATCGTCGCGCTGACGGGTGACGGGCTCTTCCACCTCCAGCAAAGTGACTCGATATGGACCGCCGCCCTGCTGTTGCTTGCCATCCCCACGCTCGGTGGTTTAATCGTCGGGCTCATCCAGTTCAAATTGACCCGCTTCGGCGTGATCAACGGCGTACCCGAAGTCATCGAATCACTTGCGCGACACAAGGGCGAAATCAGGGCCAATGTCGGCGCGAACAAGGCCGTCACCGCGACCGCGACACTCGCCTCGGGCGGGTCGGCAGGGATCGAGGGCCCGATCATCTCCATCGGTTCATCGCTCGGCTCGGTGATCGCACGCAAGCTGCACATCAAGCCCGAGCACATGCCCACCCTCATCGGCTGCGGTGCCGCGTCGGCCACGGCGGGTATCTTCAACGCGCCGATCGCCGGCGTGCTGTTCGTGCTCGAAGTGATTCTGCGCGATTTCTCGGTGCGGACATTCATGCCGATCGTCGTCGCCGCGGTGTTCGGCACGGCCGTCGCGCAGCAGGCACTCGAGTTCTATCACGATGAGGGCGGCGCGGGCAATGCACTGTTTGTCGTGCCCGATGCGATGCATGATTACCAATTTATGCTTCCCGAAGCGCCGGCTTACCTCGGGCTGGGGCTCATGTGTGGGCTGGTCGGCCTTGCACTCGCCGGGTCGCTGCGCGTCAGCAACAAGGCCTGGCAACGCACGCCGATGCCGGCCTGGGTCAGGCCCGCGGTTGGTGGATTGCTGCTCGGAGCGATGGGCCTGATTTTTCTGCGTTATCTGCCGGGCACGGCAGAGTTCGCCAAAGACGCGGGTTACGAGCAGCCTGTCTTTATGGGTAATGGCTACCCCGTGATCGAGTCGCTGCTTGATCCGATCAACTACAACGCCGACCTGTCCATCGCCCTGCTGCTGGCGATCCTGATCTTCAAGATTGTCGGCACGGCCCTGACACTTGGCTCGGGGGGCTCCGGCGGAGTTATCGCGCCGAGCCTGTTCGTCGGCGCGGCACTCGGCGGGCTGTTTGCGGTAACACTGAGTCAGCTCGGCATCTTTCCCGGCGCAACGCCAGCGACCTATGCGCTGGCTGGCATGGCGGGGGTGATCGCCGCGACGCTGCACTGCCCGCTGACCGCGTTTCTGCTGGTCTTTGAGATCACCCAGGACTACAAGGTCATCCTCCCGGTGATGCTTGTGGCGATCGTCTCAACGACCTGCGCCCAGTTCCTGCACCACGATTCGATCTACTCCGACCTGCTTCGCAGAAAGGGTATCCGCTTCGGGCAGTTGGCAGACATGACGTTGCTCAGGCGGATGACCGTTGCGGATGTGCCCGCATCGGACGCTGTTTGCGTCGTCGAAAGCGATCCTGCCCAGCGGCTGATCGATCTGGCGGCGCAGTGTGCGGTGAACGACTTTGTGGTCAGCGACGAAAAAGGCCGGTGCCAGGGCATGGTTGTCGGCGATGACGTGCGGACAACACTTGTCCAGCGCGAGGCGGTGCCTCTGATGATTGTCGGCGAACTCATGCGGACCGACCTGCCAAGTGTGCGTCCCGGCGACACCTTGGATGTTGTGCTGGATATGTTTGCCAAGCACGAGGTGTCGAGCCTGCCGATCGTCGATGCGCAGGAACGCGTCACGGGCATGATCACGCGCTCACGCCTGCTGCGTGAGTATCAGCAGCAGCTTAATCAGCGGGGCTGAGTCGCCGGGTGATCAGCGCCTGGACCTTAGTATCAAATCGCAGAACAAAAACGACATAGGGCGTATCCCCTTTGCCACGCAGCCGCAGCTGTTCCTTATCCGGATCGCAGGCTTTGCCACGCGTCTTGACTTCCACTAGCCCGGCATCGTTCGCGGCCAACCATTGCTTGACCCGTTTAGGCCGCCAGGGCAACTGTTCAATGAATTCAAAGCCCTTCAACCAAGGAGAATCAATGATGTTCTCACTCGTCAGTAAGCCCAGCTTCGGGTGCACGACCGGGGCATCGACCTGAGCAGACAAATGCCCGATCAACTCGGCACGCTCCACCGCGGCATCGAAGGTATAGAGATAGTGCTGCAGTGGATGAAACCCGGACCAGGTCGGGTCGCCATGCAGCGTATGCGTGCCCCGGGCATCGATCAGCGTCGCCCGCCGAGATGTTTGTGCACATCGGCCGCACCACAGCACCGCCTGAACCAGGCGTCCATGCTCGCTGATGAACTCCAACTCACCAGCCCATGGCAACGCTTCCAGATCAACGCCGGGGCTGAGCTTGATCGCGGCGCAACCGGAATGCTCGATGAATGGCCCAACGACTTGAGGCCCGGGCTGCATGTCCTCCATGCGCCAGACGCGTCGCCCTGACTTCTCCACCCGCCGGGCCGGATCAAGATGGATCGGCATGCCAGCCACGCCAAGCGTTGCAACGTCGGAGCACACGGCTTGCATCCGCGGTCCGCCGTTTTGCCTGGCCATCCACGCCCGCAGCGGATCGCGATCGACCGCGATAACGTCGAGCCCAGCATCCGCCAATGCCATCGCGTCGCCACCGATCCCGCAACACAAGTCGGCAATCGTTGCGCCGCCACCAAGTAGGTCAGCGAACCGTCTCGCCTTGTATGCCGCGACGGCCGCCCCGCTGGCCTGCTCGACCCCGGCAACATCAGCGATCAGCGATCGCCCACGCTCACCGAACTTGCGCTGCGCCTTCCGTCGTGCTTCAATCATCGACAACGCGACCGACACCGCCTGTGCCGAGTAATCCCGTCGCAACGAAGTAATGGCAGAAACATCTGAAGAATCGACGCGCGCCGAGCGCTCCATGAGCGTTGCATCCCCCAGGACCGTTCGCCATAGATCAATCTCGCGCGACATCGCGAGGCAGTGTAAATGCTTCGCCGTGGATGGTCACGCCCAAAAAACAGCCCCCGTCAGTTGACAGGGGCGGGAGGTGTACTCGTTCAGGACTTGGATACGATCAGATATCGCTGTAACGCGTCACCAGCGAGATGATCGCACGCTGGTTGGGCTTGAGGTCCAGCGATTTGGCCCACGCCTTGAGCGCCTGGTCACGCTGGTAGGTGTTGTCCCGGCCGCCCTCGATATACAAGGTCATGTAGGCGACGCCAAGGCCATTGAGTGCCGCAGTGTCTTCGCCGTCCAGTTCCACAGCCTTCTTGAACTCGCGGAGCGCATCTTCGTACTTGCGTTGCTTGAAGAGGCAGACGCCCAGTCGCTCGTGAGCGGTCGAGGTCGGGTTGGCACCGATCAGCGTGTTGAGCGTATTGGTCGCGCGGGAGTAGTTGCCAACACGGATATGGGCGTCGGCCAGACCGACCAGGACAGGCGATAAGTCGTCTTCCGAGCCGGCCAGTTCCGATGCGGTCCGGAATGCTTCGATCGCATCGCTGAAGCGTTCGGTACGGGAGTAGATGAAGCCGAGGTTGGCCCAGGCACCGAAGGACTCACTGTCCAGTTCGGTGGCACGCTTGGCGTAGGACATCGCCAGGCCGGGCTTGTTTTCCTGAAGGTAAGCCGAGGCGAGGTCGCGGTTGGCTTCCGCCGAGTCCGGCATCAGGTTGAGTGCGCGCTTGTAGGCCTTGATTGCGTAGGACAGGTCGCCGAGGATTTGCTTACAGACGCCCAGGTTGTAGTGTGCGTCGTAGTTAGTTGGCTCGATCGCGGCGGCGAGTTCAAAACGAACCGAGGCCTTGTCATAGTCGCCGCGTTCTTTGTAGATGTCACCGATGCCGATGTGGGCGCCGGCGACGCGTGGGTTCTCGAGCAAAGCCTGGCCGAACATCGCGAAGGCCGAGTCTTCCAGGCCCTGATCGCGGTACTGGGCCGCACGTGACATATAGTCCTCGATACGGGCCTTGCGCTCCGCATCGCGACGTGCCTGGCAGCCCGGCATGAGTACCGCCAAGAGCAACATCCCAACGGTCCACTTCAACATCAAATGCTTCATTGCTGGTCCCTTTGTGGCTGGTACGGGCCAGCCCCTTGATCGGTTCTAAATCCTGATAACAGACTACCATGCACGGCAGCCTCTAGAATCTTGTCGAAGATATCGCACCCCAACATTAAACCAAAACACACATGCGCATCGCCCTGGCCCAGATCAACCCGACCGTCGGAGATATCCCCGGCAACGCCGCGCTCATCGCAGATGCCATCGACCGCGCCAAAGACCAGTCCGCTCGCCTCGTGGTCTTCCCAGAACTGGCGATTATCGGCTACCCGCCCAAGGACCTGCTGCTCAAACCCGACGCGATTGACCAGTGCCGCGCTGCGGTAGAGAAGCTTGCCAAGCGATGCACCGGCATCACCGCGGTTATCGGCCTGCCTGTTCGGTCGGACAAGTCCGCCGGCCGAGAGTTGCACAATGCCGCCGCCCTCTGCTCAGACGGCAAGATCACCAGCCTGCACCTCAAGCACCTGCTGCCGACCTACGACGTCTTCGACGAGCAGCGCTACTTTGAGCCCGGCCCACGGATCGACCTCAGTGAGATTGATGGCGTGAAGCTCGGCATCAGCATCTGCGAAGACCTCTGGAACGACGCGGACAGCTTCACCCGCCAGCTCTACCACGACAACCCCGTGGACGAACTCGCCGAAGCCGGTGCCCAGCTGTTCATCAACAGTTCCGCGTCGCCCTACATCGTCCGCAAGCACGCGTTCCGCCTGAAGCTCATGGCCAATGTCGCACGCAAGCACAACATCCCGATGGTCTACTGCAACCAGGTCGGCGGCAACGACGAATTGGTCTTCGATGGCAACTCGTGCGTACTTGACGCCAAGGGCCAAATCATCGCGCACGCGAAAGACTTCGAAGAAGACCTGCTGATCGCGGATGTCCCCATGGGGGACCAAACAATCGAGACCGACAACCGTATCGAGACGCCCAAGCAAGGGCTTGCCTCGGTCTATGAAGCGCTCGTACTGGGGCTGCGTGACTATTGCGGCAAGTGTGGCTTCAAGAAGATCGTCATGGGGTTGTCAGGCGGGATCGACTCGGCGGTGAGCTGCGCGATCGCGGTCGCAGCGATCGGCAGCGAGAACGTCCATGGCATCGGGATGCCCTCGCGGTACTCGTCCGGCGGCAGCGTGGATCATGCACGCGAACTCGCCGAGTACCTCAACGTCAAATTTGATGTGATCCCGATCGAGCCGGCCCACGCGGCGATGGAAGGGATGCTCGCGGAGATGTTTGCGGGCACAGAACCCGGCGTGACGGAAGAGAACATCCAGGCGCGTCTGCGTGGCAACATCATGATGGCCCTGAGCAACAAGACCGGGGCGATGCTGGTCACCACGGGTAATAAGAGCGAGATGGCCGTGGGCTACTGCACGCTCTACGGCGACATGTGCGGCGGCTTTTCCGTGCTTGTTGATGTGCCCAAGACGATGGTCTACGACCTTGCCAAGTGGATCAACGACGACCCGCAATCACCCCTGCGTAAGCAATTCGGTGGCATCACGATCCCCGTTGACACGATCACCAAGCCGCCGAGTGCCGAGCTCCGCCCGGACCAGACCGACCAGGACTCGCTGCCGGAGTACGAGGTGCTTGACGAGATCATCGAGCGCTACGTCGAACGCGAACAGAGTGTGCCGACGATCCTGAAAGAAACGGGCTTCGATGAAGCGACCGTCAAACGCATCGCGCGGCTGATCGATATCAACGAGTATAAACGCAAGCAGGCGGCGCCGGGCTTGAAGATCACCGGCCGAGCGTTTGGGTTTGGCCGAAGGATGCCGATCGCACAGCGGTACGACAGCAACGCGAAGATCTAATCTGCCTTGCGTTCTCTCCCTCTCAGGGAGAAAGTTGGGGTGAGGGTCCAGCGTAGTCAATTCAATGAAATGTTCAGCAAGCCGCGGCCTGTTCCGCGTTTCACCCTCATCCCCCGCCTTCTCCCTCGGAGGGAGAAGGAGCCCGAGCCAGCGTCACGTCTTCCAACGCCTTGTCCTGCGCCGAAGCGAGTTGCATCAACAGCTCGTGCCCGGGCAGCTTGCTCATGTCCGCACCGTCGGGGGTGCTCGAAACCAGGTCCGCAATCCGGATCCGGCTGGGCGGCATCGCGAGGGTCAGGTCGGATGGGCCATCGTCGTTCGGCAAGCGGTGCAGCAGGCCTCGTCCGACCAGTTCGTCAACGATCTTTACAATCGTCGCGACCGGTGCGCCGACCTGCTCGGCAATGTCATCGACCTTACTCGGCTTGCCTTCTTCAAAGCCCTGGGCCACCGCACTCATGACGGGGATGACCAACCACGGATCGCGCGCGACCGGCGCGGGCCGTGCCGCCTCGAACCGATCTCGGCGGTGTGCGGGAAGCGTCTGCAGGATGTGCGTGACCTGCAGGCCAGCGAGCACGACCAGCCAGGACAGATAGACCCAGAAGAGGAAGACCGGAATCAATGCGAGTGAGCCATACAGCTGAGCCTGTGTCGGGCTGAGCACGGCGTTCTCGATGTACCAGCGCAGCGCGGCCTTCATCAGCTCCCACGCGAGCGCAGAGACGAGCGCCCCCGCCATCGCTGGGCGGATCGAGACCTGTGCGTTTGGCATGAGCTTGAAGAGCAGGACAAAGAGCAGCCACGTGATCAGCAGCGCGGTGAAGTGATTCACGATCCCCATGATCGTGCTGACCGCGGGCAGGTCTTCCACCGCATCGACGAGTTGGGTCGAGATGTAGAAGCTGCCCCAGATCAAGACGGGGCCGAGCGTGATCATCGCCCAGTAGATCGGGATGCGCACGTGCCAGGGCCGGCCGGTCGGGGCCTTGAAGATGACGTTGAAGGTTTTCTCGACGGTGACGATCAGGCCGACCGCCGCCCAGATGAGTAGCAGCATGCCGACGACGCCGATGCTCTTGAAGCTGATGGAGGTCGCGCCCTCAGCCAGTGAGCCAAGGACTTCGTCAATACGGCGGCGCATCTCCGCATTCGCGCGGGCCTGCTCCGCAGCTTCGGCATCTGCGGTGTCTTCTTCGCCAAACACGAGATCGAACTGAGAATCCAGCCAAGAGGTCGGCGGCTCCTCTTCAATCGGTTCAGGCTCCGCTGCCGCGTCTTCCATCTCTGCCGCGACTTCGATATTCAGCTCAAGATACTCGTAGACAATATTGGTCAGGCCGTCCTTGGAATCGGCGAACCCGCCGAAGGCGCGGAAGACGATCAAAGCCATGACGATCATGGGGACCAGACCAAAGATCGTGCGGTAGGTCAGTGCGGCGGCCATCGTGCTCGCACTGTTCTCGCGGAGTTGGCGGCGGGCATGCCGAGCGAGGTCGAGGCTGAACTGGATAAACCGCTGGCCGCGTGTGAGCTGCGCACCGGGCTTGGTGAGCGTCACCCGCAGCTCGTGCTCCAGGGTTTTCAGCCACTTCATCATTCGGCGTCCTCGGCCTGCTGCCTTAAAACCCTCCCCCTTCGAGGGGGAGGTTGGGAGGGGGTGTCGAACTCTCTGTGCTCATCGAAGACAAAATGCTCTTCGTCACCCTCCCCCTGCCCCTCCCTCCAGAGAGGGGAGTTTGTTTAACACAGCCGCCTATTCCTGCTTTTTCGTCCGCTTCTCTGCGACCGCGTGCAGTTGATCGACGGCCCTGGTCAAGTGTTGCACATATTCGTCCAGCGTCAACACGTCGTGCGGATAAACGATGACGACCAGATCGTAACGCCCGGGCCAGTTGGCCTGATGGAGCCGAAACGCTTCACGCAAGCGGCGCTTGATCTTGTGGCGTTTGACCGCGTTGCCGACGCGCTTGGGCACGGTCATGCCAAAGCGGTGATGCGACAGTTCATTGGGCAGGGCCAGCACCGCCAGCGGCCCGGCATTCTTCCGCAGCTTGTTCTGAAAGACGGCCTGGAATTCTTTGTCACCCGACAGACGATGAGCGCGGGTGTACTTGAAGCGTTGTCCAGACTCGTGCATGCCAGCAGTCATCAGACCAGTGTAGCCGCCG
>JBMZAP010000112.1:0-12863 GCA_049611445.1 Phycisphaeraceae bacterium | reverse complement strand
GGCACTACCGACGGCGACCTCCAGTCCATCCACACCGACGAGCCCGGTCAATGGTCCGGATCGGTCCTCTGGAACGACAACCACGTCGCGTTTGAGAACGGCGGTGCGAAGTTTGAAACCAAGTACGGCACCGGACCACTCAATGACATCGACACCGCGGCCGATCAGCTCTTCACCGCAAATGACGGTGCGACTGTTACTGGCCAAAGCGCCAACGCCGCCATGGTTAAGGCTGGAACCGGCACGCTCAGCGGCGCTGAGAACTAAGTCACCCCAAGGCAAACACAATTTGTTGATGGAAGCAGCACCGGCCGAAAGCCCGGTGTTGTTTTTTGCCCGCTCACCCAGCTTGATTCATCACCCGTTTGCTACCAAGATGGAGCGTCGACGACTCGTTAACGCATCTGATGCCGGAGCCTGGCCTTGCCCGAGCCCAACTTCCTGATCATGTCGATCAAGCTTATTGGCGGGCTTGCAATCTTCCTCTACGGCATGAACAAGATGACCGAGGGGCTCAAGCTGGTTGCAGGCAGCAGCCTCCGCTCCCTGCTCAAAACGCTTACCCGCAATCGATTCAGTGGCGTACTGACCGGGGCGGGTATCACCGCGGTCATCCAGTCATCATCGATCACGACCGTGCTCGTCGTCGGGTTCATCTCGGCCGGGCTCATGTCACTGTCTCAATCCGTGCCGGTCATCATGGGCGCGAACATCGGCACGACCGTCACTGCACAGATCCTTGCCTTCAAGATCACCAAGGCAGCACTGGGCATGATTGCACTGGGATTCGCGCTCGAATTCGCGATCAAGAAGCCTCGGCCGAAAAAACTTGGCAGCATCCTCATGGGGCTCGGGTTCATCTTTCTGGGCATGGACATCATGAGCGACGCGACGCATCCGCTGCGCACCTATGAGCCGTTCCTCAATCTCATGCAGGACATGCGTAACCCGCTGCTGGCCATCGCGATCGGCGCCGTGTTCACCGCGATGGTGCAGAGCTCATCTGCCACCACCGGCATCGTGATTGTGCTGGCCGGCCAGGGCCTGATCACGCTGGAAAATGGCATCGCGCTGATCCTCGGCGCCAACATCGGCACCTGTGTTACCAGCCTGCTCGCCACGATTGGCAAACCACGCGAGGCACTTCAGGCCGCGGGGGTCCATGTGCTATTTAATGTCACGGGCGTCGTGATCTGGGTCGGACTCATCGGGCCCCTGGCGGTGTTCGTGCGCTGGATGTCGCCCGAGTCTGCTGCCGAATTACCTGTCGAACGTCTCGCGGCCGAGACACCACGCCAGATCGCCAACGCGCATACGGTATTTAACGTCGCGAACATGCTGGTCTTTATCGGTTTTACGACACCGATGGCCATGCTCGTACGCAAGATCCTGCCGGACAAGCCCCCGGCTATCAGCACCCGGGCAACACCGCAGTATCTGGACGAGATGTTCCAGCAGACGCCGGACATCGCGCTGGAGCGTGTCAGGCTTGAACTCTTGCATCTCGGCGGACTGGTACAGCCAATGGTGCGCAAGGCTGTGCCCGCCGCCCTCGGCGGCACGCGCGAAGACCTGAAACAACTTGCTGACTGGGACGATGATGTCGATACGCTCTACGACAGCATCTACGAGTACATCGGCGGGCTTTCGCAGTATGAGATGTCCGAAGAGCAGACCCACCGCCTGACCGAGTTGATGGAGGTGCTCAACTCAATCGAATCGCTGGGCGACATCGTTGAAGCCAATATCGTTCCACTGGGTATTCGCAGGCTCAATCAACACATCAAGATGAGCCCGGATGCGGTGCCTTTGTTCCAGCCACTGGTTGACCAGGTCTGTATCAATGTCGCCGATGCGCTCACCGCGCTGGAAAAGCGCGATATCGAGCTGGCCAATCGCGTCATTGGACATAAGCTCTCCGTCAACGAACTGGCCGACAACACGTTCACACATCTGTCTGATTCGCTGACTGGCGACGACAGGACGCGTGTACAGGGCATCCGTATCGAGATCGATCTGATCGAAATGCTTCGCCGCAGCTACTACTTCGCCAAGCGCATCGCCAAGGCGGTCGTTGAGATGGAGGAGGGCGAAGACGCGGAGGAAGCAGCGCAGCCAGCAGACGAGATCCAAGTGGGTTCAACCCATTGAATGAGCTTAAGCACCCGCGCTGCGCAGTAGATCCTTCGCACCTTGGTCTGACATCTCTTTCACCACCTGCTTGACCAGTCGGCGCAGGTCGCGCGTCTTGCACTGTTCATCTGCTTCAAGCATCGTCGAACCATCCGACGAAAGGACGCGTGCCCGCAGGCGGAACCAGTGGCTGTCCGCGTTGCGCTTAGCCTGGGTTTTCGCGGGGTCGACCTGCTCAGCCAGGACAGCGATCGGGCTGTGGCAGTCCGCACCCAGACCCGCAACCACTTCGCGCTCGGCATGGATGGCGGTACTCGTCGCCGGGTCATTCAAGGGCAGCAGTCGGGTCAGCGACACGTGATCATCACGCCGACACTGAATCCCCAATGCGCCCTGACTCGCGGCGGGGAGCATCGTCTCGACTGGCAATGGCTTGGTCGTGTGCTGGCTGTGGCCCAATCGTTTAAGCCCGGCCATGGCCAGCAGCGTCGCATCGTGCAGGGGCATGTCGCCCATGACTTTTCCAATCCGCGTATCCACGTTGCCGCGGATCACGTGCAAAGACAGGTCCGGTCGAAGGCGCCTCAGCTGTGCCGCACGCCGTGGACTGGATGTGCCGACGTTCGCACCTTGCGCCAGTTCGTCAATTGTGATTGGGCCATGCTGACCAATCAGCACGTCACGCACATCCGCCCGCTTGGGCACCGCGGCGATCTGCAGGCCAGGCGTCACCTCGTCCGCAGGCATGTCCTTCATCGAGTGCACCGCGATGTCGGCATCGCCAGCCAGAACCACCGCTTCGACGGCCTTGGTGAACAGGCCCTTGCCGCCCACCTCGGCAAGCGAGCCGGTCTGGACACGGTCCCCCTCGGACGTGACCCAGACGTATTTCACCTCTAAATGCGGGTTCAGCCGGGAGAGGCCCCGGCCGACCATCTCGGCCTGCACACGCGCCAGCGGGCTGGTGCGCGAGGCGATAACGATGGGTTTTTGACTACGGCGCAAAGCAATAACTCCGGGTAATACCACACTATACAAACCACAACCGATGGCGTGGCAACAGGATCAGTCTACCGGCTTTACAATCGCAGTATGACCACCGGACTGCTTATCGCACTCATCGTTCTCGTTCTCATCGCCATCGCGTTACAAGTCGTCCTGCTCCGCCGCGACCAGCAGACCAGCGAGGCCCAGGCCGCGGCTACGCTCGACCGCCTCGAGGCATCCGTCAAGCAGTTACCCACCGCAACCGACCTGCGCGAAGAGTCCGCTGCCGCACGCAAGGAACAGGCCGAGCAAGCCAAGGCAGACCGCGAAGAGCAGGGCCAACAAGCCAAGGCCCAGCGCGAAGAGCTCTCTAAAAAATTCGCCGACTTCGGCAGCAAGACCTCGGTCGATATCGAGATGCTGGGTAAGTTCCAGCGCGATCGTCTCAAGGACTTCTCCGACAACCTCAACAAGCTCACCGAAGCAAGCGACAAGAAAGCAGACGCGCTACGACAGGCGGTCGAAAAGAAACTGGAACAACTCCAACAATCCAACGAGCAAAAGCTCGAGAAGATGCGACAGACGGTTGACGAGAAGCTTCACAAGACCTTGGAGACGCGCTTAGGCGAGTCATTCAAACTTGTCAGCGAACGACTCGAGAAAGTCCACCAGGGCCTCGGCGAGATGCAGGAGTTGGCCGGCGGCGTCAGCGACCTGAAGCGCGTGATGACGAATGTGAAAACGCGCGGCACGTGGGGCGAAGTATTGCTCGGCAGCCTGCTGGAACAGATCCTCACGCCCGAGCAGTACGAGAAGAACTGCAAAGTACGGCCCCGCGCCGATGTTCAGGTCGAATACGCGATCAAGATGCCCGGACCGGACGACGATGACGGCCGAGGACATATCTACCTGCCGATCGATGCAAAGTTCCCGCGCGAGGCATATGAGCGGCTGATGCAGGCGTCAGAAGCAGCCGACCCGGTCGCGCTTGAAGCGGCACACAAAGAACTGGACGCAGCGGTGCTCAGTTTTGCCCGCGATATCCGTGAGAAATACATCGCCCCGCCTTACACGACGGACTTCGCGATTCTGTTCGTGCCCACGGAAGGTCTCTACGCCGAGCTCGTCCGTCGGCCGGGCCTGATCGATCGCCTGCAGCGTGACTGCCGGGTCAACCTCGCCGGCCCAACGACCTTGGCGGCACTGCTCAACTCGCTGCAGATGGGCTTCAGGACACTGGCGATCCAGAAACGCTCGGGCGAAGTCTGGAAACTGCTGGGCGGGGTCAAGACCGAGTTCGGCCGATTCGAAGACTGGATCGCTGCGGTACAGAAGAAGCTCGCCAGCGCGAGCAAAGAGATGGACAAGGCCGCCGTCCGCACCCGGCAGATCACCAAGAAACTCTCCAAGGTGCAGGAACTGCCAAGCGACGGGGCGACGCCAACGATCTCGCTGACAGGCGGACTGGATACGGGTGAAGAGGCAGATGATCCCGCGTTATTTGAGAACGAGGCTTAATCTGCCGACGATCGGGAATACACCTCTATCAAAGAGAGTTCACCCGGTATGAGCAACACGTTGCAAGAACAACAAGCAGCAGATGCAAGCCGCCCCATGCCAATCGGCTGGATCGTGGCGGTGCTCTTGGTCATCGGGGCGTGGATGGGGGCGTATGCACTGCGCGGGGGCGGCGAGAAAGAGGTCATGGCCGGCTGGGCAGACGGGATGTCAGCCGGGCAGCAGCTGGCTCAGGAAGCCGACAAACCAATGGTGGTGCTGTTCACCGCGGGGTGGTGTGGGCCCTGCCAGCAACTCAAGAAAAAGGTGCTCGCGAACAGCGCGGTGCAGGACGCCTTGCAGGCCGACTTCATCGCAGTGCAGATCGATCTGACCGACCGCTCGGCAAGTAACCCGAACGTCGAAACCGCTCAGCGCTATGGCGTCAGCGGGATCCCCACCGTCATCGCGATGACGCCCGAAGGCGAACCGATCGAAAAGTACCTCGGCGGCAACAGCGTCACGAGTTTCACCGGCTGGCTCGATCGGCTCTCCAATCAAAACGCGTCAGCTTCATTGCGGTAACTGGTCGGGCAACAGCAGCGTAATCGTGATGTTGGCTGCATTGAACACCGCGTGTGCGAGAATAGGTGTCAGCAGCGAACCGGTGCGCTCATAGACATAACCAAACACCAGCCCGAGCACGAAAAGGGAGATCAAACCCTGCCAGGGCACGACGGAGAAGTGGATCACGGAGAAGACCGCCGACGCGACCAGCAGCGCCGGCCAGCGCATCCCGCGGAAGACCCGTAGCAGGCTTGTCTGGAACAGGCCTCGAAACACGATCTCCTCGATCAGCGGTGCGATGATCACCGCGCTGACGACGAGACTGATCAGCAGTTCCATGCTGAATTCATCGCGCAGCGTCTGTAGCGACTCATGCGCAATCGGATCAACGGGCAGGCCAAGCCTTTCGCTGATGAACGTCACGCCCATGCTGACGGCACCCGCCAGGCCAAGCCCGACGACACCACCCAGCAGCCCCCACCGGCAATCCCGCCCGGGCCAGCGCGGCAGCAGGCCAATCTTCCTGAAACCCGCTTCAACATGTCGTGCCCGGCCCAGCATCAAACCAATCAACGCATAGGGGATCAGTTCGATGGCAAGAAGAACTTGCACAGGCTGCTCGCCATGGACCGTGAGCTTGCAGGTGCTGTAGATCAGCACGCCAACGATTGCGAAACGGTAGATCCACCGGGGCTGATGCAGATCGCGCGTCGGGCCGAGCCTGAGTTGCTGTTCGCTCAATGCACCGCGAAAGAGCAGCATGCCGAACACCGCCACCGACAGCGTCGCGACGGCGAGGTAGATGTATGTGATGAGGTCATCCTGTGGCATGGCGGTGCAGCTTAGAGCAGACGCCCCCGTTCTGCCTAGCGACCGATTCATCAGGCCAGAAAGTCTCGCTGATCCCTACAGACCGCAAGGTTGAACATCGAAGCCATACCAAGGCGCCAACGCGTGGCGCGACCACCGGCCCGTACGCCGATAACACTTCGGGGACCCGGAGGCGAAACGATGACACCCAAGACCAAACGCAGGATCAAGCGCGGAATCATCGGCAGCTTGTTGGCATTCACGCTGCTTGCCGGAGTGACGGTGTACCTGCTGAAACGCCCGCCGCTGGCCTGGCGCGTCGCACAGGAGGTGCTTGACCAGTCATCGCCCGAGATGCGTGAACAGATCAGTACGCGCGTAAGAGATCGCCTTGCCAACCTGATCCAGGACGAGACCGATATCACAAAGCGTATCGATACGTACGGCAAGTACTACGACGTCGTGGATCCGACGCAGATCTCGGAAACGCCGCTGGACCAGTTCGCCGAGCTCAACCTCAACAACGCCGAACTCATCGCGATGGTCAACGAATTCTTCGTCGAGTGGACCAAGCAGCGCGGCTATATCGTGCCCGGCGGCGTCAATGATCCTGTCGTCATCGCGCGCGACGGCAAACTCTTCCTCACATTCATGGTCCATACGACCTACTGGCAGCAGGTCTTCTCCGGCGAGATCGAAATGGATTTCCTCGACAAGGGCATGGCCATCGGCCGGGTCAAGAACCTCTACGCGGGCTCGCTGCCTATCTCGCTGATCTCCATCCGTGACATGCTCCGCCTGGAGATGCCCGAGAGAGATGCGGATCGTCTGGGCGATTGGCTGGGCAAGCTGGATCACTTTGAGTTCCGCCCGGTGCTGGAGCTCAAGCATCGCCGCCGCGCACGCGTATTGGCGATGGATGTCGGTGATGACGACGTCACACTCAAATTGCGCGTCCAGGACCACATCACCTACCGCGGTCATAACGAACTGCTGAACCACAACAGGATCGCGGTGACGGACATCCTCACAGATCCGATCCACCCGTCGCTACGCGCCGTCGAGACAGGCTTTGCCGACGTCCCGACGACAACCGATTGATTAATCAACGCGTATAAGGCAGGCTGCTATTTCAGCGCACCGATGACCACGGGCTTGCTCACGCGGCCAGCGATGATCTGATCCGTTGCGTGGCGAGCGATATCGGTGACGACGATCGCCTCTTTGCCTGTGCACAGGTCGCCGGGATCGTCGTTCTGCAAGGCATTCGCGAAGTGGTCATACATCACAGCGAAATTCTTCTCACCCGTGTGCTTGAGCTTTTCGGTGAACTGATGGGTGCGCAGTTCGAACAGATTGGTGTTGCGTTCGTAGCGGATGATCCCGTCGGTGCCAATCAGTTCATAGATGAACTCGTTGTACTTATTCTGAGTCGTGTGGCCATAGGAGTAGGACATCTCGACCATCGTGTGGGCGCCGTTGTCATGATCCATGTGCAGGAACACGTGGTCGGGCGCTTCGTACTCGTCGACCCAGGAGCCTTGGCCGGCGTAACGGACCACGGGCGAGTCGAGCCACCACTGTGCAAGGTCGATCTGGTGCACGCCACAGTCAACCATCGGCCCGCCTTCGAGCATGCGGTCGATGCGGCGTTGGTACTTCTGCCATTTACCGTCCGGCCCCTGTTCGTACTTGCCGTGGCAGTCCCAGTTGTAGATCAGGCGCAGCGAGCGGACCTGCCCGATCGCGCCTTCCTGCACGAGGTCGCGGATCTTTTGCGCGCAGCCCGAGAAGCGGTAGCAGAAGCCGACATACAAGGGCAGGTCGGCCTCACTCATGATGTCAACGATCTGCTGGGCCTCATCCGCGTCCATGGCCAGCGGCTTCTCGCACAGTGCAGCCAGACCGTGCTCGGCACAGCCCTTGATGTTCGCCAGGTGGACCGGGGCAGGCGAGCAGATGGCGACCGCGTCGAGCCCGCTTTCCATGAATGTGTCTTGGTCGGTGTAGGTATGCGGGACGCCGAATCGCCGGGCATAGTCCTCGACGCGTTCCTTGCTGGGGTCCATCAGCGCCTGAACATCAAAGCGCGGGTTATCGCGTAAAGGGGGAAGGTGGCCGTACTCTGACACGACCCCGCATCCCATTACGCCGATCTTGATTGCAGACATCGAAAAACTCCATCGATTTCATCGTGGCATACGACAGCACGCCACCAACATGGTTTGGCACCGGTGATATCGGCATTTCAACATGTCTGGGGTATCCGTGATTAAGATTCAATCGTTATTGGGCGTTGGAAATCATCATGAAACAGATCAAACCACCCGTCTTCTCCTGGCTCGTTGGCTGTGTCTTTCTGCTTGCGGCCATCCCTGTCTTTGCGGAGAACCCGCCGGCGGGCATGTCCGTCCCACTGAGTGATCGCGTCGCTTACGACCCCGGGCCCTACGAGCTGACCGAGGACTCAAAGCCCAAAGACAACGTCCCAAAGGGCAAGGTCACCCGCCACGTCTTTTCCGACAGCACGGTCTACCCCGGCACGCTGCATGAGTACTGGGTCTACATCCCCGAGCAATACGACGGCAAGACCCCCGCCGCGCTGATGGTCTTCCAGGACGGCCACGCCTACGTAGGCGAACAATCCAACTTCCGCGCAACCACCGTGATGGACAACCTCATCGCCGCAGGTGAGATGCCCATCACCATTGGCGTCTTCGTTGAGCCGGGTCACAAGGGCGAAGCACTTCCTAAAGGCTACTGGGGTAAACGCAACAACCGCAGCACCGAGTACGACACGCCCGACGATACCTACGCGCGTTTCCTGATCAAAGACCTGCTGCCCGAGATCAGTAAGGGCGTCAAGATCACCGATAACCCGGACCTCCGTGCCATCTGCGGTACAAGCTCCGGCGGAATCTGCGCCTTTAAATGCGCCTGGCACCGACCCGACCAGTTCCGCAAAGTCTTATCCACCATCGGCAGCTTCACCAACATCAAGGGCGGACACATCTACCCGGCACTCATCCGAAAAGAAGATGTGCGCCCCATCCGAGTCTTCCTGCAGGCCGGCATGAATGATCTCGACAACGCCCACGGCAACTGGTGGCTGGCCAACCAGCAGATGGCCCGGGCCCTCGCCTACGAGGATCGCTATGACTACCGCTTCGTCGGCGGCGACGGGGGCCACAGTTCCAAGCACGGCGCAGCGATCTTCCCCGACGCAATGCGTTGGCTCTGGCGCAATTGGAACCAAGAGAACACCGCCCCGGCCGAGTCAAGAAATCGTCCATAAAAAAAACCGCCTCTAGCGAGCAGTGCTCAGCTAGAGGCAGCTTCCGGGGGCAAAAATGTTCTCAAGTCTGAGAATAGCGTATCACGTGTTTTTAATTGACGCAAACCCCCGGCAGCAGTTTTTTGATCAGGGCGATTAATCTGACAGGACACCCGTTTCTCCCTCGGTCTTCGCGATGGTGACCGCTCCGACCGAGTCGGAGAAAACGTTCACCGCCGTACGCACCATGTCCAATGGGCGATCAAACACAAACAGCAGGCCCAGGCCCGAAACCAGCAAAACGCCCTCTGGCAATGCCCCAGCAGGCAATGCGTCCTGCACCGCGGTGAGGATCACGACGATGGCGACCAGCGAGGCCGAGGGCACGCCCGCCACACCGATCGAGGTCAAGACGGCCGTCACCACAATTAAAAACTGCTGGGCGAAGGTCAGCTCGATTCCAAATGCCTGGCAGATAAAAATCGCCGCGACACATTCGTACAGAGCCGTACCGTCCATATTCACCGTCGCGCCCAGTGGCAGGACGAAGCTGGCCGTCTTGTTGGAGACCTTGGCCCGGTCCTCGACACACTCCATCGTGACGGGCAGGGTCGCACTGCTCGATGCCGTCGAGAACGCGGTAAGCAGCGCGGGCATCATCGCGCGGTAGTGCCGGATCGGGTTAACACGTGCGACGAACAACAGGATCAGGGGCATCACAACCAGGAAGTGGATGGCCAAGGCCAGCAGCGCTCCGGCAGCGAATGTCGTCAACCCGGTGATGAAGACCTGCAGCCGACCATCGGGCACGAGCTTGGCGTACTGCTCGCCGAGCGTCGCCGCGATCAGGCCGATGATGCCGATGGGCGCGAGCTTTAGGATCAGGTCCGTGATCGCGAGCGTCAGGTCGTAGATCCCCTGTGTAAACGTCTTAAGCAGCCGGGCGGGTTCGTTGTCGCTCTTACTCAGGAAGTAGCCGATCAGGATCGACACCACGATCAGTCCGAGCAGCTTGCCTTGTGCCGCCGCCTGGATCACGTTCGGCGGAACCATCTCGCGGAAGACATCGAGAAAGTCGGTCGCCTCCTTGCCGCCAACCTTCTTGTCCACTGCAGCCTGATCGGATTCAAAAGCTGAGAGGTCCTGGCCCTCAAGAATGCCAACGGTCTGACCCGTGTCGTCCGTCGTCAGGCCCGGCGACAGTGCATTGACGATGACCAAGCCGATGAGCACGCTGATCACCGACGTCGCCGCGTAGTAACCCATGGTCTTGCCGGTCAGTCGACCGAACCCGCCAGACTTGTTACCCGTGCCAAGGTTTGCAATCGACAGGACGATGCTCGACACCACCAGCGGGACGATGATGAGCTTAAGGCCCTGGATGAACAGGTCGCCGATCAGGTCGAAGAAGAGGTAGGCATAACTGGCGGTCGCGATTTTTGCGGCCTCGATGCCGCGCTGCTCGGCCGCCACTTCCGCATCAACCTCGCCAATGGCCCACGAACCGATGCCGTAGCCGATCGCTGCGCCGATGATCAGCCCCAGCAGGATCTGCCAGTGCAGTGGCCAGCGCCACGGAGCGGCTCCGCCCTGCTTCGCCTCGGTCATGTCAGACAAGCCTTCGCTCATGAATTGGGATCATATCAACCCACGCTGACATTGAGCGCCGCGAAGCGTCAGGTACAAGTGCCTGTGGCGATCAGCCACCCAATGCCGATGACGAAATGGAGCGGCGTGCACTAGAATCGCCGGAGTTCGCGGCAGGGAGGCCGACGCTTGCAACTCGATGTCCTGATTAAAAACTTGCCGATCAAACTGCGCAGCGGCGCAGGCGATGTCGATCTGACCGGCC
Organism: Phycisphaeraceae bacterium; assembly: GCA_049611445.1. Taxonomy (GTDB): domain Bacteria; phylum Planctomycetota; class Phycisphaerae; order Phycisphaerales; family Phycisphaeraceae; genus JAHQVV01. The sequence goes on along the minus strand of JBMZAP010000112.1, from coordinate 1,743 downwards.
TGACCGATGACAGCCGAAACGTCCGGCCGGGCAATCTGTTTATCGCTCGTCCCGGCGTCGATGGCGACGCGCTGCGTTTTGTGCCCAGCGCGATCGAGGCCGGGGCTGTCGCGGTGCTGCTGCCCGAGACAGAAGCCGCAAGCACATCCCTGCCAGACAACGTGGCAGTGACGTACGCCGCCAAAGGAACCGCCGTCGATCAGCGACTCTGTGGCCAACTCGCGGAGCGCTTCTACGACCAGCCCTCTAGAAAGCTCAAGCTCATCGGCGTCACCGGGACCAATGGCAAGACGACCACCGTCACGATCACCAAGCACCTGCTCGACGCAGTGGGCCACAAAACCGGGCTCATCGGCACGGTCGAACTCGACACTGGCGCCGCCACAGGCCCGACGCCTGCGACACTCACGACTCCCGGCGCAATCGAGCTGAGCAGACTACTCGCTGAGATGGTCGAGAACGGCTGCGAATGCTGCGTGATGGAAGTATCCAGCCACGCACTGCATCAGGGCCGGGCCGATCATCTGCGCTTCAGCGCAGCGGCATTCACCAATCTGACACAGGACCACCTGGACTATCACGGCTCTATGCCCGCTTACGCCGATGCCAAAGCGATCCTGTTCGAATCGCTGGACAGGGACGCGTTTGCCGTGCTCAACGGCGACGATCCGTTCGCCGCACGCATGGCCCGGGGCTGCCATGCCACGGTTGTGTTCAGCGCAGTGCTGGATCATCCGGAGGAGGAAACGCCCGAGACCCTGGCAATCCGCCGATGCTGTGCCTATCCGCTGGACATGACCGCCGCTGCAAGCAGGGCCGAGTTCATCGGGCCATTCGCAAGGATCGAGGCGACGCTGCCGATGCCTGGCACGCACAACCTGAGCAACGCGATCCAGGCGCTGGCATTGGTGCGCCTTGCCGTGGATGCCGACCCCGAAGAGCTTCGGGTCGCGCTGGAAGCATGCCCGGCAGTACCCGGCCGACTCGAACCGGTCGGCCCGGACTGGCCCGAGCCCGCAACGCCCGGCGCGCGACTCCCCGCAACGCTCGTCGACTACGCCCACACGCCCGATGCGCTCATAAATGTCGGTAAGTCGCTGCGTGAACTGACCAAGGGCAAGTTGATCACCGTCTTCGGATGCGGCGGCGACCGCGACCGTGCCAAGCGCCCGCTCATGGCCAAGGCCGCCCAGCAATACGCCGACGTGATCATCCTCACTAGCGACAACCCAAGAACGGAGAATCCGCAGCAGATCCTCGATGATGCCGCAGCGGGGCTTGAACAAGGCGAAGCGACGCACATCGTGATGGACCGCACCGAGGCGATTCGCTTTGCCATCCATCTCGCAGGACCTGATGACACCGTCCTGATCGCCGGCAAGGGCCACGAGGACTACCAGATCATCGGCACCGAAAAACACCACTTCGACGACAGAGAACAAGCCGCCACCGCATTGCGAGAGAAAAACGGATGAGCTTCTGGAGCTACAAACATCTCGCCGAGGTCACCCAAGGCACCTGGCTCGTCGAACCCGATGACTTGGCCGCCGAGGTCACCGGTCTCTGGCACGACACGCGTGAGATCAAGCAAGGCCAGGCCTACCTCGCCATCGCCGGCGAAAACTTCGACGGCCACGACTTCATCGACAAGGCTTTCGATGCGGGCGCCGCACTCGCGATAGTGTCAAAGGGCTCGGCCGAGCACGACGCGTCAGCGAGTGACCCGAATGATCTCCAGCCTGG
>JBMZAP010000111.1:0-12959 GCA_049611445.1 Phycisphaeraceae bacterium | reverse complement strand
CGTGCCTTCACGCTCATCGAGCTGCTCGTCGTCATCAGCATCATCGCGCTGCTGATCGCGATCCTCCTGCCGGCATTATCAAAGGCAAGGGACTCGGCTATCACGCTCGATTGCCTGACCAAGACGCGGGGGTTGGGACAGTCTTTTTATGCGTATACCATCGATAGAGATGGGCGGACCATGCCTTGGACCACAGAGGCCCCGTTCACCCCGTTGCTGGAGTACTACGGTGAAAACGACAACGCGCGTGTGTGCCCCAAAACAGATGGGCTGGCACCGACCGGCCAGCCTGTCGGGACCGCCTCGCACCTGTGGAGACGTGTAGGGGAGCAGGGCAGCTACGGGTTCAACGGGTTCCTGTACGACCCGAACGACCCTGGTCTGCAAACGGTTCTATTCGCCGCCTCGGCGTCTAAGAGCCAGTTCCCCAAGCCATGGTTTAATAACTACGACGACATCCCGACGCCGACCAACACCCCGGTCTTTGGGGACTGTAACTGGGTTGATGCCTTCCCCCACCACAATGATCAGGTCCCACCGGACCTAAGCAAGGGCGCGCGGTGGACCGAGGGGTTGGACCTCAACCCTTGGCAAGTCGGCCGATTTACGCTTGACCGCCACAACAAGCGCATCAACATGTCGTTTACCGATGGGCACGCAGAAACAATCCAGCTCGGAGAACTCTGGACTTACGAATGGAGCAAGATCTTTGAGCCGAGGGATGATGTGACTGTGAATTGAGAACAAAGAATGCTGCGGGTGGCCGGGGTGGTCTTCGACCCTGAGGCTCAGACCCGAAGGGAGGCTCGGCGACCCCACGGAACAAACCACCAAGTCACACATCAAAGGGGAGTCGATCCGGGGGATAGAGGGAATCAAGGGACAGTCCCCTTTTTGAGGTCTTTGGCGGGCGTAGCACAGGTCGAGCATGAAAAGGGATATCGAGGTAGGCGTTTGGGTGCCACACCCGGCACCCGGCTCGGATCAAGCCACTGGAACCATTACTCATACGGAATCACTTTCAAATGCGACCCCTCCGACTGACCACCTGCCTCTGCCTGCTGTTCGCTTTGTCGTCCATTCTTTCGCCGGCTGCGATAGCGCAGGCCGATGACCCCGTCATCAAGGATCTCAAGATCTACCCCGGCAAAGCCCCCGGCGAGCCGACCCTGAAGGCCGGCGAGAAGCTCAAGGAGACGACCCGCGGCGGCTTCTGTTTCAACATCCACGAGCCGACAGTGGACGTGTATCACGCCAAGGGCGAGAACCGCACGAAGGCGGCCGTGGTGATCTGTCCTGGCGGCGCTTACAGTGGGTTGGCTCCTGGCGTGGAGGGGTTCCCCACTGCCAGGTGGCTGCAGGCAAACGGCATCACTGCCGTTCTCCTGTATTACCGTTGTAAGCCCTACCGGCACCCCGTGCCGATGATGGACGTGCAGCGGGCGTTGCAGTTGACGCGCGCCAACGCCGAGAAGTGGGACCTGGACCCCAAGCGCATCGGCGTGATGGGGTTCAGCGCCGGCGGGCACGCGGCCTCGACCGCGACGGTGCATCACAAGGAAGCGGACCCCGAATCAAAGGACCCGGTCGAGCGGGTGAGCAGCCGGCCGGACTTCTCGGTGCTGATCTACCCGGTGATCACGATGGACCCGGCGCACGCGCACATGGGCTCGCGGCAGAACCTGATTGGGCCCGAGCCCAGCGACGAGCTGGTAGCGCTGATGAGCACGGAGAAGCAGGTCAACAAACAGACGCCGCCGACGCTGCTGGTGCACTCGAAGGACGACAACGAGGTACCGTTCAAGAACAGCGAGTTGTTCTACGAGGCGCTGCAGCAGAACGGCATCAAGAGCAAGCTGCTGGGGTACGAGAAGGGCCGGCACGCTTATGCGCTGGGGCGCCGGGGAACCGACTCGGCGGCCTGGCCCGGTCAGTGCCTCAAGTGGTTCAACGAGATTGGTGTGCTCCCTCCTCTCGCCCCGCACCCAACAGTCATCTTGGCGATGGACGGTGGCGGCCCCGGCAAGACCGCCACCTCGCATACGACGGTCATGGATTTCAGCACTGGCGGCAAATCCATCGGATCGATCAAGGGCACATTTTCGTCTGACCCGGCTGACTGGAACGGTCAGGGGCAGTGGAACAACTCCACGATCGAGTTTAAGCCCCGCTCAGACAAACACGCCACCTGGACCCTCTCCGGCCTGGCCAAGGGCAGCCAGTGGCAGGTTTACACGACTTGGTCTCGAGGTCCGCACTTCCCCTCAGCGAGGGCGCCTTACACCGTCAACGGGGTCGTGACCAAGCTCAATCAGAATCCGGCTCCTGCGTCGGACCTGGTGATGCCCGACCTGGATGGTACTCGAGCAAACTTCCAGAAGGTCGGCGGATTGGTCACCGTCGATGAGACGGGACAGCTCGTGGTGAAATTGAGCGCCGCGCCCGATCGCCACGTCATGGTCGACGGGATCGTGCTGGTGCAAGTCAAGTGAAGGGGCCAAGCGGTGTCAGGAAGCGTATTACTGGTTTGTTGTTTAACGGGTTAAGCCAACGATGTTGAGTCGAAGACGTGATCGGTATCGGGATGCTGCCCGGCGAGGGGCCAAGCAGCCGGGGGAGATCAGGAGGCCGGGGGTTCACGCGGAGCGTACCGAGGCGGTCGATATGTCGGAGGTAGTGCTTTGCGAGGATCCGATGGTGCTGGAAGCGCTTCGTTATATCAAGGCGGGGGCGAGGCGGTGCCTGCAGGTTGAGGATGTGGCGGATTATGTGTGCGTATCGCGCAGCACGCTGATTCGACGGTTTAAGCAGGTGCTTTGTCGATCGGTCGCGAGCGAGATCAAGCGGCAGCAGGTGGAGGAGGTGAAGCGGATGTTGGATGAGACGGGGGACGCGATCGAGGACATCAGCCGGGCGTGCGGGTTTTCGAGTGCGGGGCAGTTGTCGCGGTTTTTCAAGCGCGAGGTGGGGGTGTCGCCGAGTGAATGGCGGCGGGGTGTGCGCGTGCCGGGGGAGATGGTGGCGTACGAGGTGTAGGGGCGCGTAGGGGGGGTTTGTTATGCATGGATGCATGAAATCGCCGAGTGGTGAATGGCTTGCGGGTCGGCGGATGCGTTGGCGGGCGTTGGGGCGGTTGGCGTTGTTGCTATGGTTGTGCGCGCGGGGTTGGGTGTTGGGGTTTATATGAGGGGAGAGTTGCCCAAGCCCACGCCGTGACATCGTGGGCTTCAAGGATGCGCGTACGCCGCGGCGCACCGACTGTGTGCGCGAGGGGTTTCGCCCCTTGGTTGAAGGCGACTCGTGAGCCAATACGCACTTCTGCGCAAAGTGCATTGAAACTGAAAAGCGATTGGGTGAGGCCAGGAGGGCTTGACCCGCTCGATGTCGGCGCGGGAAGTCTTTATAGATCAGTGTGGTTGGCGGGCTTCAATCGCGTGATTGAGCTCTTTGATCCGGCGGCAGAGTTCACTGATGTAGCTGATCCCTGCACTAGGTCCGGACAGTGTCCCGCCGCGGTAGATGTCAGCATCAAAGGAACGCTTGGATAACGCGTATCGCTGCCAGTCCTCCTGGTTCTGCTTGGCAAGGGCATCCGCCTCATCGTCGATCTCCGAAAGCAGTTGCTTAAAAACGTTGTCCATGCGTTGTTCAAGCGTGGCGTATGCCTCCAGGCATCGACCGTTCATGTCGGCCGTGCTGCTGCCGTCGAAGACATAGGTTGCCCAGTCACGGTCTTCGGGCCTGGTTTTGTTGTCCGCTTCAGTGGCTGGAAGGGAAAGCGTCAGCAAAAACAACGCAGGGATCAGCAATGCGGCCAGGCCCATCTTTTTCATGGTTTTCCTTTGGTCAGTTGTGCTCGTGATTCTCAGGACGCCTTGACGCGCTCGATGTCGGCACCGAGTGCTTGCAAGGTTTTTTCCATCTGCTGGTAGCCGCGGTCCAGGTGGTAGACGCGGTTGACGGTGGTCTGGCCACGGGCGGCGAGGCCGGCGATGACCAGGCCGGCCGAAGCGCGGAGGTCGGAGGCCATGACCGGGGCGCCGACGAGGTTGCGGACGCCGGTGATGACGGCCGAGTTGCCGACGCGGGTGATATTGGCGCCCATCCGCAAGAGCTCCGCGACGTGCAGGAAGCGGTCGGGGAAGATCTTCTCGGTGACGATCGAGTTGCCGTCGCTGAGGGTCAATAGGGCCATGAGTTGGGCCTGCAGGTCGGTCGGGAAGCCGGGGTGGGGCTGGGTGACGACCTGGACGGGCTGGAAGACGCGTGGTGTGATGACGCGGACGGTGTCGGAGAGGCCCGGGTTGGTGTTGTCGCCGAGCTGTTCGAGGGTGATGCCCATCTCTTCGAGGCGGTCGATGGCGGCGAGCAGTGTGTCGGTGGGGAAGTTCTCGAGGATGACGTCCCCGCCGGTGATGGCGGCGGCCATGACGTAGGTGCCGGCCTCGATGCGGTCGGCCAGGACGTGGTGTTCGGTGCCGTGGAGCTTGGTGACGCCTTCGATCGTGATGCGTGGGGTGCCGGCACCTTCGATCTTGGCGCCCATCTTGGTCAGCAGGGCGCAGAGGTCGGTGATCTCCGGTTCACAGGCGGCGGACTCGATGACGGTGATGCCTTCTGCGAGGACGGCGGCGCAGAGAACGTTGGCGGTGCCGAGCACGGTTGAGCCGTTTGGGCCGCCGAGGAAGAGGGTCGTGCCGATGAGCCGGCCACCGGCTGGGGGCCTGGCAACGATGTAGCCGCCGTCGATACTGATCTCGGCACCCAGGGCGCGGAGCCCGCGGATGTGCAGGTCGACAGGTCGGTCGCCGATCGCGCAGCCGCCGGGCAGAGAGACGCGGGCTTCGCCACGGGCGGCGAGCAGTGGCCCGAGGACGCAGATGCCCGCCCGCATCTTGCGGACGATTTCGTAGTGGGCCAGCGTCGGCGTGTTGTCTTCGGTGGCGATGGTGAGGGCACCGGGGTTGCCCACGGCACCGGAGCCTTCGCTTTGCTCAGCGTCGGCGTGGGGGACTTTGGGCTTGATGAGTTCGGTCAGGCCGGCGTACTTGGGGTCGGCCTTGGTCCCGGCGGCGACAGGGACACCCGACGCTTCGCTTGGTTCAGTATTGGCGTGGGTGGAGCTGAAGGTCATGCCCAGGGAGGCAAGCAGCTCCTGCATGGCCCGGATGTCGGAGAGGTCGGGGACGCCATACAGCGTGACGGGCTCGGTGGTGAGCAGCGCCGCGGCCATGAGGGGCAGGGAAGCGTTCTTGGAGCCGTTGATGCGGACGGTGCCGCGCAGTGGCTTGCCGCCGTTGATTTGAAATGCGTCCATGCGTCTCGTCAGGGATTAGGGAATAGGGATTCGGGGCGAGCGGGACAGCCCTGTTAAGCATCGCAACCCAAGGAGGCATCGGCAACTTCGTTTGCTCGACATGACCCAAAGCAACCGAACATGGTACAACTGAAACGATCAGATAAGTACAGCGTACCTGCCCGACTCTCTATCCCCTACTCTCCGTCTTGATATGGATCTGCACACCCTCATTCGTGACATCGCTGATTACCCCAAGCCCGGGATTGTCTTTAAGGACATTTCGCCGCTCCTGAAAAACCCCTCCGGGCTGGCCATGGCCGTTGAACAGATGGCCAACCCGTACCGGGGCAAGGGCGTGGAGCTGGTCTGCGGGGCCGAATCGCGTGGATTTATCTTCGGCACGGCGATCGCCCAGGCCCTTTCTGCAGGGTTTGTGCCGATTCGCAAGCCCGGCAAGCTGCCCTATGACACGCATGCGATGGAATATGACCTGGAGTACGGCACGGACAAGCTGGAAATCCATACCGACGCGGTGGGCAAGAGCCAGAAAGTCCTGATGGTTGATGACCTGCTGGCGACCGGCGGGACCATGGAGGCCTGCTGCGAGTTGGTCAGGCAGATGGGCGGGGAGATCGTCGGGGTCACCGTGCTGATCGAGCTGTCGTTCCTGAGCGGTCGCGAGAAGCTCCAACGCTTTGGTGAGGCCCATGCGGTGCTGACGTATTGAGTTTTGGCGGGGCAGGCAAAGTTGGCTGTCCTATCTAAAATGTCCATACGCAACACAACCGTCGACAAGCCATCAATCAGCACAACTCCATCCAGACCTATTGGGACCGCTCCAGGTGGCCGCTGCAGTCGCTTTACTTCCTGCTGCCGCTGCTGGCGATCTATGAAATCGGAGCACTGACGCTGCTGACCGATCAGCAGCTCACCGCCACGCGTCTGCTGGGTCAGTTCTTTGCGCTGTTTGGTGTCACGGGTGTGCATCTGCCTGCGATTGCGGTGGCGGCGGCGCTGCTGGGGATGCATATCGCGCGGCGAAAGGATCCCTGGCTGCCTGAACTGAAGCTCTATCCGGTGATGTGGGGCGAGTCGCTGGTGCTGGCCCTGCCGCTGTTTGTGCTGATGACGGTCCTGCTGCGCGAGCCGGCGGTGGCGGCGGCGTTTGAAGACGTGGACTGGGGGCTCTGGCGTCGGGACATGGTGATCGCGATCGGCGCGGGGGTGTACGAGGAGCTGCTGTTCCGCCTGGTGGCGATCGCGGCGATCCACGCGGTGACGAAGGACCTGCTCTCCCTGCCCGAAGAGGTTTGTGTGATCTCTGCGGTGGCGGTGAGTTCGCTGGGCTTTGCGCTGGTCCACTTTATGGGCGACCACAACCCTTTCACGATGATCAAGATGCTCTTCTACACCGTTGCAGGGATCTACTTCGCCGCGATCTACCTGACCCGGGGTTTCGGGATCGTCGTGGCGGTCCACGCGTTGTACGACGTGCTGGTGTTTACCAAGCTGGCGATGGCAAAGGGGGCTTGAGGCTTGCGTCTGGAAATCGGGCCTCACACCTCAAACCTCAAGCCGTATCCGCGTCTGTTAAACTATGTGGCTGGTTCCTGCGCCTGAAAGATCCACCAATTATCCCACAAACCGGGAAGGAATTGCCCCATGATGCGTCCGAACACGAAAATGATCTGCCTGCTGGCTGCTGCCGCCCTGTGTTTTGGGGCCGTGATGATGCAGGGTCAGCGTCTTGAGGCTCAGAACGCGGCCAAGGCCCCGAAGACCGCCGTTGCCGTGGTCAATGTGGCCGAGCTGATTGCCAAGTGCCAGAAGAATCAGGACTTCCAGGGCGACGTCCAGAAGCGTCAGATCAAGCTTCAGTCTGAGCAGAAGAAAAAGCAGGATGCGATCAATGTCCTGCGGACGAACCTGGACCTTGCGGGCAATGCCGCTGAGCGTCAGAAGACTGAGCGAGAGATCACCAAGGCACTCTATGAGTTCCAGGCCTGGTCTCAGATCGAACAGCAGAACCTGGTGCGTGAGCAGCGTTTGTTCTTGATCGAGCTCTATGGCGAAATCGATAAGGCTGTCGCAGCGGTCGCTCAGAAAGAGGGCTACGACCTGGTGCTGTTTGACACGCCAAGCCCGGATTTTGATCAGCTCAACCCCGAGCAGCTCGTGCAGGTCATCGGCAACCGTCGGGTTGTCTACCGTTCCGAGAAGATCAACCTCACGCCGATCGTGCTTGAGAAGCTCAACCTCGACCACCAGAATCGTTGAGCGAACCAAGCCTGTCCTCCCAAGCCCCCACGCCTGAGCAAGGAAACGTTGTGCCCTACACGACCCAAGCGATCGCGGAGATGGTCGGCGGCCAGCTCCGCGGCCCCGGTGACTTGACGATTAACGCGCTGGCTGAGATTGATTACGCTCAGGCTGGCGAGTTGACCTTCATCGGCTCGGGCCAGTACGCTCAGAAGTGGGCCGCTTCGGGCGCTTCTGCCGCGTTGGTCAACAGCGATATCGATCTCGAACCCGGCGAAGGCAAAGCACTGATTTTCGTTGAGAACGCGGACTTGGCAATGGCCCTTGTGCTGGAGGCCTATGCCCCGCCCGTGCCGGTCCCGCCCAAGGGCGTGCACCCCTCCGTGCTCATCGCGGAGACCGCGACTGTCGGTGAGAACTGCCGCATCGGTCCGAATTGTGTGATCAAGCCCGGCGTGAAGCTCGGCGACGACGTGACGCTCCATGCCGGTGTGACGGTCTATGACGATACGGTCATTGGCGATGGATGTGAACTGTGGACCAATGTTGTTGTTCGTGAGCGATGCAGCATTGGCGATCGCACCGTTCTTTATGCAGGCGCGATCATTGGCACCGATGGCTTCGGTTACCGCGTGGATACTTCCTCCGGCTCGCCAAAGGTTGTCAAGATCCCACAAATCGGCACCGTTCGCATTGGCAGTGACTGCGAGATCGGCGCGAACACCACCATCGACCGGGCCAAGTTTGATGCGACGGTGATCGGTGACCACTGCAAGATCGACAATCTCGTACAGATCGGCCACAACTGTCGTCTGGGTCATATGATCCTCATCGCCGGCTGTGTCGGTATTGCGGGCTCGACAACAATCGGTGATGGCACGATCATCGGCGGTAAGACGATGATTAAGGACCACATCCACATCGGGCGTGGTTGCCAGATCGCCGGGGGTTCGGCGGTGATTAACGACATGCCCGACGGCGAGCAATGGGGTGGATATCCTGCCGGCCCGTTGAAGACGAAATTCCGCGAAGAAATGGCCGTACGAAAATTGCCGGACATGATGAAGAAAGTCAGCAAGGTCTTGAAGGACCTTTAAACCTATGCAGCCTCAACAGACCATTGACAAGTCGGTCACGATCAAAGGCCCCGGGCTCTTCAACCCGCAAGAGGTCACGCTGACGATCAAGCCCGCGCCGGCCAACCACGGCATCGTCTTTGTCCGAACCGATTTGGACAACACGCCGATCCCTGCGCTGGTCTCACGCGTCGTGAAGCGCCCGCGCCGTTCTGCGATCAAGCAGGGCGAGGCGAGTGTGGATACGGTCGAGCACCTGATGTCCGCCGCCGCCGCACTGCGATTGGACAACCTGCTGATCGAGATCGATGGGCCGGAGGTGCCGGTCATGGACGGTTCATCGCTGCCGTTCTACGAGGCGCTTGAATCGGCCGGGCTTAAGGACAACGACCAGCCGCGCAAGCCGTTGGTGATTACCGAGCCTGTCATTATTCGTGACGGCGACTCGGTCGTGGCGGCCACACCGAGTGATGAGCCGGAGATGACGCTGCTGTACGAACTCGACTACGGCGAAGGCCCGATCGGCCGACAGCTTGTGAGCTTCGACTTCAACCGTGACGACTACAAGACACAGATCGCCCCCTCGCGTACATTTTCGACCGAGGCGGAGGCTCAGCAGGCCAAGGCCGCGGGCATGTTCCCGCACCTGACGGAAGACGACGCTCTGGTCATCGGCACCGATGGCAAGCCGATGGGCAATAACGCTTTTCGCTTCGACGACGAGCCGGTCCGCCACAAGATGCTCGACCTGATTGGCGACCTGTACCTGCTTGGCGCTCCGATCAAGGGGCGGATCGTCGCGTACAAGTCCGGCCACGCGCTGAACCAGTTGCTGGTCAAGAAGCTGATCGCCCAGCACCGCAAGCAGACGCTTAATGAACTGGGCAAGACTGGCGATACGATCGACATCCGTGGGCTGTTCCGGATGATGCCCCACCGCTACCCGATGCTGTTGGTCGATCGCGTGGTCGAAATCGACGGCGATCGCCGGGCTGTGGGCGTGAAGAATGTCACCATCAACGAGCCGTTCTTTCAGGGCCACTACCCCAACACGCCGATCATGCCGGGCGTGCTGATTGTCGAGGCGATGGCTCAGTTGTCAGGTGTGCTCATCGGCCAATCGCTGGCACAGGTCGGCAAACTGCCGGTGCTGCTTTCCCTGGATCGCGTGAAGTTACGTAAGCCAGTCACGCCTGGGGACCAACTCTTCCTTGAAGCCGAGGCAGTGAAGATCCGTGCCCGCATCGCGCACATGCGCTGTCGGGCTTATGTCGGTGAAGAACTCGCTGCGGAAGCGGAAGTGAAGTTCATGATGGTCGATGACGATCAGGAGTGAGGCGTGACGTTTTCATAGCTCCGGGTGGGAACCCGGAGCAGCCACAAGCCATCTGTAACTTTAAGAGCGCGTAAATATGCTCCGGGTTCCCACCCGGAGCTATGAAAGCCAATGCCATGCCGACCATCCACCCCACTGCGATTATCGAGAAAGGCGCGACCCTTGGCGAGGGCGTCATCATCGGTCCGCAGTGCCACGTCGGTGCGTCGGTCACGATCGGCGAGGGTACTGAACTTAGGGCCAATGTCTGTGTCTACGGCAACACATCGATCGGCACGCAGTGCATGGTCTGGCCCGGCGCGGTGCTCGGGGCCGACCCGCAGGACCTCAAGTTTGCCGGCGAGGATTCTCGCTTGATCATCGGCGACCGCAATGAGATCCGGGAACACGTCACGATCAATAAGGGCACGGATGCAGATGGCGGCGTTACGACCGTCGGCGACGACAACCTGATCATGGCGTACGCGCATATCGCTCACGATTGTGTCATCGGCAACCACGTCATCCTGACCAACACGGTCCAACTCGCCGGGCACGTGGTCGTTGAGGACCATGCGGCGATCGGGGGCGCGTCGGCAGTCCATCACTTTGTGACGATCGGGGCATACGGCTTTGTTGCGGGGATGACACGTGTTGTTCACGATGTCCCGCCTTTCATGTTTGTTGAGGGCAACCCGGCAAAGGTGCGTGCGGTGAACGCGGTCGCCATCCAACGCCACAAGATGGGCACCGAGGCGCTGCACGCGCTTAAGCATGCCTGGCGTCTGCTCTACAAAAACATTGCGGAGGGAGAGGGGATCGGCCAAACCAATGTTGCGCTTGCTGAACTTGAAGCGACCTACCCCGACCACCCGCAGGTCCAGCGCGTGATCGAATCGGTCAAACGCTCAACACAGGGCACGTTCGGCCGATACCGCGAGTCACTGCGGCAGGACAAGAAGTACCAGAACCCCGTCAAATAAAGTACGTGTAGCGCTGTTCAGTGGCCGATGTTCTGGGAGATGGACGCGACCCTGACATCCGAAGCATCAGCAGTCCTGATCACCGGCGTGGCCGGACTGGTCGGTTCGCACCTGGCGGAGGCGCTTCTCGCTCAAGCGCCTATGATCCTCGCTCCATGCCTTTGATTGATTACCTCCGCGGCTTTGCGCCACAGGCACAGTCGGCCTTTGTCCGCCGAGCGTATACGCGCGAACTTGTGGGTGAGCTGAGTTTCACGTTCCCCTTGGCGATGCTGCAGGCGGGCGTGATCAGTGTCATCGGCACACTGCTGTTCGGGGTTGGGCCGATGGGTGTCGCGACGATCACCGCGGCACCGATGTTCGCCAACGCGACTTCGACGATCTGGGCCAAGCTCGCCAACGGGCGGAAGAAAGCGGTCACGCTTGCCGTGTTGCAATCGATATTTCTTTCGCTGGTTGCCTTGATTGCAATGCTGCCGGTTAGGCCGAGTAGCGCGGTCTGGTTTGTCGGGATCTATGTCCTGACGCGTTGTCTGATCGCCGGGGTGATCACGACACGCACCGTGATCTGGCGTGCCAACTACCCCCGGCACAGCCGTTCGCGTATCACCGGCCGACTACTGCTGATCAACACGTGCATGCTCGCCGCCCTGCCTTTGGTTGCAGGCAAACTCTTCAATGAAGAAAAGGGGTTTGATCCGCGGCTCTACATGGCGGTCTTTCTCGCCGCCGCGATCGTTGGCATCGTCGGGGTCTTTGCATATGCCGGCCTGCGTGTACGGCGTGAGCGAGCACTGCTCGAACAAGAGATGGAAGCTGCTCGCAATAGTAAGTCGGCTAGTACATCGCCTCGCTTCGCATCACTGCACATTCTGCTGACCGACCACCACTTCCGTAGCTATATGGTCTGGCAGTTCTTCGCAGGCGTCGCCACGATGGCGGGTAACACGGTGATGATCGCCTTCATCACACAACAACTCGCGGCACTGCCCGAGAAGTGGACGCTTGGCCCGGCCTCACTTGGCATCGGCCGATACATGGTCGGCTTCGCGCTGACCGAGGTCGCGGTGCAGCTTTTCGTCGCGTTGTCGATCCCGTTCTGGGCCCACTATTTAGACAAAGTCCATGTCACGCGCTTCCGCACGAGGCACGGCCTGACATGGATCTTCACGCAGAGTACCGCGTTTGTTGCGGTGCTCGCCGCAGCGAAAGGGGTTGGGCTGGAGTGGGTGTTGCTGCTCATCCTCATCCCGCGCATCGGCCAGGGCCTGCTCTTCGGCGGCGGACGTCTGGCGTGGCAACTGGGCCATCATGATTTCGCTGACCGTCATCTCGCCGCGACGTATATGGCGATCCACCAGACGCTCACCGGCGTCCGCGGATTCATTGCTCCGTTCCTTGGCGTGATTCTTTATGCGGGCTGGAAAGGTAGTGACAACCTGCTGGGCAGCGGTGTTTCTCTGCCCGCGTGGCAAGGCATCGGCTACTGGGTTTTCGCGATCACGCTGACGTGCGCGGTCATCGGCTGGCTCGGCTTCGTTCTGCTCGACAGAAAAGTCGGCGGCGACGGCGCGGCGCAGACGCATGACTGAATCAGACTTTCAACTCTCTCCGAAGAATCTTTCCGGTCGGGTTCCTCGGCAGTTCGTCGATCTGGCGGACCTCACGGGGGACCTTGTACTGGGCGATTGCGTCACGCACGAAATTTCTTAGCTCGGTGTCGTTGAACTCGGCGTCTTCCTCAATCTCAACGAACGCGATGGGGACTTCGCCACGCATGTCGTCCTGCTTGCCGACGACGGCCGAGGCCTTGACGGACGGGTGCATGTTCAGGACTTCTTCGATCTCGCGGGGGAAGACGTTCTCTCCACCGACGATGAGCATCTCTTTCTTTCGGCCGGTGATGTAGAGGTAGCCCTCGTCGTCGAGTTTGCCGATATCGCCGGTGCGGAAGCACCTAGTCTTGCCTATCCCGGGCACGTCGATCTCAACGAAGACTTCGTCCGTTTTTTCTTGGAGTTGCCAGT